>JAUNWG010000020.1 GCA_030540435.1 Eubacteriales bacterium
TTTTGCATGGGTATGCTGTTTTACACAGGCTATAAGCATAAATAATAAATGGAGGAATTGAAAATGGAACAGAAATTTTATGTATGTGAGCATTGCGGTAATATCATTGCAATGGTAAAGAACGCTGGTGTTCCAGTTATGTGCTGCGGACAGAAAATGACGGAAATCATTCCGGGCACTACGGATGCAGCGGTGGAAAAGCATGTGCCTGCCTATGAGGTAAAGGACGGAATCGTTTCTGTCACAGTTGGCGAAGTCGAACATCCGATGCTGGATGCGCATTATATTGAATGGGTATCTTTGCAGACCAGCAAGGGCAATCAGAGAAAGCAGCTTCAGCCGGGACAGGAGCCGAAGGTAAAATTTGCAATCTGTGAGGACGAGGAGATTGAAGCAGTATATGCATACTGCAATCTGCATGGACTCTGGAAGAAGTAATCGGTGTATATAACGGTGCAGACCGCATCCTGATGGGTGCGGTCTGTTTCTTTCCACCTGTGTGTCAGAAACAGACAATACTTTAAAAGTGTAATTTTTCGTCTGAAATTCGGGAAAACCCTTGACAGCACTGCGGAATCGACGTATAATATGTATCGTTAATATTATAAATGTGATGAACGGGTAAAGTAACTGTCAGCCGTCTACAGAGAGTTGCCGTCTGGTGCGAGGCAATGGCGTTCAGCAGCGAAACTCACCCGGGAACAGTCCGCTGAAACAGATCGTGCGTCTGATTAGGTTGGAACGGAAGTCCCACCGTTATAAGGGAAGCACATTGCTGGATGTGTAAAGCGGCTGACTATCGATAGCAGGATAGCAGCAAGAAGAGTGGTACCGCGGAAGTTTGCTTTCGTCTCTGTTTCCAAAAGAATTTTTGGCGAGATGAAGGCTTTTTTTATGCCCGCTCCATCCACTACCTTTGAACCAGTAAATATTATATTATTTTACGGAGGATATTGTTATGTCAAAGCAGATTAAAATTTTTGACACCACACTTAGAGACGGCGAGCAGTCTCCAGGATGCAGCATGAACCTCAGCGAAAAGATCGAAGTTGCACGCCAGCTGGAAACACTGGGTGTAGATATTATCGAGGCTGGTTTTGCGATTGCATCTCCCGGTGATGCGGCAGCGATTTCTGCAATTGCGCACACCGTTAAGAATTCTACCGTCTGCTCTCTGGCGCGCTGCGTAGAGAAGGATATTGACACCGCGTATGGCGCAATTAAGGACGCAGCTGATCCGCGTATCCATGTTTTCCTTGCGACCTCTCCAGTCCACATGGAGTATAAGCTGAAAATGACGCAGGAGCAGGTACTTGAAAGCATTGCACACCATGTTGCCTATGCAAAGAAGTATTTGTCTAATATCGAATTTTCCGCAGAGGATGCAACCCGTTCGGATTGGGATTTCCTGTGCCGTGCGGTTGATATTGCAATTAAGAATGGTGCAACTACAGTTAATATTCCGGACACAACCGGTTATCTGACTCCGGACGAATATGCAAACCTGATTCGTTACATCCGTGAGCATGTGCAGGGTGTGGATGATATCATTCTGTCCTGTCACAACCACAATGACCTTGGTATGGCTGTTGCCAATTCTCTGGCAGGCATTCAGGCAGGAATCGGTCAGGTAGAATGCACCATTAATGGCATTGGCGAGCGTGCCGGCAATGCCTCCCTCGAAGAGGTTGTCATGGCGCTGAAAACCCGTAAGGATTTCTTTGATGCAGATACCCGGATTGATACGACACAGATTTATCGCTCCAGCCGTATGATCCAGACGATTACCGGCGTTCCGGTTGCACCGACCAAGCCGATTATTGGTGCAAATGCCTTTGCACATGAGTCTGGTATCCATCAGCATGGCGTGCTGAATAATAAGGCAACTTATGAGATCATGACACCGGAATCTGTTGGTATCCCGCAGAATGCGATCGTTCTGGGCAAGCATTCCGGACGTCATGCGTTTGAAGCACGCTTGAAGGATCTTGGCTATACGCTGTCTAAGGAAAAGATCGACAAGGCCTTTGCCAAGTTCAAGGTTCTGGCTGATAAGAAGAAGGTCATCAAGGACCGTGACCTCGAAGCACTCATTGGCGTTGTCCCGGTTTCCGGTCCGGTTCGCTACAACCTGAAGCAGTATGTTATCAATAGCGGCAATACCATCAGCACGACTGCTGTCGTTAAGATGACCAAGGGCGATGAGGAATTTGAACGCGCTGCTCTGAGTGATGGCCCGATCAATGCTTCCTATGCTGCGATCAACAAAATTACCGGTCTGGATATTGCACTTCAGGACTACTCGCTGCGCGCACTGACAGATGGTCAGGATGCACAGAGCGAAGCTGTTGTTAAGATGACAATTAACGGAAATGACGACGAGGTCATCACTGGCCGCGGCGTATCTGTAGATATCGTAGAAGCCTCTATCAAGGCGTACATCAATGGCATCAACAAGTATCTCAACGAGTAATAAGGAAAAAACGGAACATCTGCCTGCTTCCACAAGCGGGCAGATGTCATAAAAAGAGGAGGTTTACCACCCATGGCAATGACTATGACACAGAAGATTCTCGCAAGCCATGCGGGATTGGACAGCGTAACAGCAGGACAGCTGATCGAAGCAAAGCTGGATTTGACGCTGGCAAATGATATTACCGGCCCGGTTGCGATCCGTGAGATGGAAAAGGCTGGCTTTGACCATGTGTTTGATAAGAGCAAGATTGCGCTGGTTATGGATCACTTTGCACCGAATAAGGACATCAAGTCCGCAGAGCAGTGTCTTACCTGCCGCAGCTTTGCAGGCAAACATGAGATCGAAAATTTCTTTGATGTAGGTCAGATGGGTATTGAGCATGCTTTGCTGCCGGAAAAGGGTCTGGTTGGCCCGGGCGAGCTGATTATCGGCGCAGACTCCCATACCTGTACTTATGGTGCACTGGGCGCATTCTCTACCGGCGTCGGCTCTACTGACCTTGCAGCAGGCATGGCAACTGGTATGGCGTGGTTCAAGGTCCCTTCTGCGATCAAGTTCAATCTGAAGGGAAGCCTGCCGAAGTATGTTTCCGGCAAGGACGTTATTCTGCATATTATCGGTATGATTGGTGTTGACGGAGCGCTGTACCGTTCGATGGAATTTGGCGGCGAAGGCGTAGCATCGCTGTCTATGGATGATCGTTTCACCATCTGCAACATGGCAATTGAAGCAGGCGCAAAGAATGGCATTTTCCCGGTCGACGAAAAGACCATGGAATATGTGGAAGGCCGCGTCAATCGTCCAGTTACAAAGTTTGAAGCAGATGCAGACGCAATTTATGATGAGACATATGAGATTGATCTGTCTGCACTGCGCCCGACTGTTGCATGCCCGCATCTGCCGGAAAACACCAAGAGCATTGATGAGCTGGGCAAGATCGAAATTCAGCAGTCTGTGATCGGTTCCTGTACCAATGGCCGCATTCAGGATATGCGCGAGGCAGCGGCGATCCTCAAGGGCAGAACAGTGAAGAAAAATGTCCGCACGATCGTGATCCCGGCAACACAGGAGATTTACCTGCAGTGCATCAAGGAAGGTCTGGCAGAAATCTTTGTCAAGGCCGGCGCGATTTTGTCCACACCGACCTGCGGCCCGTGCCTGGGCGGTCACATGGGTATTCTGGCACATGGCGAGCGCGCTATTTCCACAACCAACCGTAACTTTGTCGGACGTATGGGTCATATTTCTTCGGAAATCTATCTGGCAAGCCCGGCAGTTGCTGCCGCATCTGCAATCACCGGTTATATTACCGATCCGGCTGAAATTGCGGACTGAGGAATAAGGAGGTCATTGATTCATGAAAGCAAGAGGTTCTGTCTTTAAGTATGGCGATAACGTCGATACTGACGTTATTATTCCGGCGCGTTATCTGAACATTGCCGATCCGGTTGAACTGGCAACACATTGTATGGAAGATATTGACACCGAGTTTGTCAAGAACGTAAAGAAGGGCGATATTATGGTCGCAACCAAGAATTTCGGCTGCGGCTCCTCCCGTGAGCATGCGCCGCAGGTTATCCGTGACAACGGCATTTCCTGTGTGATCGCTTCCTCCTTCGCCCGTATTTTCTATCGTTCTTCTCTCAACATCGGTCTGCCGATCATGGAGAGCGAAGAGGCTGCAAACGCGATCAACGCAGGTGATGAGGTAGAGGTCGATTTTGATACCGGCCTCATTACTGATATCACCACCGGCGAGCAGTTCCAGGCAGCGGCATTTCCGCCGTTCCTGCAGAATATCATTTCAGCAGGCGGCTTGCTCAAGAGCCTGAAGGAAAGGGAGGAAAACAAGTAATGCAGTACAATATTGCAGTAATCAAAGGCGACGGCATCGGCCCGGAAATTGTCACGGAGGCAATGAAGGCACTGGATGTTGTCGGTGAAAAGTTTGGACATTCCTTCCAGTATACCCAATGCTATGCGGGCGGCAATGCGATTGATAAGTATGGGATTCCACTGCCGCAGGAAACCCTGGATATCTGTAAAGCGTCTGATTCTGTCCTGTTGGGCGCTGTAGGCGGCCCGAAGTGGGACAGTGTTCCGTCGGATAAGCGTCCGGAACGTGCGCTGCTGGGCCTGCGTTCCAATCTGGGCCTGTTTGTCAACCTGCGTCCTGCACAGATGCACGCAGCTCTGGCAGATGCCTGCCCGATCAAGGAAGAAATCATCGGTGACGGTTTTGATATTCTGGTCTGCCGTGAGCTGACTGGCGACGTTTACTTTGGCAAGCGCGGTCGCCGTGAAAGCGAGCTGGGTGAGACTGGCTGGGATGATATGAACTATTCTGTTACCGAAGTTGAGCGTATCGGCCGCCGTGGTTTTGATATGGCAATGAAGCGCGGCAAGAAGCTGGTCTCTGTCGATAAGGCAAATGTTCTGGAAACTTCGCGCGTATGGCGTGAGACAATGCATAAGCTGCGTGAGGAGTATCCGGAAGTCGAATATCAGGATATGTATGTAGACAATGCTGCGATGCAGCTGGTTCGGAACCCGGGTCAGTTTGATGTCATTGTTACCGGCAACCTGTTTGGCGATATCCTGTCGGATGAAGCGAGCATGATTACCGGTTCCATCGGTATGCTGCCGTCTGCTTCCATTGGCGAGACAAAGCTGGGCATGTATGAGCCGATTCATGGCTCTGCGCCGGATATTGCGGGCAAGGGCATCGCAAACCCGATCGCAACGATCCTGTCGTGCGCAATGATGCTGCGTTATTCCTTCGGTCTGGGCGAAGAGGCTGACTGCATCGAAGCAGCAGTAGAAAAGGCACTCAACGATGGACATCGCACCGCGGACATCGCAAAGGAAGGCGAGAAGGTTCTCTCCACCTCTGAGATGGGTGCAATCATCTGCGAGAACATCAAGGGCTAAAAATATAAATTGTAAAAAAGCTGTGCAGTCAAAGGATAGGATTGCACAGCTTTTCTATTTTTATAGGAGGTTTTAGGCTATGGAAACATTTGAATTTGACGGACAAAAATATAAACAGGCATCCACGCATTAAAAAGAATGGGGAAATCGTTTGATATCTGCATTGAAGCTGCAAGGGGATGAAGCTATTTTGGATTTGGGTTGTGGCGATGGCGCGCTGACAGCACAGTTGGCGCAGCTGGTGCCGGATGGGAAGGTTCTTGGAATAGATGCTTCGGCAGGGATGATCCAATCTGCATTGCAATATGCCGGAAATAATCTGGCGTTTGCACAGAAAGATATCAACCAGATGGATTACGATACCGTATTTGATGTCATTTTTTCAAATGCTGCGCTGCATTGGGTAAAAGACCATAAAAGGCTGATCAGGCATGCTTTCCGCGCGCTGAAACCGCATGGCGTACTCATATGGAATTTTGGCGGAGAAGGGAACTGTGCAAATTTTCTTCAGGTTGTTCGGGAAGCGATCAGGGAAGAACGGTTTGCGCAACATTTTCAAGCCTTTGAATGGCCGTGGTACATGCCGTCAAAAGTGGAATACGAAATGCTGATGCAGCAAGTCCCGTTTTCTAGTGTGGTTGTCACAGAAGAAAATGCAGATCAATACTTTTCAGATGCAGATGAGATGATTCGATGGATCGACCAGCCCAGTCTTGTGCCGTTTATCCAGTGTATTCCAGATGAGAACAAAGAGGAATTCCGCGATGCGGTCATACAAGCAATGTTGGAGCGGACGCTGCAGCCGAATGGCACTTGCTTTGAAATATTTCGCAGGATAAACGTGTATGCTGTAAAATAAAATCAGACGGGATTTCAGCATAAAACTGATCCCCGTCGTTGTGTTTGGTGCAAAGATTATTCAAATTCCGCCGCATGGCTGCGAAAAAAATCATAATAGGCGCGGACATGCGGAAGTTCTGTCCACGCTTTTACCTCTGCTGGATTTTCGTCCAGATCGTAAATTTTTGCGCCTTTCATGGAAAGCAGGAATGGCGAATGGGTGGCAATGATAAACTGACAGCCAAAGAACCGCGCGGAGGATGTAAGAAATTCAGTCAATTCCTGCTGCCGTGCAGGAGAAAGGCTGTTTTCCGGCTCATCGAGCAGATATAACCCATTATCCCTTATCTTTTCGGAAAAATATAAAAATGCACTTTCCCCGTTGGAATGCTCACGGATGTTATCCATCAGGTTGCGCCGCACATATTGTGACTGGGATTTGCGACGCGCAAGATTGACTTTTTTCAGCTGTTCATAATCATCCAACGATTGCATCTGAAAATTGGAGTATTTTTCGTCCAGATATTCATAAAAAAGATCTTCGCGCTTGTAGTCAATGCCATTGTTGATGCTGCGGAGATTGAGCATGTAATCAAAAACATCATCGCTGGTAATCACACGGCTGTGCGGCGGGATGCGGGTTTTTGTATCATAATCGCACAACTTTGTATACGCTTCAAAGAAGTTGGAGCGATTATAAAGCGTATCACGGTTGAGCTGTAATGTTTCAGCGATAATGTTTAACACAGTTGTTTTACCCGAACCATTTCCGCCGTATAGAATGGTGATCGGCTCAAAGTCCAGCCGAGTGAGCTGCTTTGCAGGCAAGATCTGGAATGGATAGAACGTATCATAGCATGTACGCCTTTCACCTAGAAAGAAGCCGTTTTCCTCCTCTGCACATGGGAAGAAAAAACGCGACAAATAAATCACAGATATGCCTCCCGGATTTTGTCTAAAATTTCAACATCGGCGGGACAGAAGTCATATTGTCCGATTTCCGCAGGCGTAATCCAACGGATATCATTGTGCTCCAGCTTTTTGGGGATGCCTTCTGCGATGGTTGCATGAAACAATGTGAGATGAACAGTCAAATCGGGATAGAGATGTGTAACATCCATGAAAACATCATCGACGGAAACAGTTACAGCCAATTCCTCCGAGCATTCACGGATCAGCGCCTGCGGCTTGGTTTCACCCGGTTCGACCTTTCCGCCGACAAATTCCCACAGAAGCCCGCGTGCTTTGTGTGCAGGGCGTTGGCAGATCATGAACTTGTCCCCATCCCAGATCAGCGCGGCGACAACTTCGGTGGTGCGAAGGATTGCCATTGCCTTTTTGTATTTTTCTGCGCGTTCCCGATCAGCTGGCGTGATTTTGTCCAGCCGCGTCAGATCGCTGTTATGTGCAAGGTCTGCCAGCTTGACGGTTACAGCAATCCTGTTGCTGCGCAGGGAACGGATATAATCCAGATAAGGGACAGATGCATCATGCGTGAGCATGCGGACAGCGTCCAATGATTCGGATGGAAAACCTTCACGCACTAAGTCAGCAAAGGTCACATCCGTATCTTCTATGGTATCATGCAGTAGCGCGGCAATTGTTGTCTGTTCATCCGGCATTTGTTCTGCAACATGCAGGATGTGGTGGATATATGGCAGCCCGGTCTTATCGGTCTGTCCGTGGTGCGCTTGATATGCCAAGCGCATGGCACGTTTGGTATATGGTGTATAGATCATTACGATTCTCCTATTGCGATTTCTTTCATTGTAGCGCACGGAGAGGATATTTTCAATAAAAAAGCAGCCGGTTTCCCAAAGACCGGCTGCCAAGAGAAGAGAGAAACTGAAATTACCAGGAGCAAAAGCTCCTTGATCTGTCTACGACAGCAGTATATCACATAAATTGACGGAGATTCTTGTATTATATACTCACATTATGGTACAATATCGTCAAGCAAATAAATGCGCGATGGGAGGTGGGAAAATGTCGTTTGAATTTGTGAAGGTTGTCACGGAGGATACCGTAGAGATTGTAACAGACGATACATTGCGTGAAATGAAGGAACATGGTACGATGGGGTTTCCGTTCCAATATTATAGTGAACATTTTGACTGGAGTCGGCTGGAATCGGTAGAATGGCACTGGCATAAGGAGTTGGAACTGATCGACGAGGTAAGCGGCGATATGGAGTGTCAGATTGGCGACCGACATTTGCATTTGGGTGAGAATACCGGTATATTGATCAATAGCGGCGTTATTCATCGTTTTCAGGCGCCGGCAGGAAAAGAGGGCTCGAAATGTGATTTTACAGACTTTCTTTTTTCTCCTGAGATGATCGCTCCGGCGCATTCGGTCGTGTATCATAAGTATATTCAGCCGTTTCTGGTATCCGGTATTGATTATCTCATTTTGAAAAAGGATATTCCATGGCAGGGACGAATGATTGAGCAGATGAAAGAAACCGGGCGTGAATGCAGGGCGAGGCGTAAAGCGGCAGAGCTGCGCATACAGATTAATCTGGGAACGATGTGGCTGGAGATAGCGGAGCATATGGAGGAATATCTGGGCGAATCGGCAATCATTCCGTCAAAAAATAATAAAAATATATTAAATCAGGCGCGTTTGCGTAAAATGATGCAGTATATCTGGGACAATTACACCGAGCGAATTTCACTGGATGATATTGCACAGGCAGCGAATATCAGCAAGAGTGCGGCATTACGCTGCTTCCGTTCGGGCTTACAGACCTCTCCAGTCGGCTATTTGAATGACTATCGGCTGAGTCGTGCAAAGGAGCATTTGCTCAACGATAAAGGTTCAATTTCTGATGTTGCCATGTCAGTCGGTTTTGATAATGTAGGCTATTTTGACCGCGTGTTTAAACGGGCATTTGGCGTCACGCCGAAACAGTTTATCAAGCAGGCGTCTACTTGACAGTAAAGGGAAAACATGGTACTCTTTACTTAATTAGAAAATGCTAGTTAATAAATATGAATATTAGAAAAAAGGCTTTGCCACGACCACATAATATGAGGTGAACATGGAACAGCTGATACAACAACTCAAAAGCCAGCAAAATTTACCAGATGAAGCATTACAGATATTGATTGCGCACGAAGGAGACGATGCACCGCTCTTTGCTGCGGCGGATGAAGTCCGAAAAGAGCGTTATGGCATAGATGTATTTTTGCGCGGACTGATTGAATTTACCAATATATGCAAAAATGACTGCTATTACTGCGGCATCCGGCGCAGCAATGCACAGGCGGAGCGCTATCGGCTTACGCCAGAGGAGATACTGTCGAGCTGTGAAAACGGTTATCAGATGGGATTCCGTACTTTTGTCTTACAAGGCGGTGAGGATCCATATTATACAGACGATGCAGTATGTTCGCTTGTGGAGCAGATCAAGGCAAAATATCCGGACTGTGCAGTGACATTGTCCATTGGGGAAAAGCCGCGCAGCAGCTATCAGGCATATTTTGACGCGGGTGCAGACCGTTATCTGCTCCGGCATGAAACCGCAAGTAACGCACATTACCGCAAACTGCATCCGCCGGAGTTGCGTCTTGCCAATCGCAAGCGATGCCTGTATGATTTAAAGGATATCGGTTTTCAGGTTGGTGCAGGTTTTATGGTCGGTTCCCCTGGACAGACGACGCGGGAGTTGATCGCCGATTTACGGTTTTTGCAGGAATTAAAGCCGGATATGATTGGAATTGGGCCGTTTATTCCGCATCATCAGACACCTTTTGCGCATGAAAAGCAGGGAACGCTGGAGCTGACGCTGCGCATGCTGTCCATCCTGCGGCTGATGTTTCCGTACGCGCTGCTGCCCGCCACAACAGCGCTGGGCACAATCAGTCCAATCGGGCGTGAGCTTGGGCTGAAGGCAGGCGCAAATGTCATGATGCCGAATCTGACCCCAATCCGGGCAAAAAAGCATTATGATCTATATGACAATAAGATCTGTATGGATGAGGAAGCGGCAAAATGTCATGTATGTCTGGAAGGGCGCGTGCGCACATCAGGCTATCGTGTCGTGAGTGACCGCGGCGATGTCCGCAGATGACAGAGAAAGGATATACAGGCATGGTACAGGGAAAACGGCTGGTTCAGACCTTTTGCGAGCTGGTTTCATGCGACAGTCCGTCCTATGGCGAGCGTGCTGTCTGTGATTATTTGAAGCAGGCATTGCGGGCTCTGGGGCTGACAGTGACAGAGGATGATACGGCGGAGAAAATTGGTGGAACAGCAGGGAATATATATGCTGTTTTGCCAGCATCAGAGGGAATGGAGCAGCTCCCGCCGCTGCTGTTTTCCGGGCATATGGATACGGTAGAACCGTCGCGTGGAAAGCAGGCGATTGTGCATGAAGACGGTACCATTACATCAGATGGAAATACCGTGCTTGGTGCGGATGACTGTGCAGCGCTTGCTGCCATTTTAGAAGCGCTTACCGTGATTCAGGAGGAACATCTGCCGCACCGTATGATCGAAGTACTGTTTTCAGCGGCGGAGGAAGTGTATTGCATTGGTATCGGGGCATTGGATTACAGCAGGCTTCGGGCAAAGGAAGCCTATATTCTGGATATGTCCGGCCCGGTCGGCAGCGCGGCTGTGCAGGCTCCGACGATTCTGTCGTTTGAGATAACAATGCATGGAAAAGCCTCCCACGCAGGTTTTTCACCGGAAACAGGCATCCATGCCATTGCGGCAGCAGTGGAGGCGGCTGGACAGCTACAAAACGGCTGGCTGGATACCGAAACAACACGGAATATTGGAACGATCTCCGGCGGTACAGCAACCAATATTGTACCGGACTGCTGCAAAATTACCGGAGAGATCCGTAGCTTTTCACATGAAAAAGCGTGCAAGGTATGGGAGGAAACGCGACAGGCATTTGCCGCAGCCGCAGAACGGTACGGCGCAGAGATGGAAGCGTGCCATACGGTGCATGTCCATGCCTATTGCACACCGCGGAAGCATGCGGTCGTCAAACGGTTTGAAGCGGTCTGTGCACAGCAGGGCATTGCGTGTGGCCTGCGCAGCACAATGGGCGGCAGTGACAATAACCCGCTGTCAGAGCACGGCATTACCGGCATTGTGCTGGCAACGGCGATGAACAATACGCATTCCTGCGCAGAATATACCGAAGCGGATGAGCTGGAGCGCATTGCCAATATTACGGTCGGATTGATGTGTGCGGAGGATTGACCGGCATGAAGACACCACTGCATTATCAGATTTCAGAATACGACTGTGGCCCGACAACCATGATGAACGCAATGAGCTTTCTGTTCAGCCGGGAACAGATCATGCCTGATGTTGTGCGGCATATTATGCTGTACAGTTTGGATGCTTATAACGCAAAAGGGGAGTCAGGAAAGAGCGGAACATCACGCATGGCGATGATGTTCCTTTCCAGTTGGCTTTGCGAATTTGGCAAAGCCTGCCACTTTCCGATTGATTGTGTTTATCTATCCGGCAAAGAGGTTTATCTGGGCAAGGACAGCAGATTGACGGATGCACTTCGCTGCCGTGGCGCAGTGATTGTCCGGCTAAATTATGGAGGCGACCATTATGTTTTGCTTACCGGGCAGGAGGGCGAGCAGGTTTCCATGTTTGATCCATATTACCGCAGGCGTCCGTTTGTGCAAAAGGATATTATACTGTTAGAGAATGAACCGTTCCGGCGCAACCGCATTGTGCCAGTGGAACGGTTGAATAATGAAAAGAAAAGCGGTATTTATGCGCTTGGCCCGACCGAAGGACGGGAAGCGATCCTTTTGTTTAACCGCGATACACAGCTGACAGCGGAAAAGACGATCGAATATTTTATTTAAGGCTACCTATGAAAAAGCTGGGGCATTTTCTGAATGGTTCAGCGGAAATAAATGAGGATTTTATGATGGAACAACAGCATAAACGCCGTGTGCGCTATAAGGGTACACACCCGCGGAGCTATAAAGAGAAGTACAAGGAACTCAATCCAGAAAAATATCGGGCAGATGTAGAAAAGATCATGCAGAAGGGCAAAACGCCTGCCGGAATGCACATTCCTATCTGTGTCAATGAAATTCTGGATTTTTTGCAGATACAGCCGGGGCAGGTCGGGCTTGACGCGACACTGGGCTATGGTGGACATACCCGCAGGATGCTCGAATGTCTGCAAGGCCAGGGGCATTTATATGCCACGGATGTTGACCCGATTGAATCGGAAAAGACAAAGGCGCGGTTGGAGGCACTGGGCTATGGCGAGGATATCCTGACGATCCGCCGTATGAATTTTGCACAGCTGGATGAGGTCGCTCCGGGACAGAAGTTTGACTTTGTTCTGGCAGATCTGGGCGTTTCTTCCATGCAGATCGATAATCCAGAGCGTGGCTTTACCTTCAAGCAGGATGGTCCGCTTGACCTCCGGCTGGATCCGACAGCAGGAGTGACAGCGGCACAGCGTCTGCGTGAGCTGGAAGAGGATGAGCTTATAGGCATGCTTGTGGAAAATTCGGATGAACCATATGCAGAACAGATCGCAAGGGCTGTGATGCAGACTTTCCGTAAAGGCGGCAACATTGAAACGACCCGTCAGCTGGCGGGAGTGATCGAGCAGGCGCTGGCGTTCCTTCCAGCCTCTGAGCGGAAAGAAGCAGTCAAGAAATCCTGCCAGCGCACGTTCCAAGCTCTGCGAATCGATGTCAATAGTGAGTTTGAAGTGTTATATGCTTTTTTGGAGAAGCTGCCGACTGTGTTGAAGAGCGGCGGCAGAGCTGCGATCCTGACGTTTCATTCCGGTGAGGACAGGCTGGTTAAAAAAGCCTTCCGGCAGGGAATGCGGGAGGGCTTTTACAGCGAAGTGGCGCGGGATGTAATCCGCCCATCTGCGGAGGAATGCTTCCGTAATCCGCGTGCCCATTCCACCAAAATGCGCTGGGCGATCAAAGCATAGTAAAAAATCGGAAGGACAGCGGGTGCGGTATAGTATCCTGTGTATGGTATTTCGCAATATATGTAGGATATCCTTGCATGGTGACTTGTACAAAACATCATTTTGCCCAAATTTTATGCCTGTTTTGTAACGAAAATAGTCCGCTTTTAAGAAAATGAGCAAAAAGTATGAAAGAATGTAAAATATTACTTGCATTTTTTCTCCCACCATGCTATCCTATTCACAGACAAAGACGTCTAATACTCCTTTGGGAGGGTATTGGGCGTCTTTTTTGTTTACTTTTTAATTCAATTATCGTATGATAGGAGTGAAACACGATGATAGACACTGGCAATACTGCGTTTATCATGATTTGTGCAGGTCTGGTCTTTCTGATGACACCGGCACTGGCTTTCTTTTATGGCGGTCTGGTTCGTCGAAAGAATGTTATCAACACAATGATGTCGTCCCTTTTTATTATAGGCCTGGCATCGGTATTGTGGGTAGTTGTGGGCTATTCGCTGTCGTTTGGCGGCAATTTTCATGGTGTTATCGGTACACTGAAAAATGCATTTTTGAATGGCATCGGCTGGGAGCCTGGCCAGTATGCGGACAGCATTCCGGCGCTTGTTTTTGCGATCTTCCAGATGATGTTTGCCATCATTACTCCGGCGTTGATTACCGGTGCAGTGGTCGGACGTATGCGCTTTAAGGCGTTGTTCCTGTTCATTCTGCTGTGGTCGTTCATCGTGTATTACCCGATGGCGCACATGGTATGGGGCGAAGGCGGCTTTTTGGCAGAGATCGGCTCGGTTGACTTTGCGGGCGGCAATGTTGTGCATATCAGCTCCGGCGTTTCGGCGCTTGTTCTCGCGCTGCTGCTTGGCAAGCGCAAGGGTACAGAAACCGGCAATTTCCTGCCGCATAATATCCCATTTGTCGTGCTTGGCGCATGCCTGCTTTGGTTCGGCTGGTTTGGCTTTAATGCCGGCAGTGCACTGGCAGCAGATGGTCTGGCGGCACATGCATTCATTACCTCAAATACCTCTGCCGCAACGGCGATGCTGTCGTGGATGCTGATCGATGTGATTCGTGATGGTAAGCCGTCCATTGTCGGCGCATCGACCGGTCTGGTTCTCGGCTTGGTAGCGATCACGCCGGGCGCAGGCTTTGTTCCGATCTGGTCGTCGTTCATTATTGGCGCACTGGTCAGCCCGATCTGTTACTTTGCAGTTTCGGTTATCAAAGAAACGTTTGGTTATGACGATGCGCTTGATGCATTTGGCTGCCACGGCATCGGCGGCATGTGGGGCGGCATTGCCACCGGCATTTTCGCACAGTCTTCGATCAATTCCGTAGCACGCTGGGATGGCCTTGTATTTGGCGATTGGCATCTGTTTGCCGCGCAGGTATTCAGTGTTGTGTTCACGATCGTATTTGCGATTGTCGGCACATTGATCTGCGCAGGTATTGTAAAGCTGATCTGCCCGCTGCGTGTTTCGGAACGCGAGGAGCGCATCGGCATGGACGAATCTGCACATGGTGAGCGTGCTTACCCGACCTTTACCGGTCTGGACTGATCATACAGGGAGGAATAGAATATGATTAAGATTGAAGCCATCGTTCGTCCGGATAAAATGGAAGATGTCAAGGACGCACTGGCTATGATAAATGTAAACGGCATCACGCTGTATCAGGTCATGGGCTGCGGCTCCCAGCGCGGCTATACCAAGAAGGTGCGTGGTCGTTCATTCCAGATGAACCTGATCCCGAAGATCAAATTTGAGATCGTTGTTTCCAATGAGGAATGGGAGCGTATCACGATCGATGCGATCTGCAACGCTGCTTACACCGGCGAACCGGGTGACGGTAAGATATTCAGCTATGATCTGGATAATGTTGTCCGTATCCGTACGCGTGAGATCGGTCTGACGGCACTGTAAGTGAAATTATATACAAGCCAGTCTGGACGCAGAAACATCCTTTCTGCCGTCAGGCTGGCTTTTGTCTGCCAGAGCACTGCAATTTATTGAACATATCCAGCAAATGCGTTGTAAATGAAACTGTGACTTCTGTTTACTTTTGGTTTACTGTATGCGGATATCTTGTGATTATTGCCGATGCCTTAAAAAACAAAATGTGATAAAATGGTAAGGAAATAGTATAAAATCCTATTTTTTCGGATAGATGATACCATAAGTGTATCACTTAAATAGAAATATATTGAAATGAATTAGAGGGAGAAAAAACATGCAAGTGGTAGATACCTTTGGCCGCTATGTTGAAAAATTCAGTGAAGATACGCCAAAACGGGCGCGCTGGCTGCTGAAAACCGGCTGGCAGGTACAGAAGCTCCGGCAAAAGGCGACAACAAATAAGTATTTGATCCCGGCTGACCGTTATCTGTCAAAGCTGATGATGGATACCATGATTGCACCGTTGCAGAAGCCGGAAGATTCTGCCATTACCAGTATTTTTACCCCGTGCGAAATGTTGCATGAGGTTGGTTTGCATCCATATAATGTGGAAGGGTTTTCCTGCTATCTGTCGGGTTCCCATGCTGAGCGCTCCTGCATTCAGCAGGCGGAAAATAGCGGCCTGTCTGAGACGCTGTGCAGCTATCATAAGACCTTTATCGGCGCCGCGGAAAAGGGATTGCTGCCCAAGCCGAGATGCATTGTTTACACGAATCTGGCCTGCGATGCAAATTTGGTTACCTTCCGCCGCCTTGCGGAGCTGTTTGAGGTTCCGATTTTTTCGATTGATGTTCCGATGCAACAGAATGAGGATAACATTGCTTATGTAGCGGACCAGTTGCGTGCATTGGCAGCATTTTTGCAGGAGCAGACAGGAAAAGAGATTTCGGAGGATGCACTGAAAAAGCGTGTGGAATGCTCCATACAGACAATAAAAAACTATGAGGTATTCCAGCACCGCCGTGCGTCAAAATATATCCCGGCAGATTTGGTCAGTCCGTTATATGCCGGTATGACAGGCAATCTCTTGCTTGGTACGGAGGAAGAGCGCAGATATACACAGATGTTGCTGCATGATGTGGAAAAAGCGCCTGCGGCAAAGGGCAAACGGATATACTGGATGCATACGATTCCGTATTGGTCCGATGCTGTGGCAGATGTGCTCCGTTTTAGTGAAGAAGCGCAGATCGTCGGCTGTGAGCTGGCGCAGGCGTATCCGCATGATTTTCCATATGATCCGGACAAGCCGTTTGAAGCGATGGCGGCGAGAATGGTTTATCACTATATGAATGGCAACATTCTCCGCCGTATTGAAGCAGGTATCCGCCATGCAAAGGATGCCAATGCGGATGGAGTTGTCTGGTTTGCACATTGGGGCTGTAAACATACACTGGGCGGCGCACAGCTGGCAAAGAAAAAATTTGAGGAGGCTGGTATTCCGCTGCTGATTCTGGATGGCGATGGCTGTGACCGCAGCCATGGCGGTGAAGGGCAGACGGCAACACGCCTTGGCGCATTCCTTGAAATGTTGGGAGGTGCGGAGCATGAATAAGACATATTATGTGTGTAAATATACGCCGATTGAACTGTTACAGGCATTTGGCGGCGAATGTGAAAATCTGAACGCGATGCCGGAGGGCTTTGAACTGGCGGACCAGATCGCGCACCCGAATATTTGTGGCTTTGGCAAGGCGCTGTTGGAAGCAGTTATGAACGGTGAAGTCAAGGAGCTGGTACTGGTCAACTGCTGTGATACTATCCGCAGTGTATATGATGTATTGTATGCCAGCGGCAAGCTGGATTTTCTGTACATCATTGATATGCTGCACTGCGGCGATGCCTGCAGCCGGGAGCGCACAGCTGTCCAGCTCAAGGGTTTGGCACGTGCGTATGGCTCATATAAGGGAAAGGCATTCGATGAGACAAAATTCCGGGCAGCATTTGTCCCACCGGAGCGGGTAAAAGGGCCGCATCTGTCCGTGCTCGGCGCGCGTATGGGTACAGAGCTGTTTGATATGGTACAGGAGGCAATGCCGCTGCCGGTAGAAAATGACAGCTGTGTACACAACCGCTCGGTTGGCACAGTACCGCCGCCGGAAGGTCTGGATTTTAACGAGCTGATGGACTGGTATGCAGGCGAGCTGCTGCGACAGGTGCCGTGTATGCGCATGATGGATAACACCGGCAGAAAACAGCTGTACAATGACCCGGATTTGAAGGGCATTATCTATCATACGGTTAAGTTCTGTGACTTTTACAGTTTTGAATATGCAGATATCAAGCAGCACGCAAATTTGCCGCTGCTGAAAATTGAATCGGATTACACCGTACAGAGCAGCGGGCAGCTGCTGACGCGTCTGGAGGCATTTGCGGAGAGCATTGACCCGGCGCAGTATGAAGGAAAGGAAAAGAAGATGGGCAAGGGTTATTTTGCTGGCATCGACAGCGGCTCGACCAGCACGGATGTTGTCATTCTGAATAAGAACAAAGAAATTGTAACAGGAATCATCCTGCCGACCGGCGCAGGCGCGGCGATAGGTGCAGAGCGTGCGTTGGAAGAGGCACTCAAGGATGCAAAGCTCCAGCGCGAGGATATTGATGCGCTGGTTACGACCGGCTATGGACGCGGCGCGATCCAAGACGGTGATAAGAGTATCACAGAGATCACCTGCCATGCCCGCGGCGCACATTATCTTGACCCGCAGGTGCGCACAGTAGTCGATATCGGTGGACAGGACAGCAAGGTCATTCGTATGGATGAAAACGGCGCAGTCGTTAATTTTGTTATGAACGACAAGTGTGCCGCCGGTACCGGACGTTTCCTTGAAATGATGGCCCGTACAATGGAAATGAGCCTCGACAAAATGAGCGTTACCGGTCTGCATTATGAGGAAGATATCACGATTTCCAGCATGTGCACTGTGTTCGCAGAGTCTGAGGTTGTTTCCTTGATCGCGCAGAACAAGGCGACGGATGATATTGTGCATGGCTTGAACAAGGCAGTTGCATCCAAGACCGCTTCGCTGGCGAAGCGTGTCGGTGGTGAAGAAAAGTATATGATGACTGGCGGTGTTTCCAAAAATAAGGGTCTGGTCAAGACACTGGAAGAAAAGCTGGGCGCTGAGCTGGTAATCAGCGACAAGGCGCAGCTCTGCGGTGCGCTGGGTGCGGCGCTGTTTGCAGCTGATATGGTAACGGAGTGATTGTGATGGGGCATTTATATTTTGTCCGGCATGGGCAGACTGTTTGGAATGTAGAAAACAAGATCTGTGGCGCGACCGATATTGAACTGACAGCGCATGGACACCAGCAGGCGATCGAAACCGGGCGGGAGATCGTAAAGCAGGGATTACAGATTGATGAGATTCTGTATTCCCCATTGATCCGCGCTGCGGATACGGCGCGGCACATTTCGGAAATCACAGGAATCCCGGCGCATGCTGAGCCGCGGCTGATCGAACAGTGCTTTGGAAAATATGAATCCACTCCACGTGACGGTGCGCAATTCCGCGAGGCAAAAATGCATTTTGCTGATCGGTATGACGGCGGTGAATCCATGCTGCATCTGGCACAGCGGATCTATAATCTGCTGGATGATCTGCGGGCGGCATCTGCGGATAAAACCTATCTGCTTGTTGCGCACAATGGAATCTCCCGTGTGGTGCAGTCTTATTTTACGGATATGACTAACGAGGAATATGCGAACTTTGGGATCAAAAATTGCGAGATCAGACGATATGATTTTCCAGACACGCTTTAAATATGTGTAAAAAAGTGCTGAGACCGAATCAAATGGTTTCAGCACTTTTTATATATCTATTGTTACAACATGCCGACGGAGCGGAACAGCACGGCCAGAAAGAAAATTGTGAACATACTGAGCAGGGAGTTCCATACGACGATCTGTCCGGCAAGGACGTCATCTGCGTGCATTTCTGATGCCATAACGGCACTGGAGACAGCAACAGGGGAGCCATATGCTGCGATCATGATACCAATTGTGGCAGGTCCCAGCTCAAGCAGCCCGAAATGGGAAGCGGCAAATGCCATACTGAAGCCGAGAATCGGCGCCAAAATCAGGCGCATCAATACCGCTGCGGTCAGCTGTTTGCGGATACCGTGTACATCGGAAAAATTAAACTGTCCACCCAGCATGATTAAACACAGTGGTGTACCGAGGCGGGCAAGATATTGCAGTGTGGTGTATAGCCACGGCAGCGTTCCGGAAATCGAAAAGACAAGCGTGCCATCCGCTGCGACCGGAATGAATTCACGGATGACAAGTACGATCACACCGGCGGATAACCCCTGAATCAGCGGATTACGTACCAGATTTTTGAGAATTTTACGCGGCGAAAAGGCTGCATCATCGGAATAAATCGTCAGTGCCAAAACGGATACCACATTAAAATAAATGACCGTAGGAGCCTGCATCGCGGCAGCGGCAGCTCTTCCAGCCGAGCCAACCAGCCCCTCTACCAGAGGAAGACCGATAATAGCAAAATTAGATCGGAAGCCCGCTTGAATCAGCACACCTTTCTGGTTGCGTGCATTGGTGAGGAGATTGGCGAGGATGATGCTCACAAGCGTGATAATCATTAGGCTGATGAGCAGATAGACAGCCAGCCGCACATCGATTTCCCAGATACTATCCAGCGTATACAGGTTGACAAACATCAGTGCAGGAAAGCTGTAATGGAATGCAAAGCGGTTGGCGAGCTTGAAAAACTGTGGAGAAAACACCTGTTTTACTCGCAGCAGATAGCCGAGCAGGACCAGCAGCAGGATCGGCGCGATTGCATTGAATGCATAAGAAAAAATCGAAAGCATAGGGGAATTTTTGATGCTCCTCTGAAGAAATTTAAATCCAGTATACACCGTTTGGCTGTACTATTCCAGCTTTTATATGGTATTTTATGTGAAAAACATGAAAAAGCCGTCCGCAGTGACAGCGGACGGCTGATGATATCATTTGAGGGCAGGAGAATTAGTCAGCAGCGTGCTCGATAAATTCCTTATACTTCGGATATGCACGCTCAGTAAATTCAAATACGGCCATCTGCAGCAGCTTCTCAACGAAGGAGTTGCGGATCTCCATATCCATGATGTAATCAATATTATCGGCGCCAACAGAGTAGTTGGTGGTGATGTATTCCTGCCACGGCGCATACTTGGACAGCTGCGGATCGTCGGCAACACTTTCGCCTGCCAGAATCTTCTTTGCCAGAAGTTTGCAGTCATGCTGCTGATGCTTGTCCAGAATAGCAAAACCGATCTTACCCATAGGGCCGAACGAATTCGGGAACAGAATGGAAGAGGTCGGACGGATCTGTGCATTGGCCGGTTCGCCGCACATGATCAGCTTGATCTGATACTTTTCTCCGGCACGAAGTGCAAGGATAGTAGCAGAATTGCCTTCTGCATATGCTTCCCAGTTTTTCGTGATCTTAGCAACCAGCTCCGTCAGCTGTTCACGGTTTGCAGAGGTAAGGCGCAGAGTCGGAAGCGGCCAGGTAATGCCCATTACTTCTACGTCCGGGAATGCTTCATAGGAAAGCGGGGTTTCGTCAGCTGCGATCTGCAGTGCATAATCGCCCGGTTTTTCCACATGGCTCAGGAACTTGTGTGCGCCAATTCCATACAGGTCAACAGTTTCCGGATCGTAAAGAACGAAATTATCCGGTTTCAGATCGAGGAAATCCAGCAGGTACGGAACAGCAGTAGCAGGTCCTTCAATTGCATCTCTGTCAGCCTGTCCAACGGAGCAGAAATCCGGACACTGGCGGATCGGCATGCTTTTCACGATCCATTTCTCACCCTGAAGGGTAACCGTGCTTTCCTCATACGGATAAGCAGCGCACTCCTCAGCGCTCATGCGGTACCAAATTGGCAGCTTGTTATATAAGCTGGAAATTTTCTTGTGATTTGCCAGATAATACAGTTCAGCCATAATCTCAATCTCCATTCGTCTATAGTATTTGTGAAGGTGGTCTATACCTCTGCGTATATGAATTTAGTATACAGTTTAAAAGATTGTTTGTCAATAAGTAATAAAAAAATAGTAAAGAAAATTCAAAAAAAGGAAACTTGCACAAAAAAATTCATACGAAAATGCAACTCTTGGGTAAATTGTGATTGATGTTGGTTTGAGAGGGAAGACTTTCCTGAACATGGTTAAAGGACAAAATACAGATGGGAATGTCCCAAAAGTATAAGAAAATACATGTCGGGTATTTTAGGCTGTATCAAAAAAGTGTGAAAAAGCTATTGACAAAAATATTCGACAAATGTAGAATGTAAATATTACATTCGACAATTGTTAAATATGGAGGCGATGCTATGAAAAGATTACCGGACAGTGAGCTTGAGATCATGCTGGTCATATGGGAGGCGGAGGGCAGCGTAACATCCGACTACATTCTGGAACGCATCAACAGGGACTGGACAAAAACCACGCTTTTGAACCTTTTGTCCCGTTTGTGCGGACGGGGATTTCTGGCATGCAGCAAGGAGGGGCGTCATAATATCTATACTCCGCTTGTAGAGAAAGAGGCATACTTACAGGCTGAAAGCCGCAGTTTTTTGAAAAGAATGTATCATAATTCGCTTACAAAACTGGTTATGTCTCTTTATGATGGAAAAAGTATTTCTAAGGATGATTTGGCGGAGCTAAAGGAATTTATTGAGGAGGCAGAGGATGATTGATATACTTTTGGTTTCCCTTGCCGTGTCAGTGATTATTGTGTGCATGCTTCTCCTGTCTCCGCTGTTCAACCGGCGGTACAGCGCGGGCTGGCGGCGCTTTGTGTGGCTGATACTAGCTGTGCGGTTGTGTATCCCGATTCGGTTTGAACTGCCGTCTGCGCCCGTGCATATCCCGGTCAGGAACAGCGTGGTCGTACTGCCGACTGCCGATGCGCCGATAGAAATTGTTTCAGAAACAGAAGCTGCGCCCAATCCGGCACAGGAGGCGCAGATCGCAGATGAGAGCACCCAGACGCAGGATCAGAACAACGATGCGGCAACATCAATCAAGCTGGAAAACATTATTTTTGCAATATGGGCAGCGGGCGCTGTGCTGTTCTTAGGCGTGCATTTTGGCAGCTATATCCTATTCAAACTGCGGGTACGACCGTATTGCAGACGGATCGAAACGAATATTTATCGGTGCAATCGGATTGAACACCCAATGATGATTGGCTTTTTCCGACCGACGATATTGCTGCCGGAAACCGATTATTCTGACGCGGAATTGGATGTGATTTTGACACACGAGATGACACATTTTCAGCGGCATGATACATGGTACAAACTGGTGCTTTTGATTGCGAATGCGATGCATTGGTTCAATCCTCTGGTATATGTGATGGCGAATTGTGCAGACCGCGATCTGGAATATTCCTGCGATGACATTGTTGTGCGCGATAAGGACGCGACATTCAGAAAGCAATATTCCATGGTGATTTTAAAGACGATGGGAGGCAGACAAAATGACGAATTATGTTAAGCCGCCGCGGCTATCGACGTGTTTTTCCAAAGACGGCAAGCAGGCAAAAAAGCGGTTTGAAAATATCTTGCGCCCGGGCGCAAAGAAAACGGGGATTATCGCGTTGCTTATTGTGGTTGTTGTCGCTGCGGGAGCGGGGGTTCTGTTCACCTGTGACCGGGAACCGTCGCATACGCTCAGTGAAGAGCGTTTGTATAAATTGGGGATGGCGTCGATTGGAACTGATATAGCAGAACCTGTGTATGCGTCTGATGACAGGGCGATTTTCTATTACCGCTATGCGTTGGTCGTGTTCGACATGCGAGAAGGAAAAATAGAGCACATGGTGGATTTAGCCACGCTGGATGTTCCGCTTAGCACGCAGGGGGAGGACATTATATATGTGAAAGCAACGGCAGACGGGAACGGCGTATACATTGGCTCTACAGATAGTTCCGTGGTGACGCAGTATGAGGATGAACGCGGATATTGGTATGATGTTGACCAGGACACGGTCAGTGAATATACCGGTACCGGCGATGAGGAATATTTTACACGGTTTGGACAAGTGGACACGGACAAGTGGACCAGCCGTTGTGTCAATATTTCGGAGAACAAGCGCTGTTATTTTCAATCTCCTTCTAACTTTTCGGGAGCACCCGCCGCAGGTATTGAGTTCGTTATTGAAGATAATGGGCAAACGACGCTATGGTATCCGTTCATGGATGAGAGCGTTGACGCGGAAGTGGAAGAGGAGGCACTGCAACACATCGGACAATAAAGCGGGGAACGGTGTTTTGATTTTTGCCTGCGCCGCGCTGAAAAATGACACCCAGGACTTTTCTTTTGATGGAAAATCAGATATAATCAATGCAGTACAGATTATATTGTTATAAAATGATTGACATACATCAGGAGGCAAGCCCTAACATGAAGATTTTAAAGCAGGCAGAAAAAAAGACCTACCAGCGCGATTCTGCCCTGACGCGGACTGTCATGGATATCATCGACAATGTCCGGGAAAACGGTGATCAGGCGCTCATTGAATATGCGGTGAAATTCGACCATATGGATATTCAAACGGTCAAGATCGACCGGGAAGCCGTCAAATCGGCATACGAGCAGGTCGATCAGGATACCATCGATACCATCCGCTTTGCTGCGGGACAGATTCAGTTCTTTGCAGAAAAGCAGCGCGAATGCCTGAAGGATTTGGACATTCCGGGCAAGGTAGAAGGTTTGGAGATCGGTCACCGGATGATTCCGGTCGAGCGATGCGGCTGCTATGTTCCAGCCGGCAGACATCCGCTGCCGAGCTCTGCGTTGATGGGTATTGTAACGGCAAAGGCTGCCGGCGTCAAGCACGTTGCGGCGTGCTCCCCGGCATATAAGGGCTATGGTACGATTCATCCGGCTGTGCTTGTTGCAATGGATATTGCCGGTGCGGATGAGATTTACTGCATGGGCGGTGCACAGGCTGTCGCTGCGTTTGCATACGGCACGGAGAGCATTGACAAGGTGGATTTGATCGTCGGCCCGGGCAATAAATTTGTCACTGAAGCAAAGCGTCAAGTATTGGGTGACGTCGGTATCGACAGCTTAGCAGGCCCAAGTGAAGTGCTCATTATTGCGGATGAGACGGCGAACCCGACTTTCCTTGCGATTGACCTGCTGGGACAGGCAGAGCATGACCCAAATTCCAAAGCAATTTTGGTGTGCACAGATGAACCGACGGTAGATAAGACGTTACAGGAAATGGATCGTCTGCTGGAGACCTTGGAAACAAAGGATGTTGCAGTGCAGTCGTGGAACGACAACGGCGCGATCTATCTGGCGGACAGCATTGAGGAAGCGATTGAGATATCCAATCGTGTTGCGCCGGAGCACCTTGAGGTTGAGACGAAGGATGAGCGCGAGGTGGCAAAAAAGCTGCTTCACTACGGTTCTATGTTTATCGGACATTATGCACCGGTTGCGTTTGGTGACTTCGTTTCCGGCCCGAACCACACGCTTCCGACAATGGGTACTGCAAGATATTCCAACGGCGTTTGGGTCGGTACGTTTATCAAGACGCCGTTCCATCAGTATGTGTCCAAGCAGGGCTGCATCAATCTGGCGGAACGTTGCATGAAGTTTGCAGATATTGAGGGACTACCGGCACACCGCGATTCCGTCCGCCTGAGAATCGAGGAGTAAGTGTAGCGTTCGGCTCAAGGAGGCGTGAGTATGGCATTTGACTATAAGAAGGAATACAAGGAATTTTATCTGCCGCCGAAAAAGCCGGGAATCGTCGATGTACCGGAGATGAATTTTATCGCTGTCCGAGGACACGGCGACCCGAATGAACCGGATGGAGAATACAAGGCCGCAATAGGTATGCTGTATGCCATCGCTTTTACCATTAAGATGAGCTATAAGGGCAGTCATAAGATCGACGGGTATTTTTCTTATGTTGTTCCGCCGCTGGAGGGCTTATGGTGGCAGGATGGACAGAAAGAGATCAATTATGCCCATAAGGAAAACTTTGCATGGATCGCAATGATCCGCTTGCCGGAGTTTGTGACAAAGGAAGAATTTGACTGGGCGATTCAGGAAGCGACTGCGAAAAAACACAGCGATTTTTCCAAGGTGGAGTTTTTCACATATCATGAGGGGCTTTGCGTACAATGTATGCATATCGGAAGCTATGACAATGAGCTGGAAACCGTTGACCGGATGCATACCTATCTGTCTGAAAACGGCTATGTGAATGATATTTCCAGCACTCGTTTGCACCATGAGATTTATCTCAGTGACCCGAGAAGAGCCGCACCGGAAAAGCTGCGGACAGTCATACGCCATCCGATCAAAAAGTGCGGTATAGCCGAATAATAGCATCGTAATAAAAGAGAAACAGCACGCCGCGGAGCAAAATGCCGAGCGTGCTGTTTTTATGTTGCTGCATATGGTTTTAGATCGTATATTGCTGTTTTATATTGCCGTCGAAATCCTTCCAGAGGAATAGGTCGTTTTCCAGCGTCATGTAGCCGTGCCAACTGTCTTCCTTGGGAATTGCTACTGATCCCGGATTCAGATACGTATAGATTTCATGCGCGGTACATGCCGGTACATGCGTATGACCATGCAGGAGGATGTCTCCTTCATGCAGCGGCGGGAGGATACTTTCGTTGAACACATGTCCGTGTGTTGCAAAGATCATCTTACTGCCTTCGGTGAGAATGGCATAGTCTGCCATGATCGGAAACTGAAGCACCATCTGGTCCACATCGGAATCACAATTGCCGCGGACGCAAAGGATGTCTTTTTTCATTCCGTTCAGCTGATCGATCACCTGCGCCGGGGCGTAATCCCGCGGCAGGGCATTTCGCGGCCCGTGATAGAGGATATCCCCCAGCAGGAGCAGCCGGTCTGCCTTTTCGCGGTGATAGGCTTCCACCATTTGCGAGCAATAATATGCGGAGCCGTGGATATCTGATGCGATCATCCATTTCATAAATTATTCGCCTGCCTTTTTGTTTTGTTACGAATTATTATACAACAGGACGGCAAGGGAAGGCAACTGTTGTTTATCCGCAACAAAAATACCAAGATGCATTGATTTTTGTTTATAATTGTGCTATCGTGCATATATACAAATTTACATCCATAGGAAAGGAATGAGATTTATGACAGTACAGGAAATGGAAGATAAGTTTATTGGACGTACAGTAGATGAGGATAAGCTGAATTACCATTTTAGTATGATGGGCCGGTTTGGCAAGGCATCTATGTACACAGTTTCCTTTAACACGCAGGATTATACAATTTCTGCCGATGTCTGTATTGAACAGGGGAAAATCACTGGCATTGTCACGGAAAAGGAACAGCGTGAGGACGAATGGGGCTATAATCCGGAGCCGGGGCCGTCTGAGATGCAGCCGGAGGAATATGATACGCTTGCGATGTATTTGAACTGTGTAGTGGAATAAAGAGAAGCTCCTCGTCACAGGATATCCTGTGACGAGGAGCATTTTGTTATGCGAGGAATTGTTGGATGTCGTCCAGCCGATGCAGCGCTTCCGCTCTGCCGATCTCATAAACCCGGTGTAATTCCTTTGGGTCATGCACAACCTGTGCGATGTTGAGCGGCTGATTCGGGCGGATTACCAGTACCTTGCCCTGCTTTTCCAGCGCACGGATGTAAGCGGTTGTTTCATTATAGATATCATGGCGACGTTTGACCGCATCAATCACCTTCGGATATTTTCGCATTGTCACGCGCATGAGCGGCAGCATTTTGTTTTTCTTTTTTACATAGTCAAGAGGCTGGGTCAGGATGATGATATTCTTTTCATAGCCCAGCTGCTGGAATTTCCGAATCGGAATGGAGTCTGAGATACCACCATCCAGCAGCTGGTATCCGTCAACTTCGACGATACGGGATACCATTGGCATAGAAGCGGAGGCACGCATCCATTTGATATCGTTTTCATCACCGGTTTTGCAATTTTTGTATACCGGTCTGCCGGTTTGGACATCTGTGCAGACGACATAAAAGTCCATGTTTGAATTTTGATATGTATCGGTATCAAATACATCCAGTTTGTTCGGAAGCTCGGAATAACAGAAATCTGCGCCGTATAGATCACCGGTTTTCATCAGAGAACGAAAGCTCGCGTAGCGCGGATCTTTACAGAAGCGTGTGTTATATCGGAGCACACGCCCGATCTGATGTGATTTATAATTACAGCCAAAAACTGCGCCTGCCGACACGCCGATTGCGCCGTCAAAGGTGAACTCGTGTTCCATCATCACATCGATCACACCGGCAGTGAACAGGCCGCGCATTGCGCCGCCTTCCATAATCAATCCTGTTTTCATAATCATACACCCTGCTTTATCGTTTTTTTATTATAGTTATTATACACCAGATTATCTGTTGTACCAAGTGCAATTTGCTGTATATAGAATAAGAGGGGGAAAGCAGAGAATAAAAATCATCTCATAAAAATATGCCGCATTGACTTGCGCAAATGCAAAAGTGCTAGTACAATATTCTAATATAATCGACTGGAAGGGCTGTTCGTTATGCTGACAAAAAAGCGCGTCTTTGACATTATCCAGATTGGAAATACTGGTGACCTGCCGAGCAAGGCATTTGACCTGATGTTTATTATCACGGTTTTGACAAATGTGATCATTGCGATTGCGGAGACCTTTGATCTTTCATCGCAATGTATGGCGACGCTGAATACAATTGAATTGATCACAGTTGTCTGTTTTGCAGTTGAATATGTTCTGCGGGTATGGACATCAGAATTTTTGTATCCTAATATGAGGAAGGAAAAAGCATTGGTGTACTATGTGACATCGTTCAGCGGTATCATCGATCTGATGTCGTTTCTTCCGTATCTTCTTCCGGTCTTTTTTCCGACCGGTGTTGTCGTATTCCGTATGTTCCGCGTTGTCCGCATCCTCCGGTTGTTTCGTGTCAATGCGTATTATGACGCGCTCAATGTCATTGGTGATGTTGTCAAAGGCAAGCGGGATCAGTTGTTATCCTCGATCTTTATCATTTTGATCCTGATGATCGGCGCTTCCCTGATTATGTACAGCTTGGAGCACGATGTACAGCCGGATGTTTTTCAGAATGCCTTTTCCGGTTTCTGGTGGGCAGTATCTACGCTGCTGACAGTCGGCTACGGCGATATTTATCCAATCACGATCGCGGGGCGAATATTCGGTATTATTATCACCTTCCTTGGCGTTGGTATGGTCGCCATACCCACCGGTATCCTTTCCGCAGGCTTTGTCGAACAATATACACGCTTGAAGAGCTTTAATGACTATTCGATGGAAGCGGATATCCGTTTTGTCCGTCTGGAGGTAGGCGACGGACATCCGTGGCTTAATCTGAAGGTCAAAGATATTCCGCTCCCGCCTGGGCTTATCCTCGCCATTATCCAGAGAAAGGGAGAAGTCGTTGTCCCACGCGGCAATACAATCATTCGTCATGGCGACCATATCGTTTTGGGCGCTGAGGGCTATCAGGATGATGTCGGCATTACACTCAAAGAGCTGATTTTGAAGGAACGCCACCCATGGACCGGGCAGCGCATCCGCGATTTGGATATTTCACGCCAGACGCTGATTGTCATGGTACGAAGAGATGGAAAGGTACACATCCCGAATGGCAATATGCGGCTGATGGCGGGGGACACCGTACTGCTGTATACCAAGCGGAACATGTCGGATGCAAAAAATGTGAATATATAACAGTGCAAAATAAAATGGCAGAGGCTTTTATCGGAAAAGCTCCTGCCATTTTTACTTTTCTAGCGTTATTTTAGGCGTTTGAGGATCTCCAGTGTGAATCTCCATGTGCGCTGGACGGATGCCACATCCATACGTTCACTTGTTGTGTGGATATCCGTCATGTCCGGTCCAAAGGAAACGCAGTCCAGCCCTGGCAGCTTACCGGCAAATAAGCCGCATTCCACACCGGCATGCAGCGCCTGCACGACTGGCTTGCGTCCATATTGTTCTTCAAAAATTTCGATCATCAGGTCGCGCAGCTTGGAGTCAGGATTGAATTCCCATGCCGGATAATCGCCGGCACATACAACACTGCCTCCAAGGACATCCATCAGATTGGACAGCTGGCTGACAAGCGCTTCCTTTTCTGTGCCGACGCTGCTGCGTACGGAAAAGCTCATGGAAACGTCGTCATCTGTCGTGGCAAGGATACCGAGATTTAGGGAGGTCTGTACCAGCCCCGGTATATCTGCGCTCATACGCTGGATGCCACTTGGCAGATTGACCAGCGCAGCGATTGTGCGCGTTTGCGAGCTGTTGTCCATGACAGAGAATGTCCCGGATTCGCCTATTATAGCAGTCAGAGAAAGAGAAGGCTCCGTTGCGTGATATTCTGCCGCAAAGATTTTCTGATATTTTGCTGCAAATGATAGGATTGCAGCTGTAGCTTCCGGGGAGGCAATCAGCTCTGCCACAGCTTCGCGTGGAATCGCATTGTCCTTCAAACCGCCGGAAACAGAAATCAGGGAATAGGAAACTGTTTTGTACAGTTCGTTTAGCGCACGACCAAGTAACTGGTTGGCATTGGCGCGGCCTTTATCGATCTCTACGCCGGAATGCCCGCCTGCCAGATCGCTGACTGCAAGCGTGACATAGATGCCCTCCATACTTTTGCGAACGATCGGTACATGGCAGGTTGCACAGACGCCGCCTGCACAGCTGACGAGCAGGTAGCCTTCATCTTCCGAGTCAAGATTCAACATGGTGCGTGCCCGGAGCGGTGCGCAGTCAAGTGCTGCCGCACCCAGCATACCAATCTCTTCATCAACGGTAAATACGACCTCAAGCGGTGGGTGCGGGATATCATCTGCTGCAAGGATGGCAAGTGCATAGGCAACGGCAATGCCGTCGTCACCTCCCAGTGTCGTCCCCTCGGCGGAAATCAAACCATCATCCACCCGCAGAGAAAGTCCATCCGTTTCAAAATCGATGGTACAGTCCGCTGTTTTCTCACAGACCATATCCAGATGACCCTGTATCATGACCGGCGCGGACTGCTCATAACCCGGTGTGCCGTCTTTGAAAATAATGATATTATTGGAAGCATCCTGTATACAGCGGAGAGCGTGTTCTTGTGCAAAACGTACACAATAGTCGCTAATTTGTTTTGTATTACCAGAGCCATGCGGGATCGAACAGATTTCCTCAAAATACTGGAATACCGAAGCCGGCTCCAGTCCAGTTAATATTGCCATAGTTTTCGCCTCGTTTATTGTATTATTCCAGATTCCCAGTCAGCGTCATCACTGAAGCCAAAACAGCGAGCGGCGCGGTTTCACAGCGCAGGATGCGCGGGCCGAGTCCGATGGTTTTTGCACCGGCTTTTGCTGCGTTTTCCGCTTCCTCAGCGGAAAAGCCGCCTTCCGAGCCGGTAACAATTGCAATTTTTAACCGATCACCGTCGGTCGCTGATTTCTGCGCTTCCTTCAACACACGATGCAGAGGATCGCCGCCGCATTCATAGCAGAACAGGACAATATCGTACTGTGCAAAGGTACGGCAGACCTCACCAAAGTTCCGCAGTGGCAGTTTGACTTCTGGCAGAATGCCACGCCCACACTGTTTGGCAGCTTCCACAGCGATCTTATTGTAGCGAACATTCTTTTGCTCCTCTTTTTTGGGTGAAGCAACGCAGTAACGGCTGAAAAATGGAACGAAGTATGCGCAGCCCAGCTCAACGCCATGCCGGATGATATCTTCCAGCTTATCCTGCTTAGGATAGCCGGCAAATAGCGTTACTTCTATCGTTGGCTCGGCAGCGCTCGGATATCCTTCTTCAACCGTAAATTCTACAGTATCTTCCCCGAACCCGGTGATGACGGCGGTATATTCAATTGCCTTTCCGTCGCAGAGTATGACGGTATCGCCCTGCTTGGCACGCATAACACGTGCCAGATGGTGCGCATCCTGACCGCGCAGGACAGCTGTACCATTTGCGACCTCAGTCGTAAAATAGCGGTGTGGCATAGCTGAAAACTCCTTTTTATGAATGATATCCAAAGCATAGCATATTTTATTTCGGAACGCAATGTTCCTATACAAGAAAGAATCGACTGAAAAAATCAGTCAAGAACAGATTGGAGATTCAGTAAGTATTAGGCTGCATTGACAAGAGAACCTCGTTTCGATATATTGATATAAATATATGGTAATGGGATTCGGATGAAATAGGAGGGAAAGCATGCTTTATTATGCGAAGAACGGAAGTGTTCGTGTAGGAAATTCTGATATGGACTATATCTCCTTTGGATGTGGAAATAAAGTTTTGATTATGCTGCCCGGTTTAGGAGATGGGTTATCTACAGTGAGGGGAACCGCTCTCATTTTTTCAATTGCATACAAAATATATGCGAAAAAATGTACAGTGTATATTTTCAGCCGGAAAAATCATTTGCCGCAGGGATATTCAACAAGAGAAATGGCAAAAGATCAGGCAGAAGCGATGATAGCTCTTGGCATCTCAAAAGCAAATATTTTAGGAATATCTCAAGGTGGTATGGTTGCCCAATATCTTGCGATTGATTATCCCGATATGGTAGATAAACTTATATTATCTGTAACAAGCTCGCGGCCAAATGAAATCACGCAAGACGTTGTTGCAACCTGGATGGAAATGGCAACGCAGGGGAATTATAAGGATCTGATGATTGATACGGCAGAAAAATCATATTCAGAAAAATACTTGAAAAAATATCGGTTACTCTATCCGTTACTTGGGAGAATAGGCAAGCCAAAAAGTTTTAATCGCTTTCTCATACAGGCAACGGCCTGTATGCAACACAATGCGTATGCAAAATTAGATCGGATAGGGTGTCCAACATTGGTCATTGGAGGAGATTGCGACAAAATTGTAGGGACAGCTGCTGCGTCTGAATTAGCTGAAAAAATCAGGAATAGTGAGCTGTTGATTTATAAGGGACTTGGCCATGCTGCATATGAAGAAGCAAAAGATTTCAATGAACGGGTTTTAAATTTTATATCGGAGCAATCACAAAATAGCTGAACCAGTCAACGGTCAAGACGAGTGCATTTTGCTTACTGTGTACATGTAATAGGCTTTTAGTTCCTGTACTCCTTTTTACACTCTTTCGGCTAAACCACATAGTATACTAGTATATTTTCATGAACCAGAAAGGATAA
>JAUNWG010000101.1 GCA_030540435.1 Eubacteriales bacterium
ACGCAGGGGATCGCATATTTTCGCATCAGTTTCCCTAAACTCTCCTGTACAAGGAAATCATTTGTTTGTGTTTTCTTCATCTGATAACCTCCTGTTTTGGGCAACAAAAAAGGTACATGCAGAACATGTACCACCAAAAACACGATACATATCCATCGCAAACCATACTGTCTCGTCTCAGTACTACATGCAATGCATTACCTGTATCGTGCCAAATTTATATTTTATTTCTGTTATTAGTTTATCATAAAAATTTCCAAAAAGTCAAGAAAAGTTTTTACCTACGCGGCGGCTGAATCGGAATCATTCAAGTATATCATACTCCTCCCGCAGAAACCAACTCCCGCACGACCTCTCCGGCAATAAGCAAACCAGCTGCTGCCGGAACAAAAGCATTGCTTCCCGGAATTGCTCTGCGCTGTGTACACTTTCTCGCGGTTCCCGGCGGGCAAATACAATGTGCCCGGCAGCTGATCGCCATGTCTTCTACCGGTTCGATCGGCTTTTCCTGCGAATAAACCACTTTCAGCTTTTTAATCCCCCGTTTGCGCAGTTCATGTCGCATCACACGGGCCAGCGGATCGACAGAGGTTTCAAAAATATCCGCTACTCGAAATGCGCTGGCATCCATTTTATTTCCCGCACCCATGGCACTGATAATCGGCGTACCTGCTGCCTGTGCCTGCTCAACCATTGCCAGCTTTGCCGTTACGGTATCCACAGCATCCACAATATAATCATATTGTGTAAAATCAAACTGTCCTGCCGTCTCCGGCGTATAGAAGGTTTTGTAGGTATGAACCTGTATGTTCTGACTAATATCATGCAGCCGCTCTTCCGCAGCGTCTACCTTATATGTTCCAACCGTGCTGCGCAGCGCAAAAATCTGCCGGTTCAGATTGGTCAGACAAACCCGGTCATCATCAATCAAGTCGAGCGTCCCGATTCCGCTGCGAGCCAGTGCTTCCACTGTATACCCACCGACGCCTCCAATTCCAAATACTGCGACGCGGGCCTGTTGCAGGCGTTCCATACCATCCCTGCCCAGCAGAATTTCTGTTCTTGAAAACTGATTCAACATAGCTATTTTATCCTTATCTTACAAAACAGTATTAATAAGTGGCTTTAAATATCCACAGTACATACTTTCCAAGCAGAATATTATATATTTATCCCATGGTTTTAATATGATACATGTGCTATTATATGATATCCCATCCGACTTGTCAATCGAACAATTTTCGTTTTTGATTTTTGTTATGAGACAATATCTTAATCAATCTGATACTCTCAAAATTGAACGGCATAGCTCACAGACTATGCCGTTCCCAGTGCACAAACAATTAAGATTTCATCAGCGGGATAAACCGCTATTTTGTCAGACATGTCCGGCAAACAGCCGTTTCGCATTGTCATGTAGCAGCATTTTCCGTTCGTTCTGTGACAGCTTCAGTTCATCCAGGTATGCTCTGACATCCTCCAGTTTCTCATATGGATAGTCTGAGCCTAGCATAATATGGTCGATACCCAAAATCTGTTTTGTCAGTTGAAATGCCTCGTGGGAATAAACGCCGCTGGTGGTGACATAGATGTTATGCCTGAAATAATATTCAGGAAGCTCTTTGTTGATTGCAGGCGCAATGTTGTGATAGGACTTCAGTCTGAGCGTCATGCGCTGCAGGATAAAGGGAAATACTTCGCCAAGATGTCCCAACACCAGCTTCATCCCGGGATTCCGATCAAATACGCCCTTGCAGATCAATCTCATGGTTGTAATGGAGGTATCAATCCCAAACCCGAATGGAGAACCTGCCAGTTCCGCACCAAGGCCAGCCAATCTGCCTGTGACCGGATGCGTTGGATGGAGATAAATGACAGCTCCCAGTTCTGCTGCTTTATCCAGCAACGGCGCGAAGCAATCATCATCCAAATGCGATTCACCATAGTTACTAAATGTCAGCCAGCCAACAAAACCGAGTTCTTTGACGCATCGCTCTAACTCGCGGCATGCCTCTCCGATATCATTGGTCTGTAATGCAGCAAACCCCAGAAACCTGCCGGGATACTTCTTTGTCACAGAATAGACGTAGTCGTTAGCCTGCCGGACCTTTTCAATGGCCGTTTGCGTATCCAGCATCTCAATCCCGGGAGAAAGGCTGAGAACCTGCATATCCACTCCGTTGGCATCCATGATTTCCAACCGCTTTTCCGCTGTTTCCGGCAGATGGCTCATTTTATAGGTATGTTTGATTGAAAAATTTTCATTGAATCTTAGTTCATACTGCTCCGGATAGTAAATTGGAAACTCGGTCCGTGACGCGAAATAGTCCATCAACGTTTGCGGGTAATAATGTGCCTCTAAATCGATCGTTTTACACATATTTGAAATTATCCTGATAATATTCTGTCAGAGGAATCTTATACTCATCAATCGGGACATCCTCAGTCCGAAACGACAGTTCTCCGTCCTTAAGTCCACATATCAGCCATTTCAGCCACGCATCGGCATGATCGGGATAATCCTCGCGGAAATGTCCCGCACGTGACTCTTTGCGTTCAAGTGATGCGCGGATATAGCACTCAGTAATAAATACAGTTGCCTCAGTTTCCTTCAGTTTCAGAAGATAATGCGGATCGGCTGCGCTCATATTCGGGACCAGCTCCTGTTTCAACGTTTCCAGCTGATGCAGCGCATTGTTCAGGCTCTTTTCTGACTTAACAAGGCAGACATCATAGGCATAGGCAATTCGCTGCACTGCGCGCAGTACCTCCTTGCTGTTGATTCCCGGCTTTCCCAGCGGCGCGTACAGCTTTTCACGATATTCTTCCACCGCAGCAGAATCCAGCTGCTCGATCTCTACATTCCGAATGTATTCCGTAATCGCCTCACCGGCAATCTGGCCGGTGACTGCGGTTGTCATTAGTGCAAAACCACCCGTGTAAACACCAGGGTCAATGCTTCGGCAGCGGCCAGCCGCATAAAGCCCCGGCACACGTGTTGCGCCATCGCTGTCGGTAACCAATCCGCCATAGCTACAGAGTGGCTGCGGCATCCACTCTGTCTTCTGATGGAAGAAGTCAATGCCACAATCGTCCTTCAAGCGATTGTAGTTGATAAGCTGCCAGCCCATCTTGGGCATCACAACTGCATCCTTGCCCGGCTGCAGCGTGGTAGTATCCAGATAAATCGGTCCTCTTCCGGCACGCATCTCCATGCACATACCTGTCGCGGTATAATGCGGGTCGGTATTTCCCGCCAGTTTGGGATTGTTCGTGTAGTACTCCATAAAGTTTTCGCCACGTGCATTGACAAAACGTGCTCCCAGTGGAAGCAGAGTTGTCTGACCTTCCCACCCGAACAGCTTCGGCACCACCCACACTCTGGAGAATTCCAGATTGCGAAGTTCCGCGCCGGCACGAAATGCCATCTCCAAGCCCTCCGCTGTCTCTGTGTTGCTCATGTAGGAACTCTTCCATCCGCCCATACCTGTCGCAAGCAGAACAGCCTTTGCCTGAATCGTAATGAATGTACCGTCGATGGTATCAAAGCCAACTGCACCAACAATACGTCCCTCCTGATTTTTCACCAGGTCGGTAATCAACGTGCGTCCGATACTCTCAACGCCTTCGGCTGTAATGGCTTTGACCAGTGCGTTGACCAGCCTAAGACCGCCGCTGCCTTTGATTTTTGTAACATAGAGCTTGATATGGTCAAGGCCACGCTGCTTGACACCTACTGTTTCCATATCTCCGTTTTCATCGGTCAGATACTCACAGCCCCATTCCAGATACTGCTGAAGAATATCGTAGGAACGGGCAAACAGCTTCTCATGCAGCTTCTGATCACAAAGGCCGTCGTAATAATACACCCAGTCCCGCAGCCAGTCTTCTATCTTTTCATCCGGCATCACCACATCAAGATCGCCTCCTGCGGCAGACATCAGTCCGCCCCAGTTTTCCGGCCCTTTATCCACTACAAGGACATTGGTATCCGGATTCTGCACCTTTACACTGTGTGCCGCCCAGAGTCCTGCAGAACCTGCTCCGATGATCAATACATCTGTTTTATATTGTTTTTCCTGCATTGTCATGTCCTCTCAATACATATTAGATAATGTTCTCGGCAGTATCTCCTTAAACGGGTGGACATAGATCGCACCTACAGGACATACCATTTCACAGGCAAAGCAGGTCATGCAATCTTCAGGGTAGGCGATTTTCGCCTGTCCTGCCTCGCTGAGTCGAATCGTATCCAGTGGGCATGTTCTGACACATACCCCACAGCCGATACACTTCTCACTGTCAATCTTAGCTATCATATTCGTTCTCCCATCTATTCTTTTTGCTTTCCATTACGACTTCAAGGAATCCTGTGCCTCTTCCAGTACACTACTGTCAATCCATGTATCCAGATCAACCTGTGCGTCGCTGATCTGCGCATCCTGCAGGAATTTCTGCACACCCTCCATCGCCGTTACCAGTTGGTCGTCTGCCCGGAGATTATACTCAACCGTATCAGGGAAACGGAATTTCAGTGCCTCCTCAGACATGCCGGACTGTGCCAGACAGGTGATCGCCGCATCGTAGTTATTGATCGCATAGTCGTAGGCTTTTGCATAAGCAGTCATAAATGCAACCGCAACAGCACGGTTCTCTGCAAGAAAGTCACTGTCGACGACAATGGATGTGGAGCCTCTCCATTCGTTTTTATCGCTGCCACTGAGTATGACTTTGATTTCATTGTTGGTTGCCGCAACAGAATACTGCACTTCGGATAACAAAGCCGCATCTACTGCTCCAGTTTCCACGGCTGCCGCTGCATCCGCAGACTGCATATTGGTAAACTGAATATCATCCATGCTCATGCCATTGTCATCCAGCATATTCATGAGCACCTTATGCATAAAGGAACCCTCGAGTGTGGCAACGACCTTCCCCTTCAGGTCTTGAATGGTTTTGATATCAGAGTCGGGAGCTACCACCAATGCCGCATCATTCGCATAAACCTCGCCCGCCAACAGAGTCGTGTTTGCACCTTTGATTTTGCTGCTCATTGCAGGAACGTCACCCAAAACGCCGATCTGCGCTTCGCCGCTGATCAGAGATTCATTTACCAGATTTCCACCAGCAAAGGAGTTGCTCTCATAAGTCCAGCCAATTTCGCCCAATTCTTCATCCAAATACCCCTGATCGATCGCAATACCCAGCAGATCATTGGGGAAATTGACGCCGCTGCCTACATAAGCAATGCTAAGCGTGCCGCCGGATGTTGTTTTGTTTGTAGAAGCCTCTTCTGAAGCGGCACTGCCTTTGTCAGCGGCAGATGACGAAGATTGCGTGTCCTGTGTACTTCCACAGGCAAAAAGGCTTGTTAACATTGCTGCCGCCAACAGTGTGCCGACGGCTCGTTTGATTGTGAATCTCATAATATAACCTCCTGTGCTTCACAAATATTAAATAAATCAGATTTTCTATTAGATTCTATTTAGATATAGTACTCTATTTCCGCATCTGATTCGTTTTCAAAGAATAACTGAAAAATTTCCGTTTTCAGCCTAGTGAATGCTATGTCATCTCTTCGTCTTGGCCATGGCAGGTTCACATAGATAACTTTCTTAATTGTTGCCGGACGGTTGGAGACAACTACAATCTTCGTACTCAGATAAATTGCTTCCTCTATGTCATGGGTCACCAGTAACATGGTAGAACGTTCCTGATCCCAGATATTTCTGACTTCACGCTGCATCTCAATGCGGGTTAATGCATCCAATGCGCCGAAAGGCTCATCCAACAGGAGTACCTCCGGTTTCCGGACCAGTGCCCGGGCAATTGCCGCCCTCTGTGCCATACCACCTGAAAGTTCCTGTGGATAAGCGTTTTCAAAGCCATCAAGATGTACCAGCCTGATTTGCCGTTTTACCAGTTCCTCCTTATTCGGAACATTATATAAGCCAAAAGAAATATTTTCTTCCACGGTCATCCAAGGGAGCAGATTGTGGTTCTGAAAAATCATACGGCAGATAGCGTCCGAATGCTTGATCTCTGCGCCATCCAATTTGACACTTCCCTCGTTATAATCCACAAGGCCTGCGATGATTTTCAACAACGTACTCTTTCCGCATCCGCTATGCCCCACAATACTAATGAATTCTCCTTTTTTAATATCCAAATTGATATCATTCAACACCTGTAGCGTACCGTTTTTCACCGGAAAGGATTTACTTAGATGTTCGATTTTCAAACTTTCCTTCATATACTCACCTCTCCTGCCAATTTACAAGTCGTGCTGCCAGCTTCCGGATCACCCAGTCCATCACACCACCGATGATGCCGATGATAATCATATAAAGTATGACAACATCTGTTTCCATCAGATTGCGTGCCGAGCTAATCCGGTATCCTACACCACTAGTCGCCGCGATCATTTCTGCGGCAAGAATGGCCATCCATGCTGAACTTGCTCCTAACCGCAGTCCCACCAGAATGGATGGCGCCGCACCTGGAATCAAAATTTTTCTCAGGATGTCAAACTTGCGAATCTTATAGTTTTTTGCAAACTCTATGTACCCTTTCGGTATACCGCGGAGGCCAGATATGGTATTCAGCATGGTCTGATAAAAGGTGCCCATGGCAATCAGTACCTCTTTGGAAAGATCTCCGATGCCAAACCAAAGCATCAGCAGCGGGATCCATGCCAGTGGTGCGATCTGCCGCAACGCATTTAAGGTCGGTGCGAAAAAATGATTCACCGGCGTAAAAATACCCATCAGAAGCCCAAATAAAATTCCCAGTATTGCGCCAGACAGGTATCCTCGTACTACACGGAGTAAGCTTACTCCGATGTCTTTTGTAAGTGTCCCGTCTGAAATATATTTTACGAATGCATTCCAAATGCTGACCGGTCTCGGGAGCAGCATTTCAGATGTATTGCCTGAGGCGGTCACCAGATACCACACCAGTAAAATCACCAGCGGAAAGACAATACCTGTCAGCAGCCGCACGCTGTGCCGTGTCTTCTTTTCCTGCATTTTATCACTCCTTCTATATGTTTGTTTTATATACTGTGCTGTCCATTCTTCAGCCGCCAATTTTCTAGTAATTTGATCGGATTTATTCGACGCTGTTTATGATAGCATTCTTTTTCACTTTCATCAAATCATACTTGCGCAAACGTTTTCTCTCAACGGTACAATATGTACATCTTTTCGTATTTTTTCATGGATTTCTGAATTTTTTCTACCAGATCATTCATATGCCGTTGGATAAACAATTCATTTTTATGAAAACGTTATCAGGACTTTTTCATGTTAAATA
>JAUNWG010000102.1 GCA_030540435.1 Eubacteriales bacterium
CCTGATATCATCTCCAAAACACACGTTTTAAAGCGATTTTCCAAAACATCATGGAAACAAAAAAAAGAAAGCGATGCTTCCCAAATCATCGGAAAGCGCCACCTATCTTTAACAATCATTTACACGCTTACAAGAAGTTCATCGAGGCATTCATCCAGCAACGTCGGTGTGTAAATCAATTCCTCAACGTCTATCCAGCTGTATCCGGCATCCAGCAGCATACGAATGATACTACTGTCAATACCGTTGCGCTCTGCTTCTATCAACAATTGATCGATGTAAGTTTCACACTCACTGCGAGAATCTCTGCCGTATCCATAATAATACTGCGAATATGCAGAAAGATAATCCCACTGATTACAGATATCAAATTTTGCATGTTGCATCGTACCATTGGCACGAATACAAAGAATCTCACCGTCATCCATCGGAACAAAATCAAAGTCTAATTCTTCTAAATCGAGTTTGGCGATTGCTCTGCATAAGATATCCTGTGTTGAAGCGTACAGATAGAATCCAGCTTCTTTGAAATGAGCGATACACATGGGATTTGTGCCTTTTACAATATAAAGATTATTTTTTCTGTCCAGAATGATAAACGTAAAATTGCCCTCCACGGTTTCAGCCATCTTTCTGATACTGGAAAAGTCCAACTTGCGTTCTCTTTCCAACAGCTGCACAGCAACGTAACTGTCGGTCTCAATTTTTGTATGTGGTAGATTCTGTACCGCGTTGTTCACATTCAATTGACAGCACTCGAATCATCCGCTGCCGCTGTTTCAGGGACAGGCTTCTTCCGTAGTCCAACAATCCAAACAAACAGCACATTACACTTCCTCCTCTCCATCAACTGGTTCACTGACATACAAGCGGCGTTCCTTGATTTTTGCACAAACCCTGTGCAACATTCTGGATTCCGTTTGCATTGTAAACAATCTGAAAGAAATATATAATGAAAGTAACAATAGATTCGTATTTGAAGAAAATGGAGGAATTTTATGGAAAGAGAAAAGATTTTAAGTGCAGTCGATCATACTTTGTTGGCACAAACTGCGACATGGGATGAAATTAGGGAAATTCTTGATGATGCAATGAAATATCATACAGCATCTGCCTGTATTCCTGCGTCTTATGTAAAACAAGCAGCAGCGTATGTCTGTGGAAAGCTCCCAATCTGCACCGTAATTGGATTTCCAAATGGCTACAATACAACTGCGGTCAAAGTATTTGAAGCAAAGGATGCAATTCAGAATGGAGCTTCTGAAATTGATATGGTTATCAATTTAGGATTTGTAAAGAATTGTGAGTATGATAAGCTGGAGGATGAAATTTGTCAGGTTCGCGCAGCATGTGACGGAAATATCTTAAAAGTCATTATTGAAACCTGTCTGCTGACACAGGAAGAGAAAATCAGGCTTTGTAAAATCGTAACAGCAGCAGGCGCAGATTATATCAAAACCTCAACTGGATTTTCGACTGCTGGCGCAACTTTTGCAGATATTGAACTAATGAAAGCATATGTTGGTGAGAATGTCAAAGTAAAAGCTGCTGGAGGCATCTCTTCCTTTGATGATGCAGAGCAGTTTATCCGGCTTGGTGCTTCACGTCTTGGGACAAGTAGACTGATTAAAATACTGAAATCGGTTTAATTTTCATATAAAAACCGGGAGAAAGGAGACTCATGGCACTACTTTATATCAATGCGCGCTGCAAACAGCTGCTTAATATTTTATTAGCGCAGACAGATTATATTTCATTGAATCGTCTCGCCGAAGCACTGAATGTATCCCGTCGAACCGTTTATTATGACATTGAAAAGGTGAATATCTGGTTGGAGCAGGCTAAGTTGCCGCGTCTTGAAGTTGTTCGCGAAAAAGGATTGTTTCTTTCCCATCAGGAGCGCGAAGCAATCCAGGAATTACTGGAGCAAGATACAAAGCATCAGGTATATATCTTTTCACCGGAGGAACGCGCAAAAATCATTATCTGTTATGTGATTTATGCACCGGAACAGATCTATCTGGAACAACTGACAGAATGCTTTGAAGTCAGCCGTAACACAATCTTCACAGACTTAAAGGAAGTAACAAAACTGCTGGGGCAGTATGATTTAAAGCTCGAATATCAACCGAAGCAGGGTTATGACGTTACAGGTGACACTGTACGTATCCGTGCGCTATTCGTGCTCTATTTCAATGAATTGTTTTCGCTATTTGACAGTGGTGCAATTAAATTCTTTCATCAGGAGCAGATTCAGGATTATTACCATAAGCTGACAAAAATAGAAGAAGAACTTGGTATCAATTATGTCGAAGGTGTATTGCGTTCTATCGCAGCATTGATTCCTCTGTTATATCAACATCGGCGCTCTATTGAATTTACAGGCTTGAAGCAGGCAGAAATCATGAAAACACGGGAATATGCACTTGCACAGAAGTATTTTTCCGATTTAGAACCAGTGGAACAGATGTATCTTTCTCTGCATTTACTTGGCTCCCGTGTCAATCTGGTGCCGGATGAGTTCTTCGAAAGTGATTCCAAAGCATCTGTATATGATTTGACCAAAGCACTGATTTCAGAGTTTGAAAGAGTGGCTTGTGTCAGCTTTGATAAACGTGAAGAACTGGAACGTGCGCTGTTTGTGCATCTGAATACTTCCTTGTACCGCTATCGTTATGGTATTCAAATTGGCAATCTGCTTGGCGATGATGTCATGAATGAATATCCCGATCTATTTGCGATTACCAAAATAGCTGTAGAACGGCTGGAACGTCAGATCGGAATCCCGATTCCGGACAGTGAAATTGCATACCTGACGCTTCATTTTGGCGGTTTTTTAAAGATTGCAGATTCCGAAAATGATCATCTGCGTATTTTGATTGTCTGTGTCAATGGCATCTCTACCGGAAATATGATTAAGCGTGAAGTGCATAAACTGCTGCCCTTTGCCGAAATAGTAGATGTTGTTGCAGCGGTTGACCTACTGAATGCACAGGATATCTGCGATCTGATCATTTCTACTGTGAAAATAAACAGCGTGGTTCCTTCCATTACTGTACATCCGATCCTGACAGAGTTTGACCGAAAGTCGATTTTAAGCCATAAGCTGGTTGCACCTAAAAATGTGGAGATCCAGCGAAATCGACTATTTCAAGTCGTAAAAAAGTATGTAAATCCAAAGGATTATGAGAATCTTCTCAAGGATTTGACAGCATATGTGCAAGGTGATATACAGAAGATTGAAACTGATATGGAGGCTGAGTGCAATCTACTCAGTCTTTTGGATGAATCCCGCATTCGGATATTCCCAGACGAATGCTTCTGGCAGACCAGCATCCGTATTGCCGGACAATGCTTGTTAAATAATCGCAGTATTGAAAAAAGATACATTGAAACAATCATTACCCAGTTACAATATTATGGACCATATATGTTCCTGACAGAAGATGTTATTCTGGCGCATGCAAAGCCGGAGGACGGTGTGAATTGTCTGGATTTTTCCATTGCTGTGTTTAAAACACCGGTAGCATTTTCTGAATACCGCAAAGCAAAGCTGGTGCTCATGCTGGCAGCCGAGGATCAGGAAAAGCATTTGCATATTTTACAGGATATCCTGACATTGATTGGTGAACCGGAAACAGTAGATAGCCTGGCAGCCTGTGATACAAAAGATGAATTGCTTACATTGATTCGACAGAAGCTTGCATAATTTTTATTCCTACACAATATCTTGCACAATACCGATACATTTTCTGGACTTCTGTTTGCGCATTCCTCGTGCTAGGATAGAGACAGAAAACAAAAGCACGGCACACAACGCCGGAGCTCGAAAAGAGACAGAAAAGGAGGAATGACGTATGGAGTTATTACAGCTGGAAAACGTTCAGATCTGTGAAGGAGCTTCCGATTGGCGTGAAGCAATCCGCACAGCGGTCCTTCCGCTAGAAAAGAACGGATATGTAGAAGCACGCTACAAGGACGAAATCGTAGCGAATGTTGAGAAGCTTGGCCCCTATATCGTCGTAGCAGACAATGTGGCATTACCACATGCCAGACCGGAACAGGGAGCACTGAAAACACAAATCGGTGTCACATTATTCCGAAAGGATATCCCATTTGAAAACGGAGAATCTTCCGCACGGCTGTTTGTTACACTGGCAGCGCAGGATTCGAACAGTCATCTGGATGCACTGATGAAAATTTCAGAGCTTCTGGGCGATGAGGAAAATCTAGTAAAGATTTTGGATTCTCCCGACGTTGAAACATTGTATCGGTATTTTCAATAAGAGAAAGAGGAAAAAATTATGTTCGCAGTATTGAATTTTATACAGCAGGTTTTGTCCACACCTGCAATTTTTGTAGGCTTAATTGCTCTACTCGGTCTGCTGCTCCAGAAGCAGGATATGCAAACCTGTATCAAAGGTACCATTAAGACGATCTTAGGATTCATTGTCCTGAACGCCGGCGCAAGTGTTGTTCAGGAGGCAATCATTCCGTTTGGTGATTTGTTTCAGATTGCATTCCATGTAGAGGGTGTTGTTCCAAATAACGAAGCGATTACCTCTCTTGGCTTAACAGACTATGCAGTACAGACTGCTTCTATCTTTGCACTGGGTATGTGCTTTAACATCGTTTTGGCACGTTTTTCCAAACTTAAGTACATCTTCCTGACCGGACATCATGCACTGTATATGTCCTGTCTGATCGCAATTCTGACTTCCATTGCAGGTCTGACCGGCATTCAGCAGATCATAACGGGCGCACTGCTGCTGGGTCTGGTAATGGCAATCTTCCCGGCTCTGATGCAGCCGACAATTGAGAAAATCACGGGTGATGACTCTTTGGCTCTGGGACATTTCGGCAGTGGTTGCTACTGGCTGAGCGCACAGATCGGCAAGCTGTTTGGCCGAGATGACGATACCACTACTACTGAGGACGTTAACTTCCCGCAGGGTCTGTCTTTCCTCCGCGAAAACACGATTTCCATTGCACTGGCAATGTTCTTGTGTTACATCGTCGTATCCGCTGCCGCAGTATTTACTGCACCAGCAGAAGCTGCTGAAATCTTTGGTGGCGACAACTGGGTACTGTATTCTATTCTTAATTCGATCACCTTCTCCGCAGGTATTTATGTCGTACTGGCAGGCGTTCGTATGCTGATCAATGAAATTGTTCCGGCATTCAAGGGTATCTCTGAAAAGCTGGTTCCGAATGCCAAGCCGGCACTGGACTGCCCGATCGTGTTTCCATTCGCTCCAAATGCTGTTCTGATTGGTTTCTTCTGTTCTTTCGTCGGCGGCATTGTAGCAATGGCAATCCTTGCACTGATGGGTCATGCAGGTCTGGCAGTAGCAATTATCCTTCCGGGTGCTGTGCTTCACTTCTTCTGTGGTGCAACAGCAGGTGTTTCCGGTAACGCAACGGGCGGTCTGAAGGGCTGCGTAGCAGGTGCATTTGTCCATGGTGTAATCGCAACCTTCCTTGCTGCTGGTCTATATCCAGTACTCGGCGCAATGGGCTTTGCAAATACCACCTTCTCTGACACTGACTTTACTCTGGTTGGCATTGTATTTGGTAATCTGATCCGATTTGTCAGCGGCAATACGTTCACTATCATCGTTCTGGTTCTGTTCCTCCTGCCGATTATCTACAACTACACCATTGGCAGAGGTGCAAAGTCTGAAAAATCTGAGTAATTAATAGAAAACAAATCAATCTATTTCAAATCATAAAACGTTACATTGAAAAGGAGAAAATATTATGGCTATCAAGAAAATTATGTGTTTCTGCGGTTCTGGTCTGGGAACCTCGTTCGTAATGGAAATGAATGCAAAGAAGGCGCTGAAACAGCTGGGCATTACCGATGTAGAAGTTATGCACTCTACCATTGATGATGTTATGGAAGGCGCAGCTGACCTGTTTATTTGCAGTGCCGACCTCCTGCCGAATGCAGAAAAGGCCGGACGAGCAATCGGTCTGAAGAACATGGTTGCCCTAAAGGAAATCAAGGAAAAGCTTCAGGCAGTATTTGAAGAAGAAAACAGCTAATCTCCTGCTCATACCTCTCTCTCAATTAAGATCGGAAATGCCATGACCGATCAAAACGCATCCTCCCAGTACAATTGCATTATGACATCTGTATTGGGAGGATTATGTTCTCATGCGATTTTGAAAAATACTCTGTTTTACACAAAAGTCCAAAATGAAACATAGGAGATGATATCACGCAAAGCTTTACATATATCGTCGCTGATCCGGAAGGCTTTCATGCACGCCCTGTGGGAATGTTTGTAAAGAAAGTGAAGGAATTTTCCTGTACAGTACAGGTACAAAAAGATAAAAAAATTGTTGATGCACGCAAAATGTTTGCTCTGATGGGACTTGGTATTAAGAGTGGCGAGACAATTACTGTTACATTAGATGGCAGGGGTGAAGCCGCTGCTGCGGAGGAACTTGAAGCCTTTATGAGAGAAAATCTTTAATCCACCAACTCTATCTATTTTATTTATTCCAATTCCGGCACATTCTCTCGTATAAGTGTGCCGGAAACGTAACTAACATCTATAAAACTTATTTTACACAAAAAAATAATAAATTACTGAAACAACGAACAAATATGATTGTAAAATCGTCTTTTAGATATGAACAGATGCACCACTGGAAAAAGCAAATTTCCATTGGTGCATTACTTTTATATATGAAATTACATATACTGTCACACTTCCTCACAGTAAGTCCGGCATAGTGTAATTATGCCATCGGTAATACACTCTCCCTCCCAAATCCGTTCGCCACAATGGTCACAAATTGTTGTCTCACTATCATAACAACAGGTGCAAAACGATTGACCACAAAACATGTGCTGGTCATCAATTGGACGCGCCTCGTGACAAAAGGAGCATATAAAAATGTTGTTCATAGTGTTTCCTCCATGAAATAAATTTACCCCAGACAGCTTGTCCGGGGCTTGGTTTTCTGTATTGCTACATGCCTTTCATGAAGATAATATATCGTTGAAATTTCAGTAATTTACAAATAGAATCAATGGCATTGTCAAGATATATTTTGCAGC
>JAUNWG010000004.1 GCA_030540435.1 Eubacteriales bacterium
ACAGACGATTGTCCCGGTTGTTTATGATGAAATGCCGGAGCTGTACAAGGCTTAATTTAGATGAATACGCTCTCATGATCCGTGCCGAAAATCTCTTTGTACAGCAGGAATCTCCTCTTTTGTTATAAAAGTCCCGCTGTATGGTTTATCTCCATGATGGGTAATCTTTGCGGCAAATGCCGTAAAGTTGAAATAGAGAGCTATTTCATAAAATCCACTTTTCTTTCCGCGTGCGGCGGAGGTTCCGGAAGATCTTCCGTCGCATGCCCAAAGAAAAGGTGGAAACAGAGTATTCTGTTTTAACTGGCTTATTTCTTTTTGTTGGCATTTTCTGATGCAGATTTGAAATGAAAGAAACCCGATTTGCAGGCAGGAAACTTTTGCACAACAAACTCTCTCCTTGTCTCGGTGGGAGGAATTCAGGAGCCTCCTGCCGGACAACAAAACATATGGAAGCGAGATTGTTTTCTTGTTTCAAGTTTACTCTCTTTTTATAAAGTGCGGCATTACCCTGCCGCGTCTCAACTCAATAAAAAGCATGTTTGCTTTTTATTCACTTTTCCTGTTTGCCGGGGATGGCATGGGAACCATCTCCGGCATAACCTTTTCAATGCTTGAAACGGTGTTTATCCGTTCAAAAACCTTTTTTTGTTGTTGCTCCCCAAATGCAGAATCACAATTTTGTGATTCTGCGGCTGAGGAGTAAACCGAGTACAAAAAATATATTCCATGATTGTGCATAAAGAACGGAGTGTTTTATTGGCAGCTGATTTACAGGAGAAGATAGCTGTTATTTTTTTGAGAAATTCAATCCGGCTCTTTTTATGTAAAACACAAATAAGATAAAGGATGTGATGGATAGTAGGGATAGGGGAATTTTTGATACAATTTGTATCAAAAACACAAAGATATTTGTCTGATCCTGAAATCAGACAAACAATGAAAAAGGAGAAGGTATAATGGTTTTTACGTTAGTAACATTTGTTTTCTTCACGATTCTTGTAGCCGTTATTTCTTATTTGAAAACGAAGGATGACAAGCAAGATTCGACAGAAGGCTATTTCCTGGCAGGACGCGGACTTCCTGGCTTTGTTATTGCAGGTTCCCTGCTGCTGACAAACTTGTCAGCAGAGCAGCTTGTCGGCACAAACGGACAGGCGTGGAGCGTTGGTATGAGCCCGATGGCAAACGAAGTACTTTCCGCACTGGCACTGATTGTGCTGGCACTGTGGGCAGCTCCGAAGTATCTGAAGGGTGGTATCACCACGATTCCAGAGCTGATCGGTACATGCTTTGATCGCACTACCAAGCTGTGGTTTAGTATCGCATATATCATTTTGTATCTGGTCATTCAGATTCCGGTAATCCTGTACTCCGGCTCTCTGGTATTTGAAAACATTTTTGATGTTTCCGGTATGCTCGGAATCACAAAGTTCCAGGCAATTGTTGTACTTTGTATTCTGATTACGATTATCGGTTCTATTTATGCAATTTTTGGCGGCTTGAAGGCGGTTGCAGTATCGGATACCGTCAACGGTGTCGGTCTGCTGATCGGCGGTATCATGATTCCGTTCTTGGCATTCCATAAGCTGGGCAATGCAGCTGGCTATGACGGCGTTGCAATCTGGAAGGGCTTTACCTATCTGGTTGACAACTACCCACAGATGTTGAATTCTCTGGCACCGGCTGATGCACTGCCGCCGGCAGTTCCGTGGCCGGCAGCATTCTCTGGTCTGATTTTCCTCGCACTGCAGGCATGGTGCACCCATCAGTCCTTTATTCAGCGTGTACTCGCAGCAAAGGACGTAAAGGAAGCACAGAAGGGCGCTCTGTATTGTGCATTTTTGAAGATTTTGGGCTTCCTGTATCTGGTTATGCCGGGTATCATCGCGTTCGCATTGTTTGAGATTCAGGGCGATCAGGTATCCATCATGGACGAAGCATATCCGCAGCTGGTATCTCAGATCGTACCGCAGCCGGTTATGGGCTTCTTCGCAGCTGTTATGTTCGGTGCGATCCTGTCTTCCTTTAACTCGGTTCTGAACTCTGTCAATACCATGTTTACCATGGATATTTATAAGGAATTTATCAACAAGAATGCTTCACAGGACAAGCTGGTCAGCGTTGGCAAGAAGATTGGTATTGTATTCGCGATCCTCTCCATGTGTGTAGGCCCGATGGTTTATTTCTTCCCGGCTGGTCTGAAGACCTTCCTGGATTCTCTGGTAAGCCTGATCGGTATGCCGGTTATGACGGTAGTATTTGCTGGATTTATCTTCCACTATCTGCCGAAGTGGTCTGCAAGAGCTGTTATGCTTTTCCATTACGTTACATATGGGCTGTATCTGATTTTCTTCAGCAACAGCTGGCACTATCTGTATACTGTATTCGTACTGGTTTGCATCGAATTCCTTTTCCTGACCATTCTGAACAATCAGAACAAGAAGAAGGGTGCGGAAAGATTCGAGTTGGAGGATGTTGGCGCAGTAGATCTGACACCGTGGAAGTATCGCAAGCCGGTAGCCATTGTTGTAACCGTATGCGTAATCGTTGTATATATTGCATTCTCCCCGCTGGGCTTTGGCGCATGGTAAATAGAATACGTTCATATTATTTCTGATTTTCATATCAGGAAAATATCTTCCCGAACGGGCTCCTTCTGAAAAAGAGGGAGCCCTGTTATTTATTGGAGATAAAATAAAATGATTATTTCGGTTTGGATGTAGATGCGTATATGGGAATTATTTGGGAACCTCCGTGGGAACAGACGTGAAAAAACGGTATGATCTGGGAACCACAAAGCACTGCACAAACATAGAATCTGTCCAGCTGTATCACGGCATGAAAACGTTTGCAAATTTTCCTCTTGTGGAATGTATAAAAATGGTTTATAGTATATAAAGCATATTAAATAAATGGGAAATATATGAATTTCAAGGGGAGCATATACACCTATCACCAGACAGGGATGAGTACATGTCAATGAAAAAAATCGCAGAGCTATCCGGCGTTTCGATATCCACCGTTTCAAGGGTATTGAATAACCCGGATTATAAATGCTCGTCCCCGGAAGTGCGTGACCGTATTTTCCGGGCTGCCCGCCAGTTGAATTATGTACCAAATGAAGCGGCACGTAATCTGAAAAAAGGGATCGAAAAACAGAATAAAATTTTATATATCGGTATTCTGATGACACGCGGGGAAAAGCTGGGGCTGGACCCGTTTTTCCATGAACTGCTGCGTATGATCGAAGGGGAGATCCACAGGAATATGTGTATCTTATCCGCTGTTTGGTATGAGCCGATTTTTTCGGGGAATGCAAAAGCCGGTGAGCTGGATCACATTTTGGAGAACATGTTTTCCGAGCTGAAGCAAAGGCTGGATGGCTTTATTATTATTGGCCGGTGTGACCGGAAGGCGATGTACAAGCTCAGACGGTGTTGCAGAAATATTATCTCGGTCAATCGCAATTCCACAAACTACGAGGTCGATGAGGTTTTGTGTGATGGCAAAAAGATCGCATCGCTTGCGGTGGAGCATTTGATCCATCTGGGACACAGGGATATCGGGTATGCAGGAGCTTGCCGCGATGAGGCGAGGTTCCGGGGCTACCAGCAGACGCTGGAGAAATACAGCATCCCGATCAATCCTGACTTCGTGCACGAAGCGCAGGCAAGAGAGGAAGACGGCTTCCAGCTGATGGAGCACATGATCCATAGCGCCTATGCTCCCACGGCCATTTATTGCGCGAATGATATTATTGCAGTGGGCATGCTGAAATGCCTGAATAAAACTAAAAACCGCTACTATTCTCCATCCATTATATCCAGTGATGACATTGAGGAGGCGCGATATACCAGACCGATGCTGACGACTGTGCACCTCCCGATTCAAGAAATGGCGCGGTATACGCTGCAGATGCTGCTCGACCGCATCAATGGCGGACACAAATCTGTTTTGCGCATGGAAATTGAATGCGCGCTGATTATACGGGAAAGCTGCTCACGGGTGGAGAATGCAATGGAATGTGAATATTATATCTGAGCCGAGGGAAAGGAACAGAGGGGAAAGGATTATATCATGGCAAAAATTTATCAGGGGACCTATGCCCTGATCGGAAACACACCGTTGGTCGAGGTTGGAAATATAGAGCGTGACTTGGATTTACAGGCACGGCTGCTCGTCAAGCTGGAAATGCTGAATCCGGCGGGAAGCGTCAAGGACCGCATTGCAAAAGCGATGCTGGAGGATGCAGGGCAAAAAGGTTTGATTCAGCCGGGCGCAACGATCATTGAACCGACTTCCGGCAATACGGGTATTGGGCTGGCTGCGATTGCAGCGTCCAAGGGATATCGTGCGATTCTGGTCATGCCGGAAACCATGACGAAGGAACGCCGCAATCAGCTGAAAGCGTATGGAGCGGAGATCGTCCTGACGGAAGGTCCGCGCGGCATGCGTGGCGCGATTGAAAAGGCAAATCAGCTGCAGCAGGAAATTCCAAACAGCTTCATTCCAGCACAGTTTGACAACCCGGCAAATCCGCAGGCGCACCGCACAACAACCGGTCCGGAAATTTGGAACGACACAGATGGGGAAGTGGATATCTTTGTTGCAGGCGTCGGCACGGGCGGGACCCTCACCGGTGTAGGCGAGTATCTGAAATCCAGGAAGAAGGATGTTACCGTGGTCGCAGTCGAACCGAAGGGATCGCCGGTGCTGTCTGAAGGCAGACCGGGGCCGCACCGAATCCAGGGAATCGGCGCGGGCTTTGTGCCGCGGGTACTGAATACAAAGATTTATGATGAGGTCATTGCGGTCGAAAATGAAGATGCGTTTGAAACAGCGCGTTATCTGGCCAAGACCGAAGGTATTCTCGCCGGCATTTCCTCCGGTGCCGCGTTGTACAGTGCGATCACACTGGCAAAGCGGAAAGAGAACAAAGGGAAGACCGTTGTGACCCTGCTGCCGGATACCGGAGACAGATATTTTTCTACGTCTCTGTATCAGGAATAAAGGCTGCTATGCCCATATTTTTTGACGAAGAAGGAGCCAGTGACAGATGGAGCGGACAGACATAGCGATCGTAGGCGGCGGCGCCGCCGGACTGACAGCGGCGATCTATGCGGCAAGGGAACGGCTGGCTGCTGTCCTGATCGATGATTACCCGGGCGGGCAGATTTTACAGGCGGCCCTGGTGGACAATTATCCGGGATTGCCCGAAATCTCCGGGGAGGAGCTGGGAGAAGCCTTCCGGCAGCATGCGCAGGACAAGGGGGCAGTCTTCCTGGAGAGCACCGTCGCACACATCAAAAGAGAAAACGATATATTTGTCCTGACGCTGGATGACGGTGTACAAACGAGCGAGCTGCGGGCACGAAGCGTGATCTATGCAGCCGGATGCAGGCACAGGTTGCTGGGCGTGGAAGGGGAAGCGCGTCTGACCGGACACGGCGTTTCCTATTGTGCGTCCTGTGATGCGGCGTTTTACCCGCAGAAGACGGTTGCCGTTGTCGGCGGCGGCAACACGGCGCTGGGAGATGCGCTGCTGCTCTCGCGGATCGCGGAAACAGTGTATCTAATCCATCGGCGGGATACATTCCGTGCTTCCGCCGCATTGGTGGAAGCTGTGAAGCAGACAGACAATATTCAATTGATCTTACATACGGTTCCGCTGGAAATCTGCGGGGAAAAGGCAGTCACAGGCATCCGGCTGCGCAATCAAAACGATCAGACACAGCAGCTTTTACAGATCGATGGTGTATTTGCAGCCGTCGGCATGCAGCCGGATACCGCAATGGTATCGGACTTTGTGCGCTGCGATGAAACCGGCTATGTGATTGCCGGCGAGGATGGTATAACCAGCTGTCCGGGGCTGTTTGCGGCGGGGGATATCCGCACCAAGCAGCTGCGGCAGGTCATTACAGCAGCAGCGGACGGCGCAAATTGCGTCAGATCCGCAGAACACTATCTGCGGACAAGGAAAGGATGAAGAAAATGGCAAAGGTATTGCGCGAGGACGATTTTGCACAGACAATTGCAGCGGGAACGGCGCTTGTGGAGTTCTATTCCGACAGCTGCGTGCCGTGCAAGCGCATGTCCCCACTGCTGGCACAGCTGGAGGAGGATGGCGTTGTCCCGGTATATAAGGTAAATATTGTTCACAGCCGTTCGCTGGCTGTGGACCATGAAGTACAGACGACACCGACATTGATTTTGTTTACAGATGGCAAGGAAGCTGCACGGTGCCACGGTTATCTGAACAAGGCAAAGCTGCATGCGTTTTTGCAGGAAGCAGGTGTGGCGCGATGATTACAATGACACAGGCGCAGCTGCAGCAGTTTATCACACATGCGAAGACCTGTCTGCCGGAGGAAGCCTGTGCGCTGCTGTTGGGTGAGCAGACAGAGGCCGGCAAGCGGGTTCGGGAGGTTTATATCACCGAAAATATTGACCATACCAACGAGCATTTTACCATCACACCACAGGAGCAGCTCAAAGCGATGAAATATGCCCGCGCCCAGGGATGGTCTGTGTTGGGAAATATCCATTCTCATCCGGAAACACCGGCACGGCCGTCTGAGGAGGATAAGCTTCTGGCAGTGGACAAACGGATGAGCTATCTGATCGTATCGCTTGCGGCAGAAACGCCGTACTGTCGGGCATTTCAGGCAGCGCAATACAACTCCGAGCCGGAAACGCTGAGTATTGTCAAGGAGGATACATAACATGGCAACAGATTATGCGGCATTAAAAAAAGGCGGCTTTATGCGCCAGAAGCAAAAAAACTGCTTTTCCATGAGATTGAAGGTTGTCGGCGGCCAAATGACGGCAAAGCAGCTGGCAAAGGTTGCAGAGATCGCGGAGGAATATGGCCACGGCTATGTGCATCTGACCTCCCGGCAGGGCATTGAGATCCCGTTTATCCAGCTGCAGGACATTGACGCGGTCAAGGCGGAAATGGCGAAGGGAAATGTAGAGGGCGGAACCTGCGGTCCGCGCGTCCGCACGGTAACAGCCTGCCAAGGCAGCGCCATCTGTCCGAGCGGCTGCATCGATACCACCGCACTGGCGGAAAAGATTAGCGACCACTATTTTGGCAGAGAGCTGCCGCATAAGTTCAAATTCGGCGTGACCGGCTGCCAGAACAACTGCCTTAAGGCTGAGGAAAATGATATCGGCGTCAAGGGCGGCATGGAGGTCGAATGGAACGAAGCGGCCTGTATCAACTGCGGACTGTGCGAGAAAGTCTGTCGAAGCAATGCCATCTCCATCACAGATGGCAGGATTTCCATTGACCGTGCGAAATGCAATTTCTGCGGACGCTGTTCCAAGTCCTGCCCGACGGATGCCTATACGGAGAACCGGGGGTATATCGTATCCTTTGGCGGCACGTTCGGCAATGATATCTATCAGGGCGAGGAGATCGTCCCGATCATCCATGAGGAAGAAACACTGTTCCGTGTTATGGATGCGGCGATTGCATTCTTTGCAGAATATGCAAACAAGGGCGAGCGCTTCCGCAAGACGATGGAGCGTGTCGGCATAGAGACGCTGAAAAAGCGCGTAGAGGAGGCATATCATGGCTGAATTTCATATCACAGATACGGTGGATATCACGGACGTCGTCTGTCCGGTGACCTTTGTCAAGGCAAAGGTTGCGCTGGAGGAGCTGGACGACGGTGAGATCCTTTCCATCCGCATGAATGACGGCGAACCGGTGCAGAATGTACCGCGTTCCATCAAGGAGGAAGGGCATCAGATTTTGAAGCTGATTGACAACGGGGACGGGACCTATCATTTGATCGTCCGCAAAGTAGAAGACGAGGAGTGAGCATCATGACATTGATTATTGCAGGGGAAAAGAAGGAATACGCAGAGGGAACAACCGTCGCGCAGCTGATTGCTGCGGAAAACATCAGCGATCCGCAGAGCGTGACCGTATCGGTCAACGAGGCATTTCTGAGACCGGCGCAGTATGACGGCTATGTTGTCAGGGACGGCGACGAGATTGAGTTTCTGTACTTCATGGGGGGCGGTTGTTGATGGCATTATCCAATGAACAGATCGAGCGCTATTCCCGCCATATTATCCTGAAGGAAGTCGGCGCAAAGGGACAGAAAAAGCTGCTGAATGCAAAGGTTCTTATCATTGGTGCAGGCGGTCTGGGCGCGCCGGCGGCGATGTATCTGGCAGCGGCAGGCGTGGGTACCATCGGCATTGTGGATGCGGACGAGGTAGACCTGTCCAATTTGCAGCGGCAGATCATCCATACCACGCAGGATGTGGGCAAGGCAAAGGTACAGTCCGCAAAGGAGACAATGAACGCGCTGAATCCGGACGTTACGGTACATACCTATCGTGAATTTGTGGATTCCAGCAACATTATGGAGCTGATCGAACCATACGATTTCATTATTGACGGCACGGACAACTTCCCGGCGAAGTTCCTCATCAACGATGCCTGCGTTCTCGCAAAGAAGCCGTTTTCCCACGCAGGTATCATCCGGTTCCAGGGTCAGCTGATGACCTACGTACCGGGCAAGGGACCGTGCTATCGCTGTGTATTTGAGAACCCGCCTCCGAAGGATTCCGTTCCGACCTGTAAGCAGGCGGGCGTAATCGGCGCGATGGGCGGCGTGATCGGCTCGTTGCAGGCGATGGAGGCAGTCAAGTATATTATTGGCAAGGGGGAACTGCTGACCGGTTCGCTGTTGACCTATGACGCGCTGACCATGACCTTCCGCAAGATCAAGCTGCCGCAGCATGTGGCAAATTGTGCGGTATGTGGCGATCATCCGACGATTCTGAAGCCGATCGACTACGAGCAGGCGGAATGTGATGGTCTCGGTCTGACAGACTGAGGAGGGATCGGATGAAAACCAATACCCGTCTGCTGCATGACCGATTTGACGGTGACAAAGCCGATACCGGAGCGACACTGACGCCGATCTATCAGACCAGCGCCTTTGGCAATGCCACGGCGGAGGGGCTGGAAGCAATTTTTAACAACCGGGCAGCGGGATATGCCTATACCCGGATCGGAAACCCCACTGTGGCGTCCTTTGAGCAGCGCATGAATGCGCTGGAAAACGGTTCCGGCGCCGTTGCTTTTGCCTCCGGCATGGCGGCGATTACCTCGCTGTGTCTGGCAGTCCTTTCCGCAGGCGATGAAATTGTGGCAAGTGCAGGCGTATTCGGCGGAACGATCGGCTTGTTTGCCGATTTGGAACCGTTTGGCATCACGACACGGTATGTCGATGCCTGTACGCCGGAGCAGCTGGAACGGGCTATCACAGAGAAGACCCGCATTGTTTTTGCGGAGATCATCGGCAACCCAAAGCTGGATGTGCTCGACGTCCCGGCAGTCAGCAGCTATCTGAAGCAAAAAGGCAATATCTTGTTTGTCGTGGACAATACCCTTGCCACCCCGATTTTGGCACAGGTGCTTACACTGGGCGCGGACATAGCGATCCATTCCAGCTCCAAATATATCAACGGCAGCGGCAACGCTATCAGCGGCGTGCTGGTGGACAGCGGGAATTTTCAATGGGATGTCCAGGCGTTTCCCGTCATGAAGGACTGGAAGAAATTCGGTCCATATGCGCTGATCTGTAAGCTGCGGCAGAAGGTTTTGATGGATATGGGAGCCTGCCTTTCCCCGATGAATGCATTTTTAAACAGCATCGGAATCGAAACGCTCGGTCTGCGCATGGAACGGCAGTGCAGCAATGCGCTGGCACTGGCAAAGGCACTGGAACAGATGGACGGCATTGTTTTGGTGAATTATCCGGGGCTGGCATCCAGCCCATGGTATGAGACAGCGTCCCGCATCTTACAGGGTGGTTATGGCGCGATCCTGACCATCCGGCTGGAAAGCAGGGAAAAGGCATTTCAGGTCATCAACCGGCTGCAATATGCGGTCAATATCACAAATGTCGGGGATATCCGCACGCTGATCGTGCATCCGCGGTCGACGATTTATGCGCATACACCGGAAGAAGCCTGTGTGCACGCAGGCGTGACGGAAGATCTGCTGCGCATCAGCGTCGGCATTGAGGATGTGGAAGACCTGATCCAGGATTTTGCACAGGCATTGCAATAGACAAGTAAAAATGGACAGCTCCGATGGATTATCGTTGGAGCTGTTTCTTTTCTATGGGAAAGCTGCACACAACAAGTGGATATACTGTTGACAAGTGAGAGACGATGAAATATAATAGTACTGTAATCATACAAAAATACTGGGAAATAAACCTTTGCGTATCAACAAAAGGATCACGATATTATGTGCGAATTATTTGGCTTCAGTTCACAGAAAAAAGAAAATATAACCGGCTATCTGGAGGAGTTTTATTCTCACAGCGTGCAGCATCCACATGGCTGGGGTCTGGTGACATTTGAGGGCGATCAGGCGTTCATAGAGAAGCAGCCTGTGCAGGCGACAAAAAGCGAATATTTGAAGGCGCGCCTGTTGGATTCTGTCGAGGCGGAAAATGCGTTCGGGCACATCCGCTATGCGACCATAGGACACGTCGACTATGACAACTGCCATCCGTATACAAAAAAAGATGCAAATGGCCGGCGGTGGACGCTGGTTCACAACGGGACGATCTTTTGTTATCCACCGCTGGATATGTTTATCAATATCCAGCAGGGAAACACAGACAGCGAGCGCATCCTGCTATATCTGGTGAGCCTGATCGATCAGACCGAACAGGAAGCCGGCAGGCGGCTTTCCGCGGAAGAACGGTTTCGGGTTATTGATACCGCTGTTGTAGACATGGCGCCGGACAACAAGCTGAATCTCATGCTGTTCGACGGGGAGCAGATGTATGTGCATACCAATTATAAGGATTCCCTGTACCTGCTGGAAAAGGAAGGATCGACGATGTTTGCGACGGTCCCGCTGTCGGAAGAGCGTTGGGAGCCGGTTCCGTTTGCGCAGCTGCTTGCGTATCAGGGAGGAAAACAGATCTTTGCCGGAACGAAACATGGGGCAGAGTATATTGACAGCGAGGAAAACCTGCGTTATCTGTATCAGATTTTTGCGGATTTGTAAGCATGCGTGGAGACCATAACGTAGATACAGCGGATGGCGTTTTTGAGACAAACGCTGAAGGGGAACAGAGCTTTGCATTGCAATCGTTTTCATGGATTGCTGTTGTCAGAAGGGGCTTTGCGTCGTATAATCATATTAAACAGATAGAAATAAGAGGGATTGCGGCAACATGAAACGAAATGAAATCAAGACACATCTTTATGAAAAATATATCGTGCCGACCGTGCAGCCGCGCGAGCGGTATATCGGGATAGAGGTAGAAATGCCGGTGGTCAATTTGTCGGGAGGACCGGTAGATTTTGCAGTGCCGCAGCAGGCGGCAGCGGCGTTTATCCAGGCGTTTGGGTTTGAGCCGCAGGACTATGATGACGAAGGGGTTTGCTATACGGCAACGCATCCGGAAAATGGAGACAATATTTCCTTTGATTGCTCGTATAATAATCTGGAATTGTCGCTTGGAAGAGAAAAGCTGCTTGGCACATTGGAAAAGCGGTTTCAAACCTATGTTTCCTTTCTCAACCAGCAGCTGGGAAAATCCGGCTATATCCTGACCGGCATGGGGATCAATCCGCATTATACAGCAAACTCCAAGGAGTTTTTGCATGTGGAGCGGTATCGTATGCTGGAGCGCTATTTACAACAGTATCGTAAGTGGAAGGTTCCAATGTATTTCCATCGGTACCCAGATTATCCGACCTATGCGAGCGCATCGCAGGTACAGCTGGATGTGCGGAAAGAATGTCTGATTCCGACCATCAAGGCATTTTCCCTTGTGGAGCCGGTCAAGGCTGTGCTGTTTAACAATTCCTGCCTGCCGGAGGAACCGGAGCTGCTCTGCACCCGTGACATGATGTGGGAGAACAGCACACATGGTATCAACCCGCATAACATCGGCATGTTTGAGCATTTGCCGGAAAGCGAGGATGAGCTGCTGGAATACATTTCTACGACGAGTATCTTCTGTACCGAGCGCGATGGGCATTATATCCATTTTCAGCCGATCCCGATCATCGATTATCTGGAGCGCAGTGCGGTGGAAGGGGAATATTATGCCGACGGGACATATCATACCATTGTGTTCCAACCGGAGGAACAGGATTTGAAATATTTGCGCAGCTATAAATTTGAAGACCTGACCTATCGCGGCACGATCGAGTTTCGAAGCGTCTGTTGCCAGCCGTTCCGTGACGTCATGACGGTTGCAGCCTTTCACGCGGGGCTGATGAACCATGTGGAGGAGCTGGCAGCACTGCTGGAGCAGGATACCTCGATTTATCAGCATGGCTATTCGGCTTCCGAGCTGCGCAAGATACTGAACCGGAGGGAATGGCCGGAATTTATTGATCGTGACGGCTTGAAACAGCTGTGCCTGTCGGTGCTTGATCTCGCATGTGAGGGTCTGCAGGAAACCGGGTTTGGAGAAGAACATTATCTGAAACCGTTATACGAACGGGCCATGCAGCTGACCTCTCCCGGACGACATTATGTGGATGCGCTGGATGCAGGCGTATCGCAGAAGCAGCTGATTCTGGAGTATGCATCACTGGATTGAAGAGCAAGAGGGATTGTTTATGCTGCACAGTAATGAAGAAAACATCAGGGAGCTGCTGCTGGAGGGCAGCTTTGGACTGGAAAAAGAAAGCCTTCGTGTGAATGAGGACGGTTATCTGTCACACACACCCGATCCATTTCGGGGAGAAAAGCATATTGTACGGGATTTTTGTGAAAACCAGGTGGAGATCAACACGCCGGTCGTTGGCAGCTATCAGGAGGCGGTTGCCGCACTGGAGAAATATAACCGGAAGATCATCCAAACCTTGCAGGCAATGCCGGAGCCGGAATATCTGTGGCCGTTTTCCAATCCGCCGTATATCCGCAATGAAAAGGATATCCCTGTGGCGCAGTATTATGGAGCAGAGACCACAAAGACAGACTACCGGAATTATCTTTCCGACCGCTATGGGCGGTATAAAATGACATTTTCCGGCATTCATTTCAATTATTCCTTTTCGGAAGAGCTGCTGCGGGCGGACTATGCCCTGAGCGGGGAGACAGATTTTCAACAATATAAAAACAATTTTTATGTTGCACTTGCCGAACAGGCGGCAGTATATGGCTGGCTGATGGTGGCGGTTACGGCGGCAAGCCCATTGCTGGATTCCTCCTATGCGGCTAAAAATCAGACTGGTACCGATTTGTTCAACGGCATGGCAACCAGCCGATGCAGTGAGCTTGGCTACTGGAATTCCTTCACGCCGGTGTTTGACTATTCCAGTATTGCGGGCTATGCAGACAGCATTTTAAAGTATGTAAAGGACGGCCTTTTAAAATATCCGTCCGAGCTGTATTATCCCGTCCGGCTCAAGCCGAAGGGGGTATATGACCTTGAGGCGCTGAAACGGGAGGGCGCAGACCATATCGAGCTGCGCATGTTTGACTTAAATCCGCTGAAGGAGAGCGGGATTGATGAACGGGATGTGTTGTTTGCGCAGATGTTTTTGGTCTGGCTGGCGGCAAAGCCGAGACAGCCTGTCGGATTGCGGGAGCAGGTACAGGCGGCACAGAACTTTAAGAATGCAGCCCGGTTTGATTTAAAGACGGTAAAAATCGTCGTGTCAAACGGCGATATTTATTCTGTAGCAACGGCTGCGATCCATGTTCTGGAACAGATGGAGGAATTTTACCGCGATTTCCCACAGGAGATTCAGGATGTGCTTGCGTTTGAAAAGGCAAAATTTGTTGATCCGGAAAACCGGTATGCTTGGAAGGTTCGCGCGCAGTTCAGCGGCGGATTTGTAGAAAAGGGGATGCATCTGGTAAAACAGCGGCAGAAAAGACAATGAAATGGGATCGAGGCTATATAGCCTCGATTTGTTTGTTTTTATGGCAAAACAGGGCGGTTGATCGAATCCCGGCTGCATATCATTTTATTTGCCGATTTGATTTTTATGATATAGACAGATTGGATTTACCATAGACCCTGCGATGTGTTATAATACAACTGACTCATGTGGAAAAACTGTCACAAAAGGTTGGAGTGCGACATGAAACTTAGCTTGCAGGAAAAGATAATAGGCAGCATCCTTTTGGTATCGATGGTTGTATCTGTTGTGCTTTCTGTTGTGTTTTATAATAGTTCGGTTGAGGTAATTGAGAATCATTATGTGTCCTCCGTCACAGATAATTTAACGGTATGTGCAGGCATGTTTGATGATAACATGAAGGACGCCTATTATGTCGCGGTCAATGTGGCTTCTGACGAAGCGGTGCAGCAGCTGGCGCAGGATTATGATGAAAATAGCGAAACAGAGCTGTTGGAAATATTAAACAACTATCGAGACAGCGAAATCGATTCGGTTTATTGTTATTTACCGCAAAAACAACTGCTTTTAAAGGCTACCAAATCAGAAATGGTTGCACAGCCGTGCAGTGAAGAGGATTTGGCATGGCTGGAACAGATCACAGCAGAACAGCAGAATCCATTGTCTCCGCAATATCATACGGACGAGACGGAATTGCTAAAGAAACAGAGCTTTACCTATACCAAGCCGATTCCCAACACAGAAGGCAGCGGGATCACTGCTGATATCATAGTCAATGTGGATGAACGGGATATCTTCTTTGGCTGCCTGCAGGGGTATGGCGATTTCAGTAGCAGCAGCAGTTACATCGAAACGCCGGACGGAAGAATTGCATCCAGTACAAATTTGAAGCAATTGGGACAGGCGATACCGGAAATGGATGACAATGTGCTGATTACGTCAGTAACAGCACCATTGAGCGGATACCAGGTGACGACGGTTGCGGACCGCAGTGTCATAACCGGAGATATTGCAACGACGCGGAACAAGATTTTTCTGCTGGCATTGGGCTTCAATTTGCTGGCGATCATTCCAATTTTAATGATTGTCCGGCGCATGATGCGTCCGGTAAACAATTTGACGGAAACCATGATACAGGTTGGACAGGGAGACCTGTCTGTCCGTGCAGAGATCTATTCCGAGGACGAGATCGGAAAGCTGTCGGAGGGCTTCAATAACATGATCCAGCAGGTGGAAGATCTGATCGATGCGCTGGTTACAGAAAAGCTATTGAAAAAGGAAGCGGAAATTGAAGCCTTGCGATATCAGATCACACCGCATTTCATGTACAACACGTTAAATTCCATCAAATACGCAGCTATTTTGCAAAATGCTTCTGAAATTGCAGAGCAGCTGGAAGCGTTTATCGAACTGCTGCAAATGAGCGCAAGTGACCGCGGTTCGTTTATCACCGTGCGGCAGGAGATCCATATGGTACAGAATTATGTCAAGCTGCAGATGTTCCGGTATGCCAACAGCTTTACTGTGAGCTTTGATGTGATGCCGGAGACAGAGGGCTGTTATATCCCAAGCCTGTTGCTCCAGCCGTTGGTGGAGAATGCGATCCTGCATGGCATCGATTTGAAACGGTCTGATGGGCATATTGTCGTGCGTGTATGCATGGACAAGCATGAATTGGCAATGAAGGTGGAGGACAACGGGCATGGCATGACACAGGAGGAGCTGGGGCTGCTGATGAGCGGCGAGCGCCGCAGCAAATTCAGCGGCATCGGTGTGCGCAATGTGCGCGAACGGCTGCGGTTGTATTATGGTGAGAAAGGGAATCTGGTATTCTATTCCAGCCCAAAACAGGGGACCAGTGCGGTGATCACGCTTCCGGTTTCCCGTGATGCAGAGGAGTATACAATTTGAAACGGTTTGGAATCAAGCGGATCGCGCTGCTTCTCGCAATGTCTTTCCTGTTAACAGGCTGTGGAAAACAAACGGAAGCGGAACAAGAAAAACGTACGATTTGTGTTGTGCTGAAGGCCATGGATTCTGTACACTGGATGTCGGTGGAGGACGGCTTGAAGCAGGCGGCGAATGACTATAATGTTTCGGTTAATATTTTGTGGCCGTCCAATGAAAACGATGTGGATGCACAAAATACGATATTGGCGGATGTTGTTGCGTCAAAGCCGGATGCCATTGCGGTTTCCCCCTGCGATTCGGAACGCATTGATATCATGGGGCAGGCGCAGCAGGCGGATATCCCGTGCTTTTATATTGATACAAAATCAGAGCAGTATGATTTCCCGTATATTGGCGCGGACAATTACAGTATCGGAAGGATAGCGGCAATGGCGCTGAAGCATCATTTGGGCCGTGGAAAAGTTGCTGTTATTATGGGAAATACCAGGCAGAGTACCCATGCGGAGCGTCTGCAGGGGTTTCAGGATTATATGGAACGGTATACCGATCTGGAGCTTTGTCAGATAGAAGTAGCGCAAACCAGCAGCTATTTGGAAAGCATGAAATGTATGGAGACGATCTTACAGCAGAATCCGGATGTACAGGGCGTTTTTTGCACCAGTGCATTGATGGTTTTGGGTGCCATGCAGCAGCTGGAGAATGCGGATATGGATGGCATCAAGCTGGTCGGCGTAGATATGCAGAGCGATGCCATGTCCAGCGTGGAGGATGGCAAAATTCTGGCATTGGTGGGGCAAAATGGCTATGAGATTGGCTATCAGACCATTCGGACGATCGTACAGTCGTTGGATGGGGAGGAGATAGAGCAGAATACATATGTGGATACACCGCTGATTACGCAGGATAATGTAGCGGAGTATCTGGAGAAATATTTGACAGAGAGAGGAGAAGGCAATGATTAAGGTACTTCTGGTAGATGACGATTTCCTTGTCAGAACCTTTTTATCCCGCATTACAGATTGGGAAAAGCATGGGTATACTCTGGTAGGAGCAGCACAGGATGGGGAAGAGGCCCTGCACTTGGTAGAGGAATATCAGCCGGATATCATTATTACCGACATCAGTATGCCGGTGATGGATGGCATTGAGCTGATCCGCAGGCTAAAGCAGGACGGCAATACAGCCAATATTATTGCGCTCAGCTGCCATGATGATTTTGAATATGTCAAGGAAGCCATGAAGCTGGGCATCAATGAATACGTCCTCAAAAATTTGCTGACAGAGGAAAGTCTGCTCAAGCTGCTGGATGAGATGAAGCGGTCCATTGTATCTACCAACAAAGGCGGGCTGCAGTTTGACGCGCCGGATGAAGAGCGGGAATATTACCTGCAATTGCTGAAGGGCGGGAAACAGAAGCCAGAGGACAGCTTTTTCACCAGTGCGGCTATGGCGGTCAGCATTTTGAATTATGATACCCGCGTGGCGATGATGCCGATGGAGCAGCAGAAGAAGTTCCACTTTTCCTTTGCACAGATATGCAGGGAGGCGTGCCAGAATGTGCTGTCAGTGCGTTGCGTCCATGTGCAGCGGGGACTGTATGCTGTGCTGCTGGATTTTGCCGGTATTCCCAGCGTATATGAGCGGCGGGAGAAAATACAGCAATACGCATCCGCCGCAGTGCGGTATGCGGAGCAGTACCTTGCCGTGTCGGTCTGCATTGGCACAAGCCGAGTGGAAGGCTTCCAGGCAGACACGCAGCAGTGCTGGCAGGAGGCAAAGGACGCGCTGAACGAGCGGTTTTATGCACCACAGACCGTTTTTTATGGCTGGCAGATGCAGACCTCCGGCAAGGAGATCCCGGCGATCGCCAGACAATTCAGCGAAAATATTGCGGATTACATAGATCGCAAGGAAGGCGGGACAATCCGGCAGCAGTGGGAAGCTGTGCTGGAGGAATTTCGCTTACAGCATACACAGCAATGGCTGGTGGCAGAATGGCTGCGGCAGACAGATCGGAAGGCAGGCTTACCACAGCGTATCATACCGGACAAGCTGGAGGATTTCCGCGGACTGGAGTCTGCGTACGTAACCTTTAAAGAGGAAATGCTGCCGGAACTGGACAACTACAGCAATGCGGTTAGCCAAACGGTGCGGTATTTGCAGCAGAACCATACACGGGATGCGTCGTTGCAGGATGCCGCAGAGCAGGTACATCTGAATCCGGCCTATCTGAGCCATATTTTCAGCAAGGAAACCGGCATTACCTTTTCGGAATACCTGCTTTCCTGCCGCATCAACACGGCAAAAGAGCTTCTGGCACATACCGGCGATAAGATCCGGGATGTCGGCGAGCAGAGTGGCTTCCGCGATTACCGGAATTTTTGCAAGACCTTTAAACGTGTCACCGGCGTAACGCCGCAGAATTATCGCAAGCAGTGTAATTGAATCGGGAAAAGACAAGGAAGAATGGCCTTGTCTTTTTTCTTTTGCCTAAAAATATGACACATCACAAAGATATTTCACGTGCGTGCACGGCACGCTGCTCTGGAACAGCTAAACATAAGACACATTTACCGGTTTTATTGTAAGATTTACAAAAGCAAAAAAATACAAGTCTCAAAACAGATGACACAAATCAAAAGGAAAAAGCATATATTTGCAGTTCATTTCCGGTTAAAATAGCATCAACAAAAGAAAAGTAAAAAATAAGAAAAAACAGAAAAACGGAAATGAGAAGAAAGTGAGGATATGTAAAATGAAACTGAAACGAACAATGTCTATGGTAATGGCTGGTGTTCTGGCGGCAGGACTGCTGGCAGGCTGTGGAAGCAATGGCTCTTCCGGTGACGGCTCGGCAGCATCCGACGGTGCTACCACAAAGGACATGACCTTTATCATCGCAAACCGCGACGAATTTATGTCCAAGGTTGAGCAGTCCATGACGGCAGAGGGCGAAAAGCTCGGCTATAAGATCGTCACACAGGATTCGCAGCAGGATACCGCAAAGCAGATGCAGTATGTGGAGACTTGCGCAAATGCTGGTCAGGAAGCAGTAGCTGTCCTGCTGGTTGATACCGAGGCAGCACAGTCCATCATGGATTCCGCAGGCGATATGAAGGTTGCGTTTGTAAACCGCCAGCCGGCTGACCTGCATGTACTGGATGCGGAAAATGCATGCTATGTCGGCTCGGATGAGGTCACCTCCGGTTATTTCCAGGGCGAGTATCTTGCAAAATATTTTAAGGACAAGGGCAAGACGGATATCAAGTACCTGATGCTGCAGGGCACACTGGGACAGGTAGCAACCACCCAGCGTTCCGAAGGCGCACTGCAGGCATTGAAGGATAACGGCATCAATGCAACTGAAGCCAGCGCACCGTTGGCAGCAGACTTTGACCGCCCGACTGCACAGGAAATGATCCAGCCGCTGCTGACCACAACAGAATTTGACTGCATCATTGCAAACAACGACGCGATGGCGCTGGGCGCTGTAGAGGCATGCAAGGAGGCTGGCGTGGAAATTGACTTCCCGATCGTTGGCATCGACTGCACAGCAGACGGCGCACAGGCACTGGTAGAAGGTAATCTGGCAATGACCGTATTCCAGGATCCGGTTGGACAGGGACGCGGCGCGATTCTCGCTTGCATGAACATGCTGAATGGCGATCCGATCAATACCGGTATGGAAGAGTACGCGCTGGATGATACCGGCGAGTCTTACAGCGATTCCATCTGCTGGGTACCGTTCGAGCCGGTAACCGCTGATAATGTAGCAGATTACATGTAAATTTTTTGAATCTCTTGTATAGCCGTTGGGTTATTTGAGGTTATATAGTTTTATCCTTCTTTTCTTTTTGGATTTGTCCACAAATCGTTGTAGCTGCTGGTATGGGAGCCAATGCAGCTGCAAGCCTGAATTACAGTCCCCTGCCATTCTGGCAGGGGATTTTCTTTGCACCGATGTGTCCGCAGGACGCTTTTATAGCCTTTGCTTCGGGGAAATATAGCCGTGACTGGGCATGGGGACCTAAAGAATCGACACATTCCCAAAACAGATGCAAACGGTGCAGCGCATTGAAAAAGGAAATTATAAAATGATGACACAAATTATAGTTTTTTGTTCATTATTTTCATAAAAACACCGCAAACTCACAAATTCCGCACACAAAATCTAAAAAATATGACATTTTTGAAGTGTATTTTTTGCGGTACAATAGCGCCAGCAAAGGGGAAGAGAATCCCGAAAACCCATCATATTCATCATATGGCAAAGGAGAGTTATCATGAAAGTAGGTATTATTGGTGCCGGCCGTATCGGCAAGGTGCACGCAAAGAACATTTCCATGTTTGTTCCGGAGATGGAGATCAAGACCATTGCAGACCCGTTTGCAAATGATGCAACCCGCGAGTTTGCAGCGCAGTATCGCATTCCGAATGTCAGCACAGATCCGGCGGATATTCTGAATGACCCGGAGATCGAAGCAGTTCTCATCTGCTCCTCTACCGATACCCATTCCAAGTTTATCATTGAAGCAGCAAAGGCAAAGAAGCATATCTTCTGCGAGAAGCCGATCGACTATGATCTGAACAAGGTACATGAAGCGATCAACGCAGCAAAGGAAGCTGGCGTCAAGCTCCAGATTGGTTTCTGCCGTCGCTTTGACCACAACCATCGTGCTGTTTATGACATGGTTCAGAGCGGCAAGGTTGGTAAGGTAAACATCATTAAGGTTTCCTCCCGAGATCCGGAGCCACCTCCGGTATCCTATGTTAAGGTTTCCGGCGGCATCTTCTATGATATGATGATCCATGACTTTGATATGGTTCGTTTTCTGGCAGGCTCTGAGGTTACCGAAGTCAACGCATATGGTTCCGTTCTGGTTGACCCGGGCATCGGCGAAGCAGGCGACGTAGATACCGCAATCGTTACCCTGAAGTTTGAGAATGGCGCACTGGGCGTCATCGACAATTCCCGTAAGGCAGTTTATGGCTATGACCAGAGAGTAGAAGTATTTGGCTCCGAGGGCGCAGCTGTCAACGAGAATGACATCCCGAACACCGCAGTCCTGTGGGGTGCAGACGGAACAGTCAGCGGCACTGCATATAAGGTAATGTGGGATCGCTACACCGGCGCATTTGTTGCAGAAATGCAGGCATTTGCAGCAGCAGTTGCAAACGACACCGAGACACCGGTTACCGGAGAAGATGGTCTGTATCCGGTACTGATGGCAGCAGCAGCTACCAAGTCCCTCAAGGAAGGCCGTCCGGTTAAGATTTCGGAGGTAGAGTAAGATGGCACTGAGAAAATGCGCTTGCATTGACACGCTGTATACCGAGCTGCCGTGGCTGGAGCGCTTCCAGGCAGCAAAGGATGACGGCTTTGAAGCTGTCGAGTTCTGGGACTGGCGCATCCGCGATCTGGATGCGACCCGTGAAGCTGCGGAAAAGGCAGGCATTGCGATCTCCGGTTTTAACGGCGATGCAGATTACTCCCTCGTAGATCCGACTCATAAGGAAAAATACATCGATTACCTCAAGCAGTCCATTGCAGTAGCGAAGAAGGTTGGCGCGGCAAGCGTGACCATCCATTCCAATGCGCTGGGCGACGGCGGCATCGTAGTAAACCACTATGACGACCTGTCGGACACGGTCAAGCTGTGCTCGATGTATGATATGCTGCTGGAGTGCGCAAAGCTGGCAGAAGAGGAAGAGATCAATCTGAATCTGGAAGCACTGAACATTACCACCGACCACGTTGGCAATTTCCTTGCGACCACCCAGATGGGCGCAGAGATCTGCCGTCTGATTGGCTCACCGCGTCTCAAGCTGCTGTATGATGTATACCACATGCAGATCAATGAAGGTTGCATCTGTGATACCATCACCAATTATGGCGATCAGTTTGGACACATCCATGTAGCAGATGCACCGGGACGTCATGAGCCGGGCACTGGCGAGATCAACTACACCAAGGTGATCCGGCATCTGGAAGTATGCGGCTATACCGGCAGAGTAGGCTACGAGCTGTTCCCGGAAACAGACACCAAGACTGCTGTTAAGGCGATCATGGAGCATTGTTAAGTAGCTGATATGGAATGGAAAGGCAGGAGTGATACTGTGGAGAGGTATGACTTGTCTTTCCATTCTTTCAGGAGAAAATAGATAGAGAGGGTAAGTAGTAGATATGGCATTGACGTTAATTACTTTTATCGGTTTTACGATTCTGGTAGCGGTCATTTCCTATGTGAAGACAAAGGGTGACGACCAGACGACAGCCGATGGTTATTTCCTCGCAGGACGCGGCTTGCCGGGCTTTGTTATCGCAGGTTCCCTTCTTCTGACCAACCTGTCAGCCGAACAGCTGGTAGGCACCAATGGTCAGACATGGGCAGTCGGCATGAGCCCAATGGCATTTGAGGTCCTTGCAGCAACTGCATTGATCGTTCTGGCATTGTGGGCAGCACCGCGTTATTTAAAGAGCGGTATCACAACCATTCCGGAGCTGATCGGTCTGCGTTTTGACCGTTCCACAAAGCTGTGGTTTTGTATCGCATACATCATTCTGTATCTGGTCGTCCAGATTCCGGTAATCCTGTATTCCGGATCTCTGGTATTTGAAAACATTTTTGGTCTGTCTGACCTGCTGGGTGTTACCAAATTCCAGTCAATTGTTATTCTTTGCATTGCAATCAGCGTTGTTGGTTCTATTTACGCGATCTTTGGCGGCCTGAAGGCAGTTGCTGTATCGGATACCGTAAATGGCGTCGGCCTTCTGATCGGAGGTCTGATGATCCCGTTCTTTGCACTGAACGTGTTGGGCCATGCAGCAGGTAGCGAAAGCGGTATTGCAATTATCGACGGATGGAAGTATCTTGTTGCAAACCATGCAGATAAGCTGAACTCCATTGCACCGATCAATGCAGAAGCGCCGGCAGTTCCGTGGCCGACCGTATTTACCGGTCTGGTATTCCTCGGACTTCAGTCCTGGTGCACCCACCAGTCGTTCATTCAGCGTGTACTTGCTGCTGAAAACCTGAAGGAAGCGCAGAAGGGTGCTCTGTATTGTGCATTCCTTAAGATTCTGGGCTTTATGTTCCTTGCACTGCCGGGCGTTATCGCATATGCGCTGTTTGAGCTGCAGGGTGATCAGGTCACCATGATGGATGATGCATATCCGCATCTGGTTACACAGGTTATTCCGGCTCCGCTGATGGGCTTCTTTGCAGCTGTTATGTTCGGTGCAATCCTGTCCTCTTTTAACTCCGTACTGAACTCCGTAAACACGATGTTCACGATGGATATTTATCATGAGTTTATCAATCCGAAGGCTTCTGAAGAAAAGCTGGTCAAGGTTGGCAAGAACATTGGTATCATATTCGCAGTTGCTACCACGATCGTTGGCCCGATGGTATACTTTTTCCCGGCTGGCCTGAAAACCTTCCTGGATTCCTTTGTTATGCTGATTGGTCTTCCGGTTCTGTCTGCTGTATTTGGCGGCTTCTTCTTCAAGTATCTGCCGAAGTATGCAGCAAAGGTCATCATGGTATTCCATGTTGTTGTATATGGCCTGTTCATGCTCATTGGCCCGCAGTATCCGGGCGGCGGTACCATGCATTATCTGTATGCAGTCGCTGTTCTGTGGCCGATCGAACTGATTATCATGGCGATCATGAACCACAATAACAAGAAGAATCCGCAGCTTTCGGCATGGGAGCAGGAGGATGTTAAGGCAGTTGATCTGACTCCGTGGAAGTACAGAAAGATTGTTGCTGTAATCGTTATGATCTGCGTTGTTGCAGTATATGTATTCTTCTCGCCACTTGGCATTGGCGCATAAATTTGCTTATTTCATTTTTCACCGGGTGTCTGCTTTGTGCGCAGGCATCCGGCTCTCTCCACAAACTCAAATCTTTTATATGTGTGATACTTGGACACTGAAGTCTCTCCTTGTCCCAAGTTTCATAAAAAAGGAACCTGCATTCCACCATGACCGGATGCAGGTTCTTTTGTTGCGTAAAAACGGCAGGAGACATCTCCTGTCGGATAGGTACGATGCAGTTACCAACACTGGAAAATGACGGCCAGTGTACTGATGAAATTTCCGATTCCATGCAGGCAGATACTCGGCCAGATGGAACCGTCAAATAGTTTTTCGTTTGCGATGCCGAGCATCAGCGCGCCGAGGAAGGTATAGCCGAACTCATACAGATAAAAGTCGATGCCTACCGGCATTCCGCTGGCAAAAACAAGCAGGAAATGCATCAGCCCGAAAAAGAATGCCTGCATCCATACACCTGCTGTACAGCCAAATTTTCCGCTCAGTCGTTTGCAGAGAAAGCCGCGGAACAAAATTTCCTCAGCAATTCCATTGGCGATAAAAGTAGTGAGAAAGGCGGGGACAATGGCAGCGATGCCCAAGCCGGCGTATTGATTCGAGGCGATCGCAGTATTGTCGCTGTTCAATACGGTTAAGGTTTTTTCACTGAGCAGAAATTCTCCGTCAAAGTTATAAAGAACCAGATAGAACGCTGCAAAAACAAGCAGCCACCACCATTTTGTTTTCAGATGCGGTGTATGGATCCCAATCCACTTTAGAAATTTTTCTTGTTTTCTATGCCTGAAAAACCACCATGCAAATGGGATGATAGAAAATACGATCAGATTTCCAATACAGGTACTGATTGCGGAAAGTGTTGCTTGTAACATGATTTGATTTCCTCCTTTGCACGTAATGCGCGATTCATACGAAAGCAACTGCATTCGCAGAAGATAGTATAACATGTGAATATGGGAAAATCCACCGCATTACTTGCGTATTGTCGAATATGCGACAAAAAAGCAAGCCTGCATGTCTGGCATTGCTGCCGTTGACATGCAGGCTCATAAAAGGCCAAGCTCCAATTTTCCGTTGCACATACGTGTGGTCGGTATCCGGAATCGGATGCGCGCCGGCTCACTGTAGGCCGCCGCTGTGGAGGAAAAGATGATTTTGTCAATACCGTGCGAAGCTAAGGACGCTCTCCCAAGCGGGAAAGCGTCCTTTTGTATTGAGAATGAAAATGAAAAGTACGATAGCTGATTTAAAGATACAGCGTATCCAGCATACGCTTGATGTCTTCGTCCTCTGACGGGTCAGCCGCATGTGACTGCCGGTATGCAGATGGCAGCATCCCGGTTTCCTTGCGAAAGACACGGGAGAAATAATGTACATCTGTGAAACCGACCAGCTGTGCAGTGAGGGAGACGGTCATGTCCGGCTGGGTGAGCAGCTTTTTGGCACAGGCGATTTTTTGCAGCCGCAGGAAGCGTCCCGGCGGCATGCCCACATTTTTTGAAAACAGCCGGGTCAGGTAGGCAGCGGTAATCCCAAGCCGCTCCGCAACCTCGTCCACGCCGTAAATCTGCGCAAATTCTTCCTGCATGATGCCGATTGCGGCGTCCACCAACGCCGGATAGCCGCTGGTTTGCTCATAGTGCTGTGCCGCCCCATACAGGCGCATCAGCAGCGTGTATGCCGCAACAGAGATTTCCTCCTGCCTGCCGTCCGCTTCCTTCAGGGCGTGTACTGTCTCCAGCACATCTGAAAGGCCGGACGGGCAGAACTGTCTGTGTTCCCGGAAATGATTTTCCAATGTTGTTTTTGCCAGCTGTCCCTGCAACAGAAGCAGCATGCATTCGCTGGCTTCGGGAGCAGTCAGGCTGTATGCACCTGATTCCGGTGGAAAAAAGAGCAATTGCCCGTGGAACAGCGTTCCATCGATCTGTTCCGACCGGACGTGCAGGCTGCCCTTGGTTACAGCAATAACCGGTACGCTGTCCGGCCTTGCCGTCAGCACACAGCTGTCGTCCGTCTGGAACGGAATCCCAATAATCCGTTCCACCCAAATCAGCTCCGCAATGCGGGCATCGGGAGCTGACTCGGTTTTACGAATGTAAAAAGGAGAAGAGGTGGATGTAATCAGGTTTTCCTGATCTGCATCATATGAAAAACTATGCATGAACAAAAATCAGTGGCAGATTGCCTGCTCGGTTTCCCTGTTGAATACGTGGATCTTGTCTGTCTTTACCGCGAGGCTGTAGGTAGACTGCTCTGCCGGACGTACATTGGACGGCATACGGGCGATCAGCTTGTTGCCTGCGCAGTCCAGATACAGGTTGGTCTCAGAGCCCATCAGTTCCGCCAGCTCTACAGTAGCGGTAATGGCCTCCGCCTTGTTGTCGGCGGTCACTTCGACAAAGTCCTCCGGACGGATGCCGATGATGACTTCCTTGCCGATATAGCCAGCCAGAGCCTTGGACTTTGCCGCGTTCAGCGGCAGGGAGAAGCTGCCGAACTGTGCAGCGACGCCGGAGCCGTTCTTTGCGATAGTCGCATTGATGAAGTTCATCTGCGGGGAGCCGATGAAGCCTGCGACGAACAGGTTGCACGGGAAATCATACAGGGTCTGCGGGGTGTCAAACTGCTGGATCACGCCGTCCTTCATGACGCAAATGCGGTCGCCCATCGTCATAGCCTCGGTCTGGTCATGCGTTACATATACGAATGTGGTGTCCAGACGCTTGTGCAGCTTGCTGATCTCCGAACGCATGGAGGTTCGCAGCTTGGCATCCAGGTTGGACAGCGGCTCGTCCAGCAGGAATACGGCAGGATTGCGGACCATTGCACGGCCCAGTGCGACACGCTGGCGCTGTCCGCCGGAAAGCGCCTTCGGCTTGCGGTCGAGCAGATGCTCCAGATCGAGGATCTTTGCCGCTTCGTGTACCTTCTTGTCGATCTCATCCTTCGGGACCTTGCGCAGCTGCAGGCCAAATGCGATGTTCTTGTAAACCGACATGTGCGGATACAGTGCGTAGTTCTGGAATACCATTGCGATGTCGCGGTCCTTCGGCGCGATGTCGTTTACAACACGGTCACCGATGCGCAGCTCGCCGCTGGTGATGTCTTCCAGACCTGCGATCATGCGCAGGGTGGTGGATTTACCGCAGCCGGACGGGCCGACTAGGATGACAAATTCCTTGTCCTTGATCTCAAGATTCAGGTCCGGCACGATCTCTACATTGCCGGGATATGTTTTATTTACGTGGGTAAATGTAATACTTGCCATCGTTGTTTCCTCCAAATTGTTGTCTGTATATCTCGTTATTCCAGTAATTTTATTGTTTCTCTCTGGTAACAGGATACCATCGTCGTGTTACCTTTATCAACAGGATTTTTATGATATCGTTGGTAAATTCCTGACCTGAAAGGAAAAACCAGAGGGTGACCTCCGGCTGGTACTGTGCGTCCAGCAAAAAGAAGCGCCTCTGGTTATAGGGTAATATCTTCTTTGAAATGTAAGCTGTGTGTTGATTTTTTATACGATCGTGCAGAAATATACTGCATAGCAGCACAGCATGAGTGCGCCTGCCCATCTGCCCAATGTATGTTTTTTGATGCTGCACAGCAGCAGAAGCGCACCAGCGCCGATGGCGACGAGCATGTCGGTGCGGAACGCCAGCGCAAAGGGGATCGGGATGATGAGCGAGGACAGACCGACGACAAACAGGATGTTGAATATATTGCTGCCGACGATGTTGCCGATGGCAATGTCCGCATTTCCTTTTCGCGCAGCCGTCACAGAGGTAAACAGCTCCGGCAGGGAAGTGCCCAGCGCGACGATGGTCAGACCGATAAACCGGTCGCTCAGGCCGAAAAATTTGGCGATCGCCGTTGCGGCGTCGACGGTCACATTGCTGCCCAGCACGATGAGCACAAGGCCGACCGCAGCGAGACATAGCGCCTTCCACAGCGGCATCTGCGCACTTTCCTCTTCGGGTTCCGGATTCTTTTGGGACATCCAGAACAGGTAGACGAGATATGCGACGAATGCGGCGATCAATATCACGCCATCTATAAGGGAAATAGTGCCGTCCAGACCCTGCACGAGCAGCAGGATGGAAATGCCGATCATAAACGGGATTTCAAAACGCATCGTAGAGCGCGCCAATGCCAGCGGGCAGATGACAGACGTCAGACCAAGAATGATGAGCACATTGAGGATGTTGCTGCCGACGATGTTGCCGATCGTGATATCCGCGTTGCCCTTCAGCGCGGCAGCGATACTGACAGCGGCCTCCGGCGCGCTGGTTCCCATTGCTACGATCGTAAGGCCGATCACCAGCTGCGGGATACCGAATTTCCGCGCGATCCCGCTGGAACCATCGACGAAGAAGTCTGCGCCCTTGATCAGCATGGCGAAGCCGACGATCAACAGCAGCACTTGCAGTACAATACTCATAATAAAACCTCCTGAACCGATTTGCAGCATTCTCACTGCATCAGCAGACGAAAAAACGAGACAATGCTGCAATCCTACATAATTGCAGCAAAGTCTCGCTAATTACTTACAAACCGAATTCATGATGAATCGTACTGACGGCAATGTAAACACGGAATCCGTGCAAGCTACTCCCCTTGCTTCATATGAAGTGTAGCAAATGGAGAAGGAAAAGTCAAGCAGGAGAGGAAGTTTTACGGTATTTTAGCACAATGGATTGTAAAATCTGTCACAACTGCATTTACATACAATTTACGCGCTTCGGGTAGAGGATTTTACATGCAGTGGGTAGAATAGGCACTGTTAAACGAAAACAAAACAGAAAGCATGAAAGGAAATTGATCATGAGATTATCCACAAAAGTGAAGAAATTCGGTGCACTGACACTGACAGGTATGATGTTGATGGGCGTGCTGGCGGGCTGCGGCTCGAACGGCGGTGCTGCATCGGATACGGACAACGGTTCCGCACAGGCTGCGGCGGTAAGCGGTGCAATCGACGTCGTATCCCGTGAGGACGGCTCCGGCACCCGCGGCGCATTTATTGAGCTGTTTGGCATTGAAGAGAAGAACGGCGATGAGAAGGTCGACAACACCACGCCGGATGCCATCATTGCAAACCAGACAGAGATTATGATGCAGAACGTCGCAGGCGACAAGCAGGCGATCGGCTATGCGTCGCTCGGTTCGCTGAATGATTCGGTCAAGGCGGTCAAGATTGACGGTGCAGAAGCAACGACGGAAAACGTGCTGGATGGCAGCTATACCGTCTCCCGTCCGTTCAATGTTGCGACAAAGGATGGCCTTTCCGAAGCGGCACAGGATTTTATGAAGTACATCCTCTCTGCTGAGGGACAGAAGGTTGTTGCAGACAACGGCTACATTCCGGTAGACGACGGCGCAGAGGCATTCACCTCCAATGGCGCATCTGGTAATGTAACGGTTGCAGGCTCCTCCTCTGTTACCCCGGTCATGGAGAAGCTGAAGGAAGCCTATGAAGAAGTCAACAGCAATGTCAAAATCACGATTCAGGAATCCGACTCCACCACCGGTATGACCAGCGCAATGGAAGGCGTATGCGACATCGGCATGGCATCCCGTGAACTGAGCGAAGAGGAAGCAGCAGCGCTGACTCCGACCCAGATCGCGCTGGACGGCATTGCAGTTATTGTCAATCCTGAGAACGCGGTAGATGATCTGACCACAGAGCAGGTGCGCAGCATCTTCACCGGTGAAACCACTGACTGGAGCGAGATCGGCTAAGGGCTCTCCCTTCTTCCCTTCGGCATATGCATCACGCAGTGTCGGAGGGAAGTGTTTTGTGAGGTTTATTTATGAAATTACAAAAAACAATGGAGCGCGGTATGTCGTGGCTGTTCGCACTGTGCGCCTGTATGTCCATCGTGGCGGTCGCACTGATCTGTGTGTTCCTGTTCGCCAATGGCATTCCGGCAATGAAGGAGATCGGCGTATTTGATTTCCTGCTTGGCACAAAGTGGGCGCCGAAGAACCATCCGGCATCCTATGGTATCTTGCCGATGATCGTCGGCAGCCTGTGCGTCACGCTCGGCTCGGTTATCATCGGCGTGCCGGTGGGCGTACTGACAGCCGTTTATCTGTCCCGGTTCTGCCCGAAGAAGCTGCACCGCCTTTTGGAGCCGCTGGTTCAGCTGATGGCAGGTATCCCGTCTATTATTTATGGCTTCTTTGGTCTGGTTGTCATGGTCCCGCTGGCACGCATGATTCCGGGCTGTACCGGCGTCAGTGTGATGACAGCTGCTGTGCTGCTGGGCATTATGATTCTGCCGACCGTCATCAATCTGAGCGAGTCTGCGATCAATGCTGTGCCGAACAGCTACTATGAGGGTGCGCTGGCGCTGGGCGCGACGCACGAGCGTTCGGTGTTCTTTGCGGTGCTCCCGGCGGCAAAATCCGGCATCCTTGCCGCAGTTGTGCTGGGAATCGGGCGCGCGATCGGTGAAACGATGGCGGTCATCATGGTTGCGGGCAACCAGCCGATCCTGCCGCGCAGTATCTTCAAGGGCATCCGTACCATGACGGCAAATATCGTCATTGAAATGGGCTATGCGACCGGACTGCACAGGGAAGCGCTCATCGCCACCGGCGTTGTACTGTTTATCTTTATTTTGATTATCAATCTGACCTTTGCCGTTATCAAAAAGAGAGGTGAAAAGCGATGAGGCAGCCGATAGGAGATGCAATGGTACTGCCGCAGCAGGGCGCAAGGCTGGGGCGGAAAGACCATACGCCCAAGCCGACACAGGGCTTTCAGTCATGGCTGCTGCGCCTGCTGGTGCATGGAGCCGCCCTGTTTACCTTTTCTATCCTGCTCTTTTTGATCGGATATATCCTTGTGCGTGGTATTCCATATCTCACGCCGGATCTGTTTTCACTGGAATATACATCGGAAAACTGTTCGATGCTCCCGTCTATCATCACGACGGTTGAAATGACACTGATCTCGCTGCTGATCGCCATTCCGATCAGCGTATTTACCGCGATCTATCTGGTGGAATATGCAAAAAAAGGCAATAAGCTGGTGGACCTGATGCGGTTGACGACGGAAACGCTGTCCGGCATCCCGTCGATTGTATACGGTCTGTTCGGTATGCTGTTTTTCGTTACGCAGCTGGGCTGGAAGCTGTCGCTGCTGTCCGGTTCGCTGACGCTGGCAATTATGATCCTGCCGCTCATCATGCGAAGCACAGAGGAGGCGCTGCTGGCGGTACCGGATATGTACCGCGAGGCGAGCTTTGGACTGGGCGCAGGCAAGCTGCGCACGGTATTCCGTATCGTGCTCCCGTCGGCTATGCCGGGCATTCTGGCGGGCATCATTCTGGCGGTGGGCCGTATTGTAGGCGAGACTGCGGCTTTGATCTATACCGCAGGCACGGCGACAGAGATCCCCAATGGCCTGCTTTCCTCTGGACGCACGCTGGCGGTGCATATGTACTGCCTGTCCAGCGAGGGACTGCACACCGATCAGGCATATGCGACCGCGGTTGTGCTGCTTCTGATCGTACTGGTAATGAATACGGCTTCTGCGCTGATTGCACGCAAGCTGACGAAAAATTAAAAGGGTATATGCTATGAATGTAAAATATAAGATCAAGGATTTAAACCTGCATTATGGCGAGTTCCATGCACTCAAGGACATCAATCTGGATCTGCCGGAAAAGCAGATCACCGCATTTATCGGGCCGTCCGGCTGCGGCAAATCGACGCTGCTCAAGACGCTCAACCGTATGAATGATTTGGTAGAGGGCTGTCGGATCGATGGTACTGTCCTGCTGGACAGCGAGGATATTTTCGACCGTATGGATGTGAATGTGCTGCGCCGCCGCGTCGGTATGGTATTCCAGAAGCCGAATCCGTTCCCGATGAGCATTTATGACAACATTGCATTTGGTCCGCGTACACATGGTGTCCACAGCAAATCCAAGCTGGATGAGATCGTGGAAAAGAGTCTGCAGGACGCTGCCATCTGGGATGAGGTCAAGGACCGCCTGGGCAAGAGCGCGTTGGGTATGTCCGGCGGACAGCAGCAGCGTCTGTGTATCGCGCGTGCGCTTGCGATCCAGCCGGAGGTACTGCTGATGGATGAACCGACCAGCGCGCTTGACCCGATCTCCACGATGAAGGTGGAAGATCTCGTGCAGGAGCTGAAGCAGAATTACACCATCGTTATGGTAACGCATAACATGCAGCAGGCGACCCGTGTATCGGATAAAACCGCATTTTTCCTGCTGGGTGAGGTAGTGGAATATAACCAGACATCGGAGCTGTTTTCCATGCCGCAGGACCAGCGGACGGAAAACTACATTACCGGACGATTTGGCTGATGGAGGAAAGAAGATGAGAGTAAGATTCGATCAGGAACTGAATACCATGCATGATGATCTGATCTCAATGGCGTCCATCGTCGAAACTGCGATCAGCAGGGCGGTGGAAGCGTTGAAATACCGCGACCCCAAGCTGGCAAAGCAGACGATAGATGGCGACCGGGAGATCGATCAGAAGGAGCGCGCGATCGAAAGCACCTGCTTAAAGCTGCTGCTGCAGCAGCAGCCGGTGGCACGTGACCTGCGGGAAATTTCCACAGCGCTGAAAATGATTACCGATATGGAGCGTATCGGCGATCTTGCCGAGGATATTGCCGAGGTCACACTGTTCCTGTGTGATTGCCCTTCGTACGTCACCCCGCCGCAGGTATCTTATATGGCGGAATCCACCATCAAGATGGTGCGGGATGCCATTGATTCGTTTATTATGAAGGATCTGGCAAAGGCGCACAGCGTGATTGAATATGACGATATCGTAGACCGGCTGTTTGTCGAGACGCGGCAGGAGCTGATAGCGAACATCCATGATTCTATTGACGGCGCAGAGCAGGCAATGGATATCATGATGATCGCAAAGTATTTTGAACGCATTGGAGATCATGCTGTGAATATCTCAGAATGGGTGGAATTTTCTATTACGGGTACACATAAGAATACCCGTGTGTTATAATGTATTAGAAAACATTGTAACACCAGCGCGGCGGTCGCTGCGCATACAAACAAGGAGAACATATGGAACAGCTTAGAAAGAAATCCGGTTTTATCTGTGATATGGACGGTGTGATCTATCACGGAAATAAAATCCTTCCCGGTGTGCGGGAATTTGTAGATTGGTTGCAGACAGAAAACAAGCATTTTCTGTTTTTGACCAATTCCAGCCATTATACACCGAAGGAACTACAGCAGAAGCTGGCACGCATGGGGGTGGATGTAGATGAATCGCATTTTTACACCAGCGCACTGGCAACAGCCAGTTTCCTGTGCCATCAGGCGCCGGGCTGCAGCGCTTATGTCGTCGGAGATCACGGTTTGCAAAATGCGTTATATGCAGCAGGTATCACGATCAATGAGGTCGATCCGGATTATGTAGTCGTCGGTGAGCCGGAATCCTTTGGATATGACAATATTGTACGGGCGATCCGGCTGGTCAATCAGGGCGCAAGGCTCATCGGTACCAATTCCGACATCACCGGCCCGACGGAGAGCGGCATCGTGCCGGGCTGCGGCGCACTCATTTCCCCGATCGAGGTCGCGACCGGCAAGAAAGCATATTTTGTCGGAAAACCGAATCCGCTGATGATGCGCACCGGCCTGCGGCTGCTCGGCGTACATTCGGAAGAAGCAGTCATGATTGGCGACCGCATGGATACCGATATGATCGCCGGCATTGAATCCGGCCTGGATACCGTGCTGGTGCTGTCCGGCGTCACTTCGCCGGAGGATATCAAGCGCTTCCCGTACCGCCCGCGTCTGGTGCTCGGCGGCGTCGGAGAGATCGTCGGACAGGGAGAATAATGACGCGCCGGATTTGCAGTTACCGCCCTTAGGCTCCCTCAGAGGAGGGAGCTGTCGCCGCAGGCGACTGAGGGAGGGAAAAGCGAAGTGTAACATCGAGATTTATCTTGGTGCGAATGACTTACCTCTTCACTCCCTCCGTCATTTGCTCCGCAAATGCCACCTCCCTCATCCGAGGGAGGCTTGGATAACCGCCAATTACTTATATGCAGTTGAAAAGCCATCCCGCGGTTGGGATGGCTTTGTTTATTTTAATACATAATTTGCTGTTCTGTATTTGCCAAAAATTCTTGTTGTTCCAGCAGAGCATCCAGAATTTTATTCATCGTAATTAAAGTGGTCGGATTACACTTTTGTAGTTTATCTGCAAGTTCAGAGTTAATGATACTTTCTCTTCTGGCATATGGCGTATCTAGCAAGAAGTAATCAAAATCTTTATCTAATGCAAGAGAAAGTTTTAACAACATAGAAAGCGATACTTTGGTTTGCCCAACTTCGATGTGGCTCATGTGATTATTAGAGCAGCCTACCATTGTGCCAAGCTCAGTTTGCTTTAAGCCCTTTTCCAGTCTTGCAGTTTTAATACGCTGTCCAATTTTCACATAGTCAATTTCTGGCTGCATCTTCAATCACCACCTATGCTATAGATTCTGCCTTGATTATAAAATAATGTATTTATTCAAACAACAAACTATAGAGGCATATTGCATTTATAGATGCAATATGTTAAAATTTTAAGGCAGATTGCATGAAATGGTTGAATGGGAGAATACAAATGCGAATAGAAAAATTCTACTACTCCGAAAGCATAGCCGCATGTGAAGCGCGGAAAAAGGAAATGTGGGAGAAGCTGCGCAGTGAAATCAACATGCCGCAAGGGATGTCGGAGGAAGAGGAAAAGGAGTGGGAGTGGAAAGCCGTGAAGGATATGGTCAGTAAGATCATGCCGTCGACCGAGGTATATACGATGCTGGATCCAAGAAAGTACGATCTGTTTTTCGTGCTGGCGCAGGTCAGCGTTCGGCTTGCGCAGGCGCTGACTGCAAATCTGCTGGTTTATACAGAGGATATGACCGGTTGGATCATTTTCGTCGGTACATCCATATATTGTGAAGACAGGGACAAGGACATATTCAGTAGGCTAGTCTCTGCCGCCAATGGGATGCATATATCTGCGTCGGTAGACACGGGCAAAGGCAGCCCGACAGATGTTGACAATGCGGTGCAGGCGACATTCTGGTTTGATTTGTGTACTGCCATGACCGAAACCAGTCTGTGATTATTTGGATGTTGCGAAGTGGTACGGAATGCGCTATACTCATATTAGGTGCAAAGGAAGTGAAATGAGATGGCACAGACCGACAGCAAAGCAGAACAATCCGTACAGACGGAAAAACCGCGGGATAAAAAGAAAATTCAACAGAAAATAAGCTACTATATTTCACTGGCAACGGGATATGTTGAGATCGTCATGGGCTGTATTATTATGGCGATTATTGTCATTCTGACAGTACAGCTGATTTTAGATTTCCCGGAAAATATGTTTGATTTCCACAGTGATGGGTTTACAACGTTCCTTTCGGATATGCTCACTCTGGTTGTGGGATTGGAGTTCGTCAAGATGCTGTGTATGCATACGGCAGACACGGTAATTGAGGTGCTGATGTTTGCGACCGCACGGCAGATGATCGTAGAACATTTGAACGCAGTGGATACATTGATCGGCATTATTACAATTGGCATTCTGTTTGCGATCCGCAAATACCTGCTCATGGAGAACAAAAAGAAAGGGACAGACAGGAAATTACCGAAGAATCAGGAACAGCAGGACTGAAAAACAGCCCTGCTGTAAAAAAAGTCGAAAAATTGAAAAATTTTTCTTGACTTTGCCGCGGTTCTATTATATACTAAACAAGCACTGCAAAAGTGCGGTGTTTTCCACGCCATGTATAGAATTTGGCGTTTTCAATACTCTTTTTGTTGTGGAAAATGCAGCAGAAAGACCCTTTGCCTCTGTAGCTCAGTTGGTAGAGCAGGGGACTGAAAATCCCCGTGTCGGTGGTTCGATTCCGCCCGGAGGCACCAAATATGCGGATGTAGCTCATCTGGTAGAGCGCCACCTTGCCAAGGTGGAGGTAGCGAGTTCGAGCCTCGTCATCCGCTCCATGAAAGTAACTGTGTGAAGCAGTTACTTTTTTATTTTTCCAAATAACTGTGTGCAACTCGCTACCTCCACCCGTCGTCGAAGACGACTTATCATTGAGGTAGTGGGCCCCGAAGAAATCGAAGATTTCTTTGGGTACGGAAGCGAGTTCAAGCCTCGTCATCCGCTCCACGTCGGAGCAAGCGACATATCGTTTGCTCCGACTTTTTTGTGCCAAAAAGTCAGAGCGCACTCATTTTGCTGCTCCTCCTTTCCAAATCCCAACCGCTGCGCTGGGTTGCGATTTGGGTATGTGAAGCAGTTACTTTTTTATTTTTGTTGACTTGCCTAACAGCGTCTGTTATCCTAATAACGGGCATACCATTCGCGGTAGGCGGTAGCTGTACTCTCCTTGATGCTATTAAGGAGGGTCGGTAAATTTCTTTTACTCATCCTCCTGGAAAGGAGGGTGATGGCGTATGTACGTTACATATTCTGAGTTATTCCAGCTGTTAAACTTGCTGGTGAACTTTGGTCTGTTAGTCGTCGCAATCGTGGCGTTGTATGTACAAAATAAAAAGAAATAACCGCCTGAACTGCTAACTCCACGGCGGTTATTTCATAATCTTCAGGGAAGGTGCAGTACCGTCTATCGGTATGCCCTTCTTATTTCTTTTACACATTTATTATAACATGCAGATGGTACAGCGTCAAGCAGGATTCTGTTACGGTTCAGTTTTCTGGTTTTACTCCGAGAACAGCGCCGGCTCGAATTTCCTGCTTTACTTTCTGTACAATTTCCTGCGCGTCGTATCCATCGACATCGAGCATTTCCGCTTTGATTAGCTTGACCTCTGGGATACCGAAATACTGCTGCGCCAGATCACGGATATAATGAAAGCTGTAATCCGGCACATATGGGCCGCCAGCGGTGGTCACATAGTACAGCTTACTTGCTTTGCATAAGCCTTCGGGTATCCCGTTTTCCCCATATTGGGACACGATACCGGTTGCATAAATGTTTTCGATGTAAACCTTTAAACTGGAAGGGAAGGATAAATCCCAAAACGGCGCGGAGATTACGATGGTATCGGCTGACGCAAATTGCTTCGCATACCCAAACATCGGGTCGGAATAGCATTGATCTTGGATCAATGCAGCGCGTTTATTTAATGTATCCACGGTCAAGGGCTTTAGGTTTTCCTGCTCAAGGTTTAATTCGGTATAGTTGCCGCCCAATTGGGTTAAAAGCTCTCTGGCGATGGAATCTGTTCTGGAATCCTCCCGGACGCAGCTGTTAATATATAATATCATACGGTCGTTCCCCTTTCTTTTCACTGGAATATGTTTCATTATAACAGAAATAAGGCACAAAATATACTTTTTTGACGACTGGAGCCGGAAAAACCTTCCGGCTTTTACTTTTGCGCTGATTCTGGTATACTGGAGCATAGAAATGGCGGTGAAAGCATTGAGAATACAAATAGGGCGTGCCGGGAGCGGCAAGACAACTGCGATCCTGCGGCATATCGCGTCGAAGGCGAACAGCGGCAGGAAACAGATATTGATCGTTCCGGAGCTGGCGTCGCATGAATATGAACGCCTGTTGGCGCAATATACAAAGAATCTGGGGGCGCGATATGCAGAGGTGCTGACCTTCCGCCGGATTGCAAACCGTGTGTTTTCCGAAGCGGGCGGTCTGGCAGATACCGTTCTGACGCCTGCGGGACGGCTGCTGGTATTATATGAAGCCGTGCGGCGTTCGGCGGATGCCCTTGCACTGTACAGCGGCGCAACGCGCAAGCCGGATGTGCTGCGGGAGCTGTTGCAGGTGTTGGATGAAATGAAATGTGCACAGATCTCGCCGGAGGATATGCTGCGTGCCGCCGCAGAAACCGATGGGCATTTAGCGGCAAAGCTGCGCGATCTGGGACAGATTGGCATGGTGTATGACACACTGACGCAGGAAGAACTGCCGGATCCCCGCGACCAGCTGACAAGGGTCACGGAGCGGCTGCCGGAAAGCCGTCTGTTTGACAATGCTGAGGTGTATTTCGACCGTTTTGATAACTTTAATAAACAGGAATTGGACATGATTGGTTTCCTGCTGTGCAGGCATGTGCCGGTGACTGTTGCGCTGACTGGAGACCTGTCTCAGCCAGAGTTGTTCCCGGAGACGCATCTGGCGCTGGCGCGTCTGCGTGCGCTTGCCGGACGGTGCGGAGAACCGGTAGAGCTGGAACATTTTCCGTCATTGTATTTGCCGCGCCCACGGGATCTGGCGGTTTTGGAGCAATATGTCCTGCAGCCCTATGGACAGCAGTTTGAAAGCGACAAAAGCAGCGTCAGGCTGCATGCGGCGGGGGATCTGTTTTCGGAATGTGAATATGCGGCGGCATATATCCGCCGATTGCTGCGCGAAACCGATGCAAGGCGACGGGATATCGTTGTGACCGCACGGAATTTTGAGCAATATGCGCCGCTGCTTGAATTGGTATTTGAGCGGTATGACATCCCGATTTTCCTCAGTGAGAAGCATGATATTTTACAAAAACCGGTGCTGTCGCTGGTCGATGCGGCGCTGCATACCGTCACGGGCGGCTGGCGGTATGAGGATATGTTTACCTATCTCAAGACCGGCTTTGCCGGTTTGACTGTCGAGGAATGCGATGTGCTGGAAAATTATGTGCTGTTTTGGCGCATTCGGGGAAGCATGTGGCATAAGCCGTTTACCGGCAGCCCGGACAGCTTTGACGGCGGGATGGATGAACAGGCGGAGGCGGAGCTTGCGCACCTCAATGCACTGCGCGAACGTGCGGTGCAGCCGCTTCTGGCATTAAAGGAAGGGCTGGATGGCGCGCAGACAGCGACGCAGTATGTACAGGCGTTGTATGACTTCCTCGAAGCGATCGATGCGCCGGAACGAATTGCTGCCCGCGCGCAGCGGCATGAAGAGGCAGGACGGCTGCAAACCGCAGAAGAATACCGCCAGCTGTGGGAAATTTTGGTACAGGCGATGGAGCAGTTTGCATGGGTGCAGGGGGATGCACCCATGGAGACGGATGCATTTGTGACGCTGCTGGGGCTGGTGCTGACGGAATATGATGTCGGCACGATACCGGTGTCACTCGACCGCGTGACCTGCGGTTCCATCGACCGTGTGTGCAAGACCGGCATCCCGCATTTGATCGTACTCGGCATGAACGACGGCGTGCTGCCTGCGGCGGGAGAGAGCGGCGGCATTTTGACCGATCATGACCGCGCGATGCTGCTCGGCTTGGAGGTCGAGTTGGAAACCAGTGAGGACCGTATCGCGCAGGAGCAAGCGGCGATCTACCGTGTGTTTGCGTCGGCGTCGGAAACGCTGCTGCTGTCGTGGAGCAGCAGCGGCGCGGATGGGGAGCTGCGCCCGTCCTATCTGATCGGTACGGTGCGGCAGCTGCTGCACGGCGTACCGGAGACCAGTGAGAACGAGCTGGGCCAGCAGTATCAGCTGGAAGCGGAGCGGCCACGGTTTGACCTCGCCTGCCGGGGCGCGGCACAGGATGCTTCCGCGGCAGCGCAGGCAGCATTGGCGGCGACCGATACGCCGATCATCCCGATGGAAAAATCCGTGCGCGGCCCGCTGACAGACACCAGCGTCATTCACGCGTTATATGGCGAACGGCTGCGCGTGACGGCCTCCCGCGTGGATGCTTTTTACCAGTGTCAGTATGCGTATTTTCTGCGCTATGGATTGCGGGCAAAGGAGCGCCGCCGCGCGGCGTTTGACGCGCCGGAGATGGGCACCTTCCTGCATTATGTCCTGGAGCATACCCTGCAGGAGCTGCGGGAGCAGGATGTAAACGGAGCGCCCGACCGGGAGACTATGCATGAGATTGCGCAGAAATGGACACAGACCTATGTGGAAACCGTGCTGGGCGGGCTGGAACAGCATACCGCGCGTTTCCGGCATTTATTCCGCCGTCTGGTGCACATGCTGGATGATATTTTAGACAATCTGTTGGAGGAAATGACGTGCTCGGATTTTGAACCCATTGATTTTGAGCTGAACTTTTCCCGCAGTGGCGACCTGCCGCCCGTCCTCATTGACAGCCCGGAGGGCACGCTGGAGATGAACGGCAAGGTCGACCGCGTCGACGGATATATTAAGGATGGCGCATTGTATGTGCGCGTGTTGGACTATAAGAGCGGACAGAAGAAATTCGAGCTGTCTGACCTGTGGTACGGACTGAATGTCCAGCTGCTGCTGTACCTGTTTGCCATCCAGCACCACGGCTTGGAGCGTTACCGCGCGCGACTGGCGGGCGATATCGACTGCATCGTGCCGGCAGGCGCGCTGTATGTACCGGCGCGCAGTGCGCTCATTCAGGCGCCGCGGGATACGGACGATGAGACGCTGGATAAGCTGCGCAAAAAGCAGCTGCGCCGGTCCGGTTTGCTGCTGGATGATCCGGCGGTCATTGAAGCGATGGAGCACGGCATTACAAAGGAAGGCGCGTTCCTGCCGATTGGATTCCGCGCAAAGGACGGCGCGCCGACAGCGGCAAGCCTGTCCAGCCTCGCAAGCATGGAAAAAATGGGGCAGCTCAGCGCACATATCCGCAAGATCCTGCGGGATATGGGACGGGAGCTGCTGCACGGCAGTATGGAGGCCAAGCCGGTGCGGCGCGGCCCGGCAGAGGATGTCTGCCAGTGGTGTCCATACCGCGCGATCTGCCGGTTTGACGCCAAGCTGGGCGACAAGCCGCATACGATTGCAAAAATCAAGCCGGAGGAATTCTGGCAGAGCATAGCGGATCAGCTGGAAGGAGAGGAAACACATGGGCGTTAACTGGACACCGGAGCAGCAGGCGGCGATCTACAACCGCGGCGGCACGCTGCTGGTATCTGCGGCAGCCGGTTCGGGTAAGACAGCGGTGCTTGTGCAGCGCGTATTGGAGCGTGTGACAGACACCGAAGACCCGTGTGACATCGATTCCTTCCTGGTTGTCACGTTTACCAAGGCGGCGGCAAGCGAAATGCGCGGCAAGATCGCGGATGCGTTGACCGAACTGGCGGCGAAACATCCGCGGGATGCGCGGCTGCGGCGGCAGCTGATGCTGGTGCACCGGGCAAAGATCACGACGGTACATGCCTTTTGTATGGGCCTGCTGCGGGAGCACTTCCATGAGCTGGGTCTGCCGCCCGACTTCCGCACAGCGGACGAGAGCGAGCAGAACGTCATGCAGCTGGATGTGCTGGAGGATGTGCTGGAAGCGCAGTATGAACGGGAGGATGCGGGGTTTTCCGCACTGGTGGATGCACTGAGCAGCGGACGCGACGACCGCCAGCTGAGCAATATCGTGCTGGAGACCTTTAAAAACCTACAGGCATCCCCGCAGCCTACGAAGGTGTTGGCGGGCTACAAGGAGCAGTTTGTCCGCCCATTTGACCGGCTGGCGGATACCGATTGGGGACGGGAGCTGCTGGATACAGCACGGGATCGCATCCTCTATGCCATCTCCGCCCTTGACGATGCATTGGAGGAAATGCAGGGCGCAGCGGATGTGTGCGAAAAGTACGAGCCTGCCTTTTTGGACGACCGCAATCAGGCACGGAATCTGCTGGCGTTGGTGGAGGACGGCTCGTGGGACGAGGCCGTGCGGCAGTGCCGCGCAGTTCGCAGCGGGCGGATGCGGCTGGCAGCCATCCGCGGCTATGAAGACAAGGCGTTCCTCGACCGGCTCAAGCAGGCGCGGGAGGTGTGGAAGGACATTTCCTTTGCACTGTCGGACAGTGTGCTGTGCGTCAGTGAGGCTGAGGTGCGGCTGGATATGGAAATGATGGCGCCTGCGGTGTGCGCGCTGTGCGATACGGTACAGGCGTTTATGGAAGCCTATCAGGCAGAAAAGCTGCGGCGCGGCGTGGTGGATTTCAACGATCTGGAGCATTTTGCCGTCGACCTGCTGGTGGATGAGGACGGAAGCCCGACTGCACTTGCAAAAGAGATGCACTTTTCCGAAATCATGGTCGACGAATATCAGGACACCAACGCTGTACAGGACGCGATCTTCCGCGCCGTCAGCGAAGATGAGAAGAACATCTTTATGGTCGGCGACGTTAAACAGAGCATCTACCGCTTCCGGCTTGCCAATCCGGCGATCTTCCTGCAAAAATATCTGGATTACAGCGATGCGGACAAGGTGCACGACGATAGTCCGCGGCGCATTGTGCTGTCGCGCAATTTCCGTTCGCGCCCGGAGGTGCTGGACAGCGTGAATTACCTGTTTTCTGCGTTGATGAGCAAACGGCTGGGCGATCTGGATTACACCGACCGGGAAGCGCTGTACGTTGGCGCTGACTTCCCACAGGGGGAGGACGACTACCGCACGGAGGTATGCGTGCTGGAAACCGCATCGGAGGAAGAGGATACGCCGGAGGCGATCCGGCAGGAAGCGGCTTACTGTGCAGACCGCATTCGGCAAATGCTGGACGACGGCTTCCGCGTGACGGACAAGCGCAGCGGCGCACTGCGTCCGTGCCGGCCGGAGGATTTTGTCATCCTGCTGCGTTCGGTGAAAAACAAAGCGCCGGTGTTCCAGAAGGAGCTTGCGCTGCGGGGCATCCCATCCGGGGCGGATACGCCGGACGACATGCTGGACACGCCGGAGATTTTGACGCTGATTGCATGGCTGGAGGTCGTGGATAACCCGCGGCAGGATGTACCGCTGCTGGCAGTGCTGACTTCACCGCTGGCGGGCTTTACGGAGGAAGAACTGGCGGAGATCCGGCTGGAAGACCGCGAGCACGATTTTTACAGCGCGCTGTGCGCAGCGGCGGAGACGACGCCAAAGGCGCAGGCATTTTTGGAACAGCTGGATGAGCTGCGGCTGATGTCGGCGGATTTACCGGTGCGGCAGCTGCTGTGGCGCATCGTGGACAGCACCGGCGCGCTGGGTGTTTTCGGCGCAATGCCGAACGGGCGCGCGCGGCAGCATCATATTACGGCGCTGTTGGAGCTGGCGGGCAGCTTTGAGCGCGGTGGAAGCAGGGGGCTGTTTGCCTTTGTGCGCTATCTGCGCGAGCTGCGGGAGACGGACGGCACGATGACCGTGCCGGACAGCGAGGAAGCCGCCGGGATGGTGCGCATCATGACCATCCACAAGTCCAAGGGTCTGGAATTTCCAATCGTCATTTTGGCGAACTGCGCAAAGCGGTTCAACGAGCTGGATCTGCACAAGCCGGTGTTGCTGCATGAACGCATGGGCGTGAGTATGCGCTGCCGCGATACGCAGCGCGGCATCCAGTATGACGGATTAGACCGGCGGGCGATGGCGTCCGCCCTGCGGCGGGAAATGGTCAGCGAGGAGCTGCGCATCTTATATGTTGCGCTCACCCGCGCAAAGGAAAAGCTCATCTGTACCTGTGCGCTCAAGGGCGTGGAAAAGCAGGCGGAAAAATGGGCGGCGATCGCGGCGCTCGACCCGATCCCGTCATATGCGCTGGCAGGCGCGAACCAGTATGCCCTGTGGCTGGGCGTGCCGTTGCTGCGGCATCCGGGCGCGATGCAGCTGCGGCAGCTGTGCACGCGTGCGCCGGAATTGGATGTAACTGCGCCGGATTGCTTTACCGTACATGTCATCCCCTTCCGGCGGCAGGAGGAGATAGAGACGGTGCGCGATCACGGGACGATCGCCGAGCGGGAACGCATGGAGGCGCCGGTGCTCCGACCGTATGCAGCGGACAGCCTGCGTGACCTGCCGTCCAAGCTGACGGCGACGGCGATCACAGAATCCTTCCGCGCCCAGGAAGCGCAGGAGGAGACCGTCCTGCCGAAGCAGAGCGCAGATCTGCGCCGCCCGTTTTTTGACCGAGAAGCGCGGGGGCTGACGCCGTCGGAAGCGGGCACGGCCCACCACCTGTTTTTACAGTTCTGCGATTTTGCGCTGTGTGAAACGGCAGAGGGGCGCGAGAGCGAGTTAAACCGCCTGCGGGAACGGCATATTTTAAGCGATGTACAGGCGCAGGCGATCAAGCTGGACAACATCGCGGCGTTTTTTGCATCCGACGTCTATCAGGCGGTGAAGCAGGCGAAAGCGGTGCACCGCGAGTTCAAATTCTCCATTCTCGTCCCTGCAGCGGATTATTATCCGCAGGCGGAGGATTTCCCTGAAGAACAGGTGCTGATGCAGGGCGTCATCGACTGTCTGGTGGAAACGGAGAATGGGCTGCTGGTGCTGGACTTCAAGACAGACCGCGTATCCAAGCGCGGCGCATACCAGCGCGCTGCGCGCTATCAGGCGCAGCTGGCGGCATACCGCAGGGCAGCGGAGACGGTATTTGCAAAACCAGTGACAAAATGCGCATTGTTTTTCCTGCATACCGGAACGACCGTGTACATTTCACATGAAAACTGACAAAAACGCCCCAAAAGAAAAAAAGTTCTTGCATTTGATGTTTTGTTGTGATATCATAATTTCACGACTGTAAGGCTTATGCGGAAAGAGGTGAATCGAAAATGAAGGAAGGAATCCATCCGAATTACAAGCCGACCACCATTCGTTGCGCTTGTGGTGCTGTATATGAGACCGCTTCCACCAAGGAGAATATCTCGGTAGAAATCTGCTCCAAGTGCCACCCGTTCTTTACCGGTAAGCAGAAGCTCGTTGATACCGGCGGACGTGTTGACCGCTTCAAGAGAAGATTCAATCTTGACAAGTGATTTTATGGACCCGTCCCTAGAGGACGGGTTTTTGCTTTTTGAAATTGTTACATATTTTTCAAAAATAGAGATAGAATGAGAGGGATATATTATGCTGAAGGAACGTGCAACAGAATATTATAACCAGAATTACAACTGTGCGGAAACCATTATCCGCGCGGCAAACGATGAATATGGTCTCGGCCTGAGCGAAGAGGCGATGAGGTTGAGCGGCGGCTTTGGCGGCGGCATGGGCTGTGGCAAGGCATGTGGCGCGCTGTGCGGCGGCATTTGTGCCATCAGCGCAAAGCTGATCGAGACGAGCGCGCATGAAACACCGGAGCTTCGCGCAAAATGTACTGCGCTGGTTGCGGCATTCAACCGCATCCTCGGTGACACCGAATGTAAGAACCTGATGCGCAAGTACAAAAAGCCGGACGTGCGCTGTCTGAATACCGTGCTGCTCGGCTGCGAAGCGTTGGAAAGCGTAATGGAAAAGTAACAGAAGCTGATAATAGCATAGCTGAAAAGCTGAAAGGAGGGACATACTGTGGAAGATTGGATGTTTGAGGAAATGGAGCCGGAACGGGCTGTACTGGTCGGACTGCATGCTTCGGTGTTCAATGCGGAAGAGGACGCGACATGGGAGACGCTGGATGAACTGGAGGCGCTGCTGGAAACAGCAGGCGGCGAATGCGTCGGAAAAATGCTGCAAACCCGCAATGCGCCGGACGCGCATACCTTTATTGGGGAAGGCAAGACGCAGGAGCTGACCGAGCTTGCACGCGACAACGATGCCACCCTGATCGTATTTGACAATGAGCTGTCGCCGTCACAGATGCGTGTGTTGGAGGAGGCGACCGGGCGGACGGTGCTCGACCGCAGCGCTCTGATCCTGGATATCTTCGCCCAGCGTGCACGCACCGGCGAGGGCAAGCTACAGGTTGAGCTGGCGCAGTATCAATATATCCTGCCACGGCTGACCGGCATGGGCAAGAGCATGTCCCGCCTTGGCGGCGGCATCGGTACACGCGGCCCGGGCGAAACCAAGCTGGAAAGCGACCGGCGGCATATCCGCCAGCGCATTGACCGGCTGCGCCGTGAGCTGGAGGACGTGCGCCGGGTGCGTGCGGTGCAGCGCAGACAGCGCAAAAAGGCGGAAATGCCGCTCGTTGCCATCGTGGGCTATACCAATGCCGGCAAATCGACGCTGCTCAACACGCTGACCGATGCAGGCATTGAGGCAAATGACCGCCTGTTTGATACCCTTGACCCGACCACACGTAAGCTGCGCATTTCGGATACGCAGGTGGTGCTGCTGTCGGATACTGTAGGTTTTATCCGCAAGCTGCCGCATCATCTGGTGTCTGCCTTCAAGGCGACGCTGGAGGAGCTGGCTTATGCCGATCTGCTGCTGCATGTTGTGGATGTCTCGCGCGACGACTGGCGTGAGCAGGCCGAGACGGTGCAGAAGGTCATCACACAGCTGGGTGCGGAGCAGATTCCGCAGCTGCTCGTATGCAACAAGGCGGATCAGTGCGAAAACCCCGATCTGATCCCATCCGGCGAGGACATTGTGGCGATCTCTGCAAAATACGGCAGGGGTATGTCGGAGCTGCTGGCGGCGATGGAGCGCGCTCTGGGGCGCGGAAAGCACCGCGTGCGCATCTGTATCCCGTATGCGGACGGCTATCTGCTGGATGTCATCCACAAGGAAGCCGCCGTGTTCTCCACCGATTACACCGGTGACGGCACGCTGCTGGACATTGAATGTGACGACAAGCTGTACGGACAACTGCGGGAATACGAGGTTCCGGCAGATGAGTGACAGCTATCTCGTCCCGGCAGGCTATGGCGAGGGACGGTATGAGGACCGTAAGTCCAAGTTCATCGGTGAGATATTTCATGTGGAAACGCCGGAGGACGCCGTTGCAAAAATCAATGAAGTGAAGGCGAAATACCGCGACGCCCGCCATCACTGTTATGCATATATCATCCGGGAGGGCAACTACATGCGCTATTCGGATGACGGCGAGCCGCAGGGCACAGCAGGTATGCCGATTTTGGACGTTCTGCGGCGGGAGGATATCACCAATGTGTGCTGTGTGGTGACACGGTATTTTGGCGGCGTGCTGCTCGGCACAGGCGGGCTGGTGCGCGCGTATACCAAAAGCGCACAGCTTGGGCTGGAGGCCGCAGGTATCAACCAGATGAGCAGCTATTGTGTGCTGCTCATCACCTGCCCGTATTCGCTGCTCGGTGTGGTGCAGAACATCCTGCCGGAGCACGACTGCGTGGTGGAGGAGACGGACTACGCGGCGGATGTCACGCTGACCGTGACGCTGCCGGAGGGCGGCGAAGCCGCGCTGCAGGAAGCCCTGCGCGACGCCACAAGCGCGTCGGTTGATGTCGAATGTATGGAGACAAAATTCATGGGCAGGCGTGTGAAGTAAATTATTTAAACTTTTTAAAAAATTTTTGCAAAAAAAAGAGGATTTCTCGTTTTTATATGGTATTTTATTTATGAACGGTTTTTTTGCGGATAAAATACAGGAGGTGTGCCATGCGGGAGGATCAGGAACAGCTGGAACGGCAGACGCTTGTCCCGTGGGCGACGCTGTCAGCGGACAGCCGCGGACGGCAGCGGAAAATTCCGGAATGCCCGCGGCGCACGTGTTTTCAGCGTGACCGTGACCGTATCGTCCATTGTAAGGCATTCCGACGGCTTGGCAACAAGACACAGGTGTTTATTTCGCCGGAGGGCGACCATTACCGCGACCGGCTGACCCATACGCTGGAGGTGGCGCAGATCGCCCGCACAGTTGCCCGCAGCCTGCGGCTCAATGAGGACCTCACCGAAGCGATCGCGTTGGGGCATGACCTCGGGCACACGCCGTTTGGACATGTCGGTGAGCGGACGCTCGACCGGCTGTGCAGGGCTGACCCGGAGAAGGCGGATGTCCGCTTCCGGCACAACGAGCAGAGCCTGCGGGTGGTGGATTATTTGGAGCGCGACGGCGAAGGGCTGAACCTGACGCAGGAAGTACGCGACGGCATCGTCTGCCATACCGGTACGGCACACGCCGCGACGCCGGAGGGACGTATTGTCCATTTTGCAGACCGCATCGCCTATGTCAACCACGATATCGATGATGCGGTGCGCGCCGGATTGATCGTACCGGAGGAGCTGCCGCAGGAGGCTGTCCGTGTGCTCGGTGACACGCACGGCGACCGCATTGACACAATGGTTGCGGATATGGTGCGCTATGGCGAGGAGCAGCAGGAGATCGGTATGTACGACAAGGTGCACGACGCCATGATGGCGCTGCGTTCCTATCTGTTTGACGCGGTGTATGCGTTGCAGTCACAGGAGGAGCGCATCGACTGTGTGCTGACGGCGCTGTTTGAATACTATCTGCGGCATCTGGAGCTGCTTCCGGCGCTGTACAAGCGGCGGATCGAGCCAGACGGGGAACGGCGTGCGGTGTGCGACTATATCGCGGGCATGACCGACCGGTTTGCCGTAGAGATGTATACCGAATTGTTTATTCCGAGGAGCTGGAATATCAAGTGACAACGGGAAAGGAGCGGATATGGCGATTGATGAGCGGTTTATTGACGAGCTGAATGCCAGATGTGATATTGTCGATATCGTTTCGCGTTATGTATCGCTCAAAAAAAGCGGAAGCAATTATTTTGGGCTGTGCCCGTTCCACAATGAGAAGACCGCTTCGTTTTCGGTCGCGCCGGATAAGCAGATCTTCTACTGCTTCGGCTGCGGCGCCGGCGGTGGGCCAATCCGGTTCATTATGAATATAGAAGGGCTGGAATTTCAGGATGCGGTGCGTTATCTGGCAAAGCAGTATAATATGACCGTCCCTGAGACCAATACCAATCCGAAGGCACGGCACAGGCGGGAGCGTGTACTGGCGGCGCTCAAGGATGCGGCGCGGTTCTTTTATACGCAGCTGCACAGCCCGGCAGGGGCGCAGGCGCTGGCGTATTTCCAGCGGCGGCGGCTGGCAAAGCGCACGCTGAACAACTTCGGTCTGGGCTTTGCGCCGGATTCGTTCCATGCGCTGCTGGATGCAATGACAGAAAAGGGCTATTCCAAGGAAGAATTGGAAGCTGCCGGACTGATTGTGCGCAGCGAAAAGGGTACATACTACGACAAGTTCCGCAACCGCGTCATGTTTCCAATCATTGACATACGCGGCGATGTGATCGGCTTCGGCGGGCGCGTCATGGACGACAGCAAGCCGAAATACCTCAATTCACCGGAGACGATGGTGTTCAACAAGCGGCGCAACCTGTTTGCGATGAATATTGCCAAAAAGACCAAAAGCGAGTATTTTTTGTTGGCAGAGGGCTATATGGACGTCATTGCACTGCATCAAGCGGGCTTTGACTGCGCAGTGGCTTCGCTGGGCACATCGCTGACGGATGAGCAGGCGCGGCTGCTGACACGGTACACCAAGACGGTGATCGTCTGCTATGATGCGGATGCTGCCGGACAGGCGGCGTCCCAGCGTGCGATTGATATTTTGAAAAAAGCCGGGCTGCGCGTCCGTATTCTGCGCATACCGGGCGCAAAGGACCCGGACGAATTTATCAAGGAAAAGGGCGCAGAGGCGTTCCGCAAGCTGATCGAGCGGTCAGACAACGACGTCCGATACCGCATTGAAGCGGCGCGGGAGAAATATGATTTTACAGAGGACGACCAGCGCATCCTGTTTTTGCGGGAGGCCGCGGGTATCATTGCAGCATTGGAAAATTCCGTTGAGCGCGATGTGTATACGGCGTCCACGGCAAAGCTGGCAGGTGTGACGCAGGCTGCCTTTGCACAGGAGGTCGCGCAGGCGCTGACCCGGCAGGCACGGCAGCGCAAGCGGCAGATGCACCGTGAGGTGCGTGCACCTGCCCAGGCAGCACAGCCGCGGGAGCGCAACATACATTATGATAACGTAAAATCTGCCCGCGCAGAAGAAGGGCTGCTCGCCCTGCTGTTTTCTGACAGCTCACTGGCGGAGGAAATGCGCGATAAAATCGCACCGGAGGATTTTTCTTCCCCTGTACTGGGCAAAATCTATGGACATGCAATCGCGTTATACGACAGCGGACGAAGCATCACAGTTTCCGCGCTGGAGGGAACGCTTGCACCGGAGGAGATCGAGCTGCTGGTTTCCGCGCTGCGGACGGCAGTATCGCCGGATCAGCGCATCCGGGCGATGGAGGACTACATTGATATTATTGCGGAGCAAAAAGCTGCGCGTGATATACCCGGAGAAGCCGAAGAGGACCCGCTGCTGCGCAAGGCACAGATGCAGCGCAAGACCAAACGGTATGACAACGGGGCGGCAGGATAAAGGGAAGCCTGCCGGACAGGAGGGGCAGCGGCAGAGCGTATCTGCTGTGCACATATACACTACACATTTTGGAGGCTTAAAGAATGACACAGGACATGGATGTAAAAAAGCAGGAAGTCATTAAGAACCTGCTGGCGATGGGTAAGAAAAAGGGAAAGCTCACGCTGAAGGAAATGTCTGATGCGCTGGATTCCATCAATATGGAGTCGGATGAGCTGGATAAGCTGTATGAGGATCTGGATAAAGCAGGCGTAGAGATCAAGGGCGCCGAAGCGCTTGTCGTTCCGCTGGAAAACGAAGAGGAGTTTTCCGAAGAAAACGTGGAAGAGGTCTCCAAGGAGGAGTTGGAGGATACCGACTCGCTGGCAGAGGGCTTTGCCATTGACGACCCGGTGCGCATGTACCTCAAGGAGATCGGAAAGGTCGACCTGCTGACCCCGGAGGAGGAAGTCGAGCTTGCGGAAAAAATGCAGGCCGGCAACGCTGCAAAGGAAGAAATGGAAGCGCTGGAGGCCAGCGGTGAAAAAATCCCGGAGGAGAAGTATCAGGAACTGCGCAAGAAGATCCGCGCGGGCGACAACGCAAAGAAACGCCTGTCTGAGGCAAACCTGCGACTGGTCGTTTCCATCGCAAAGCGCTATGTCGGACGTGGTATGCTGTTCCTCGACCTGATTCAGGAAGGCAACCTCGGCCTGCTCAAGGCGGTAGAAAAGTTTGACTGCACCAAGGGCTTCAAATTCTCGACCTATGCGACATGGTGGATCCGTCAGGCGATCACCCGCGCGATCGCGGATCAGGCGCGTACTATCCGCATTCCGGTGCATATGGTGGAAACCATCAACAAGGTGATCCGTGTGTCCCGTCAGCTGCTGCAGGAGCTGGGACATGACCCACAGCCGGAGGAGATCGCAGAAGAAATGAATATGCCGGTTGAACGTGTGCGTGAGATTCTCAAGATCGCACAGGAGCCGGTTTCGCTGGAGACCCCGATCGGTGAAGAAGAGGACAGCCATCTGGGCGATTTCATCCCGGACGACGACGCGCTGGAACCGGCGGAGGCAGCTTCGTTTACACTGCTCAAGGAGCAGCTGGTGGAGGTGCTCAAGACGCTGACGCCGCGTGAAGAAAAGGTATTGCGCCTGCGCTTCGGCATCGAAGACGGCCGCACCCGCACGCTGGAAGAGGTCGGCAAGGAATTTAACGTTACCCGTGAACGTATCCGCCAGATCGAAGCGAAGGCGCTGCGCAAGCTGCGCCATCCGAGCCGCTCGAAGAAGCTGAAGGACTTTTTGAACTGATGTTCTTTTGAGAACGGATTCCGGTACACCGCAAACAGTTTGCCTGTTTGCCCCCATTGACATGGCATGTTGATGGCGATTTTACATGATTTGGAGATGAAACGTATGGTTCGGCGCGACAAACAAAATTATTATCTCGACATGGCAGAGGTTGCCTTGGAACGCGGCACCTGTCTGCGCCGCAGCTTTGGCGCGGTCATTGTGAAAAACGATGTCATTATTTCCACCGGCTATAACGGTGCGCCGCGTGGGCGTGCAAACTGCATCGACCTCAATTACTGCATCCGGCAGCAGCGCAACATCCCGCGCGGGACGCAGTATGAGCTTTGCCGCTCCGTTCATGCGGAGGCAAATGCGATCATTGCGGCATCCCGCGAGGAAATGATGGGTTCCACACTGTACCTTGTCGGCCGCGATGTGCAGACCGGTGAGATCATGGCGGATGCCGATTCCTGCCCGATGTGCAAGCGGCTTATCATCAATGCCGGTATCAGCAAGGTAGTGATCCGGCGTGACCACGACAACTATGATACGGTTGATGTGCAGCAGTGGGTCGACCACGACGAGCTGCTCAGCGGCGGCATCGGATATTAAAGAATAAAAAATTGCAACAAAGGACAGACCTTCCGTCCGCAGCTGTGCGGATAGGACGGTCTGTCCTTATTGATTTGATGTCTGTCATAAATAATTAACATATTCAACTGTTGACACACTCAACTATTGGTGCTAGTATAGGGACTGTACAAAATCAGGAAAGGATGGAAGGAGGTGTATCATGGATACCGAACGGATTCAACGGGAATATATGCAGACGATGCAGGAATTCCGCAAGCTGCAGATGATGCACAAGCGCAAGACGGAAATCTTCGGACGGGAATTTGGGTTTCTGCGCATGATCGAATGCTTTCAGCGTGAAAATCCGGATGTTCCCGGCATTTATGCAAGCGATCTGGCGGCGCGTACCGGCATGACAAAGTCCGGCGTGTCAAAATCCCTGCATAAGCTGGAACAGCGCGGCATGGTAGCCCGTGCAGTCGATCCGAATGACCGGCGCAATACCTTCGTATCGCTGGCGCCAGCGGGCAGGGAATTTTGTGAGCGGCAACATGCCAACTGGCGTACCATGATAAAACGGGTATCGGAAGATATCGGTGAAGAACGTTTCTTGGAAATTATGTCCGGCGTCCGTGAGATCATGCGCAGCATGGCACAGGAACTCACTGCGTTGGAGCAGAATCAAACAACAGAGGAGGAAACACGATGCGATCCATTTTCCGAAATTTAAAAAGCGCATGGAAAACGGTCTGTATCATATTTTTGCTGCTGATTGTGCAGGCCTATTGCGACCTGGCCCTGCCGACCTATATGAGTAATATCGTCGATGTGGGCATTCAGCAGAATGGCATTGAAAATGCTGTACCGGAACAGATCCGGGATCAGTCCTTGAAAGACCTTGAACTGTTTATGACGGACAGCGAGATCGAACAAGTAAAGCTCGGATATATCGGGCAGGAGGATGGGACATGGAAGCGCAAGTCCTATCTGGATGATAAAGACATAGAAGCATTGAAAGAGGCATTCCGCATGCCGATGGTGATTGTCAGCCAGATGGAGCAGGAGGGGGCTGAATACAGCCTGGCTGATATCCGCATGGCGCTCGATACAGGCCTGATGACCAGGGACCAGCTGCTGACCATGAAGGAGCAGGCGGTTGAGCAGATGGGCGACGTCACAGACGTCATGCTCGACCAGATGGCGATACGCTATATTCAGAACGAATATGAAGAAATGGGTATGGATATCGGCGATGTGCGCAACCATTACCTGTGGACGACGGGCGGCAAAATGCTGGGGCTGTCGGCATTGGGCGTTGTGGTGGCTGTGATCATCGGACTGCTGGCGAGCCACGTCGGTGCAGGCGTTGGACGTGACCTGCGCGCAAAGGTATTCAGCCGTGTGCTGACCTTCTCCAGCGCGGAAATGAACCAGTTCTCCACGGCATCCCTCATTACCCGCTGTACCAATGATATCCAGCAGGTACAAATGGTGACGATTATGCTGCTGCGTATGGTGCTGTTTGCACCGATCTGCGCAGTCGGCGGTATTTTGAAGGTAGTCCATACACAGACCGGCATGGGCTGGATCATTGTTGTTGCCGTTGCGGTTATTGTTGCGGTGATTGGCACGCTGATGTGGCTGACTATGCCGAAATTTAAGATGATGCAGAAGCTGATCGACCGGCTCAACCTCATCAGCCGAGAAATTCTGACCGGTATTATGCCGATCCGCGCGTTCAGCCGGGAAAAGCATGAGGAAGAGCGCTTTGCCGGTGCCAATACTGACCTAATGCGCACACAGCTGTTCACCAACCGCGTCATGACACTCATGATGCCGACAATGATGTTGACGATGAACGGCGTCACCGTTATGATTGTCTGGTTTGGTGCAAAGGGCATTGAGCTGGGCAACCTGCAGGTTGGCGATATGATGGCGTTTATCACGTATACCATGATGATCGTGATGTCCTTTATGATGCTGACGATGATCTCCATTATGCTGCCGCGTGCCGGCGTTGCAGCAGACCGTATCAATGAGGTGCTGAACACCGAGCCGACGATTATTGACAAGCCGGATATTGCAGCGGAGAAGAAGGAGTGGAACGGCGTAGTCCGCTTTGAGGATGTCACATTCTGCTATCCGGGCGCAGACCATCCGGCATTGGAGCACATCAGCTTTACCGCAGAGCCGGGCAAGACGACCGCCATCATTGGCTCGACCGGCTCCGGCAAATCCACTTTGCTCAATCTCATCCCGCGTTTCTTTGATGTGACGGAGGGCTGTGTCACGCTGGACGGCGTGGATGTCCGGGATATGAAGCAGCAGACCCTGCGTGACCAGTTGGGCTATGTGCCGCAGAAGGGTATCCTGTTCTCCGGTGACATTGCATCCAACCTGAAATTTGCTGGTGATCAGGTCACAGATGAGCTGATGAAGCAGGCGGCAGAGATCGCGCAGGCGACGGAATTTATTGACGGCAAGGTAGATGGTTACCACAGCCATATTGCACAGGGCGGCAGCAATGTGTCCGGCGGACAGAAACAGCGCCTTTCGATTGCACGTGCGATTGCGAAGCAGCCGAAGGTATTTTTGTTTGACGATTCGTTCTCCGCGCTGGATTACAAGACAGATGCAGCCCTGCGCCGTGCACTGGGCCAGCAGGTCGGAGACGCAACGGTCATCATTGTTGCACAGCGTATTTCAACGATTTTACATGCTGACCAGATCATTGTACTCAATGAGGGCAGGATCGACGGAATTGGCACGCATGAACAGCTGTTGCAATCCTGCGGCACCTATCGTGAGATTGCAGAAAGCCAGCTGAGCGCAGCAGAGCTGGAAGGAGGCGATGTACAGTGAGTGAAGGAACCAGAAGACCGCCGATGCGTCGCGGGCCAGGTGGACGTGGCATGACCGGCGAAAAGGCAAAGGACTTCAAAGGAACCATCGGCAAGCTGTTAAAGTATATCGGCAGGTATCGGTTTGGTGTATTTGCTGTGCTGATTTTCGCCATCGGCAGTACCATCTTTAATATTACCGGTCCGAAGATTTTAAGTCACGCGATCACCACACTGTATGAAGGCCTGATTGCCAAGGTGTCCGGCACGGGCGCGATCGATTTTACACGGATCGGGCAGATCCTGCTGTTTTTGCTGGGTGTATATGTCATCAGCGCTACCCTTTCGTTTGTACAGGGCTGGCTCATGACCGGCATTTCACAGAAGCTATGTTTCCGTATGCGCCGTGAGATCAGCGAGAAGATCAACCGTATGCCGCTGAAATATTTTGAAAGCCGCACGGTGGGTGAGGTGCTGTCGCGCATCACGAATGATGTCGATACGCTTGGGCAGAGCCTGAACCAGAGCATTACCCAGCTGATTACTTCTATTACAACAATCATCGGCGTACTCATTATGATGCTGTCCATCAACCCGCTTATGACGCTGATCGCACTTGTTATCCTGCCGGTTTCGATGGCCTTTGTTTTGGGTGTTGTCAAAATCAGCCAGAAATATTTCCGTGCACAGCAGAAATATCTTGGCGAGATCAATGGACAGATCGAAGAAACGTTCTCCGGGCACAATGTTGTGCGTGTGTTCAATCAGGAGCAGGAGACGCTGCATGTATTTGACGAGACGAACGATCAATTGTATGAATCTGCATGGAGGTCACAGTTCCTGTCCGGCCTGATGCAGCCGATCATGAACTTTGTCGGCAATTTGGGTTATGTCGGTGTGGCAGTCGCAGGCTCAATGCTCGCTGTTGCCGGTGTGATCACCGTCGGTGATATCCAGGCATTTATTCAGTATGTGCGCAACTTTACCCAGCCGATCAACCAGCTGGCGCAGGTATCCAATATGCTTCAGTCAATGGCTGCGGCGGCAGAGCGCGTATTTGAATTTCTGGAGGAAGAAGAGGAAGACCAGACAGTTGAGAATCCGGTTTCTATTGAAAGTGTGTGCGGCGAGGTACAGTTTGACCATGTCCGGTTTGGCTATGACCCGGCAAAGCCGGTCGTTCATGATTTTACCTGCCATGTGGAACCGGGCCAGATGGTGGCGATCGTTGGCCCGACCGGCGCAGGCAAGACCACGATGGTCAAACTGCTCATGCGGTTCTATGATGTAGACAGCGGCTCTATTCAGCTGGATGGACATGATGTCCGCAGCTTCAATCGATCAGAGCTGCGCGAGGGCTTTGGTATGGTATTACAGGACACCTGGCTGTTCAAGGGCACGATCATGGAAAACATCCGGTATGGACGGCTGGATGCCACAGATGAAGAAGTGATAGAAGCGGCGAAGGCAGCACATGCAGACAGCTTTATCCGCACGCTGCCGGGCGGTTACCAGATGGAGCTGAATGAAGAGATCAGCAATGTTTCACAGGGACAGAAGCAGCTGCTGACGATTGCACGTGCGATTTTGGCGGATAATCCGGTTTTGATTCTGGATGAGGCTACCTCATCCGTCGATACCCGCACGGAAACGCTCATCCAGTCCGCAATGAACCGCCTGATGCAGGGCAGAACCAGCTTTGTCATTGCACACAGATTGTCTACGATTCGTGAGGCGGATGTGATCCTTGTCATGCGCGACGGCGACATCGTGGAACAGGGCACGCACCATGAGCTGCTGGCAAAGGGCGGCTTCTATGCGGAGCTGTACAACAGCCAGTTTGACGATGCATCGTAACTGTTTTATAAACAAAACGACCCCGCAGGACGAGTGCCTGCGGGGTTTTGGCGATTGTTGACTTTTGTTGTACAATCTGATATCTTAGTTTATGGGCATACCATTCGCGGTAGGCGGTGTCTGCATCCTTCGTGATTTTTTCAGGGGGATCAGTAATATTTCTTTGCTCATCCTCCGGAAAGGAGGGTGATACAATATGTACGTTACATATTCTGAATTGTTTCAGCTGCTTACGCTGCTGGTTGACATCAGTGTATTAACAGTTACGATTGTTGTTTTGATTTTTCAGAACAAAAAGAAATAACCGCCTGAGCTGACAATTTCCGGCGGTTAATTCTATAACTTTCGAGAAGAATGCAGCACCGCCTACTGGTGTGCCCTCTTTATGTTTTCATTATAGCACGGCATCCAATTGGTGTCAATTGGTGTTATTGGGTGTTACGTCGTTTTGGTGCCGCTAGATTTGCAATTGTCGTCCTTAGGCTCCTTTTGAAAGGAGCTGGCACGGCGTTAGCCGTGACTGAGGATTGTAGCACGCTGGGCAGTACTAAATAAGCCAAATCTAGGACAGTTAGCTGGAAACAATCCTCCGTCTTCGCCTTCGGCGAATCCACCTCCTTTCAAAAGGAGGCTTTGGTGCGCCATATTTACAGTTATTGCCATTAGGCTCCCTCGGATGAGGGAGCTGTCGCGAAAGGCGACTGAGGGAGTGAAATGTGAAGTATAATATCGAGGTTTATCTTGGTGAGAGTTACTTACCTATTCACTCCCTCCGTCATTTGCTAACGCAATGCCATCCCGCTCCTGCTCCGCAGGGTGTGCCACCGGCACACCGCGGCCCTCATCCGAGGGAGGCGTGGATAACTGCCAATTACCTATATGAATTTGAAAAGCCACCCCGCGGTTGGGATGGCTTTATAGTTATGGTTCAAGATTTTGTTCTTCAAATAGTGGTGAATCGAAGAAATCTTTGATATTGATATCAAGTCCTTGGCAGATTTCATGAAGAATGCGCAGTTTGACAGAATCATAGGAACAGTTTATTACATTTCCGATGGTGGACTTCGGAACGCCGCTCTTTAAATACAGTTGATATTGTGTCATATCCCTGTCTTTGAGCAGTTCAGTCAGTCGTTTACTCACTGCTGTATTCAGTTTCATGTCATCACCACCGATATAATTATATGTTGGTAGTGATATAAAATAGTCTCTGTAGCTGTACTAAAAAGAGAATATATGATATACTAGTACAGCTACAGGTAGTAATGGCGAAGTCAACGCGAAATAAATGAAAATACAGGAGCAAAAAGAACCATGCGAATAGAAAAATTCTACTACTCCGAGAGCATAGCCGCATGTGAAGCGCGGAAAAAGGAACTGTGGGAGCAGTTACGCGGCGAAATGGATATGCTGCAAGGTCTGTCGGAGGAAGAGGCAAAGGCGCGGGAGGAAAAAGCGATAAATGATATGGTCCGCAAAATGCTGCCGCCGGAGGAGCAATATGTCACGTTTGATCCCAGAAAGTATGACCTATTTGTCGTGCTGGCGAAGTTCAGCGTGGAAATCGCACAGGAAATGACCGCGAATCTGCTGGTTTATACGGAGGATGGGAGCGGATGGATCGTTTTGGTCGGTACGTCGCTGTACTGCGAAAATACGAAAAAAGACCGGCTTGTCAAGCTGCTGCTCGCCGCGGATGGAATGCATCTCTCACCATCAGTGGATACGGGAAAGGGCGGCCCGACGGATGTCAACGATGCGGTGCAGCTGGCATTCTGGTTTGATTTCTATACAACAGCGACAGAATAACTCATAGCTATTTGAGGTGGAAATTTCGTGTCGCCACGCGCCACATGCTTGATGCAATGGGCAAAAGAAATGCAGGGGAATGGCACGCCTGCCAAATAGCCAGTGTTTACGGAAGCCGTCGTGTGAAAGCAAGGCGGCTTTTCCTATGTGCAAAACAAAACCCGCAGGCCGGTGGTCTGCGGGTTATTTGCGTGATATGTAATTATTCCGCGTAGGTCAGCAGGTCACTTACACCCTTGCGGCGTGGTGCGTCCGGCTGCTCATCCGGGTAGCCGACAGCGATCAGGGCGACAAGCTCCTGATTTTCCGGTACGTTTAAGTATTTTTCCAGTGCCGGACGGTCGAAAATACCCATGATGACGGTACCCAGTCCGTGGTCATGTGCAGACAGGCAGAAAGTCTGCGCTGCAATGCCGCAGTCGTACATCTGCCAGCCGTCGCCGCGGTCTGTGGTGAACGAGCCGTCACGCTCATAGCCGCTGCGCTTTTTGATACAGGTCTGTGCGATCAGCAGCGGAGCAGTGGACAGGGTACGTGCGTTAAACGGTGCATAGTCCTTTGCCAGCGCGTCGATTGCCTCGCGGCCTTCGATGGCGATATAGCGCGAGATCTGTGTATTTTTCCACGACGGCGCATATGCAGCTGCTGCAATGACCTCTTCCAGCACATCATGCGGCACCGGCTGTTCGGTAAACTTACGGATGCTGCGGCGGGTCAGGATGCATTCATTTAAATTCATAGTGGTTCCCTCCAATTTTATTTCTTTCAGTGTACAACGGAACGGAAAAAAAGACAAGCTGTTTGCTATATATTTACAGAAAATTTGTTGCAACTAATTTTTGCGCTTCTTTGGCAAACTGTCCTTGTCCGTCTCTGGCGGCAGGAAGATTTTGCGGTATTTGCCGGGGGTCATGCCGATATATTTCGCAAACATGGTATTAAAATGGCTGGAATTATCATAGCCGACCATCCCCGCGATCTGTGTGATGGAATAGTTGGTGCCGGCGAGCAGCGCCTGTGCCTGCCCGATGCGCAGGCGGATCGCATACTGCATTGGGGAATAACCAGTACTTTCCTTGAACACATGGGAGATATAATAGGGATTGCTATGCAGCGCTTTGCCGATGTCCTGTAGGGAAAAATCCTCTTGATAATGGGTGTCGATGTATTTCCGGATGCGCTCGGTCAGCATTTCGCTTTTGACAGGCGGTGCACTGGGGGATGCCTTTTGCTGATACAGGCGAACCAGCATGGACAGGACGCCACAGGCGAGAAGCTGGCTGGCTTCGGCATATTGATCGATATCCTGATTTAACAGGTCATGGATCGTAATCAACAGGCTGCGGACTTCCTCAAAGGAATCGCCAAGCGAGAGGATTGGATTGGCGTCTGCAGGGATCAGCATATTATCCGGCAGGCCCTCGATTTTTACGCCGGACATGGCAAAACCGACGGTTGTTGTGCTGGCGGCTTGCAGGGCATCCTCATCGTGCAGGACACCGGCATTGATCACCATGATATCGCCGTTGGATACCGTATATTTATGTTCGGCAAGTGTAAAGCTGGTCGTACCGCTTGTGATCAGATTGACCTCCAGCATATCAGCATGGCTATGCAGGATACGGGGCGGAGAAAAGGATTCACCGATCTTCTTTTTCCATGTATAGCAGAGCGCGGGCAGATTGCCGCGGAAGCAATGGGAATACTGCTTCGGGATGAAATTTTGATACATAGAATCACTCCTTGCTGCTCCATGCCGGGGGGTAGGGATATGTTACTATTTAGTATATCATGGATCACGATGAATAAGCGAGAAAAACATACTTTCTATGTGGCATAATTTCTTTTGATTTGTCACGACGTGCAAAATGTGGTATGCTATTGCTACACGAGACGAACGACGGGAGATGAAATCATGCTTGCATTGATTGCTGCTTATGCAGAAAACCATGTCATTGGACAAAATGGGCGCATTCCGTGGGATATTCCGGAAGAAAAGCACCGGTTCCGTGACCTGACGATGGGGCATGTTATCATCATGGGACGGCGTACCTATGAGGAGATCGGGCGACCTTTGCCCGGACGGGAAACGATTGTGGTTTCACGTACAAAATGCTTTGATGCGCCGCACTGCACGACGGTTTCCAGCTTTGCAGCGGCACTACAGGCGGCCGGGGAACGCGATGCATTTATCTGTGGCGGCGCACAGCTGTACCGGGAAGCACTTCCCTTGGCGGATGTTCTGTATCTCACGGAGATCCATCGGGAATTTGCGGGGGATGTACAGTTTCCGACGTTTGATGCTGCGGCATTTGAGCGGATTGAATGGACCGATATTCCGGGAGAAATCCCATATACGTTTGTCACATATCGCCGCCGCGTGATGGATTATACACAGGCGCGGGACTATATTGCGGCGCTGACAGCAGAAAAGGGGATTGTCCCCGGCTTGGGACCGGTCCGGGAGCTGCTGGCGCGGCTCGGCAATCCGCAGGATGCCTGCCCGGTTGTTCATATCGCGGGAACCAATGGAAAAGGCTCCACGCTTGCGATGACAGCGTCGATGCTACAGGCAGCGGGGTATCGGGTGGGGACGTATTCCTCCCCGGCGGTATTTTCGCCGCGGGAATGCTGGCAGGTAAATGGCGAAATGATTACAGAGGAAGCATATGCCAGCTGGATGACAAAGCTGTGTGCGGTACGCGATGCAATGCACGCTGAAGGACTTGCCGTGCCGACGGCCTTTGAGATGGAGACTGCGCTTGCATTTTGCTGGCTGGCACAGCAGCAATGTGATATTGCTGTGATCGAGTGCGGCATGGGCGGGCGCGGCGACGCGACCAATGTGACGACGGCGACCGCCGTCAGCGTATTGGTATCGATTGGCATGGATCATATGAAATTCCTCGGCAGCACGATAGAGGAGATCGCGCAGGCGAAGGGCGGCATTATCAAGCCGGGGATACCCGTTGTACTGCAAGGACAGGATGCGGCGATCGAGCGCAAAATACGCGAGCTGTGTGCGCAGCAGGGCAGCCCGTTGACCATTATCCGACCAGAAGAGCTTTCCGTTACGCAGGCGAATGCAAAGGGCGTTACGTTTGACTATCAGAAATTGCAGCAGGTGGAAGCCGCGTTGCCCGGTCTGGTGCAGGCGCGCAATGCCGTCACAGCGATTGCAGCGGTACAGCAGTTGAAAGATTTTGATCTATCAGAACAGGCGATTCGGGAAGGACTGCGGCATGTCCGCTGGAAAGGCAGATTGGAACAGCTGTGCGACCGGCCGGTAATTTTGATGGATGGCGCGCACAATCCCAACGCAGCGGCACGGTTGCGGGAGGAAATGCTGTACCGCTTCCCGGATAAAAAGCTGATTGAAATTGTCGGCGTATTGGCGGACAAAGACTTTACAGAGGTCGGACGGCTGATGGCACCGTTGGCGCAGCGTATTTTTACGATCACGCCGGACAGCCCGCGTGCATTGGCGGCGGAACAGCTGGCAGATTGCCTGCGGCAGTTTTGCGATGACGTCACGCCGGTGGACAGTACAGCACAGGCGCTTGATCTGGCATTGGATGCCGCAGGGGAAACAGGGGTCATTTTGGCGTTTGGCTCACTTTCGTGGCTGCATACGCTGCGGGATGCGGTGGAGGAACGGATATGATACAGGCAATGGAACGGATTCAGCCGATTTTACAGCATCCGCTGTACCGCGATGCATTGCGGCGCATTGATGCATTGGAGCAGGACCGCATTTATTGCAGGCATGGGCTGCCGCATCTGCTGGATGTCGCACGCATGGCGGCGCTGCTGGCAGCAGACCGCGGGGCGGCATATCCGCGGGATGTGATCTATGCAGCGGCGTTGCTGCACGATTTGGGACGGCTCAAGCAATATACGACCGGCGAACCACATGCGGCGGCAGGCATCCCAATGGCGCAGGAGATTCTGTGTGATACCGCGTTTACAGCAGCGGAACAACAAGAGATATTACAGGCAATCGGACGGCATCAGTCCGGCGCCGCACCGGACAGCCTTGCACAGATCATTTGTGAAGCGGATCATGCGAGCCGGATGTGCTTTGCCTGCCCGGCGGCGGACAGCTGTTACTGGCCAGAGGAACGGCGCAACCACACGGTTTTATTATAAAAAGGAGCTTTTATCATGATAATTGGCGGAAAACGCTTTGATACGACAGGAAATACCTATGTGATGGGTATTTTAAATGTGACACCGGATTCCTTTTCCGACGGCGGAAAATGGAACAGCATGGATGCTGCGCTCAAGCACGCGGAGGAAATGATCGCCGACGGTGCGGATATTCTGGACATCGGCGGGGAATCCACCCGTCCGGGCTATACGCTGCTGCCGGATGAGGAGGAAATTTCCCGTGTCGTCCCGGTGATCGAAGCGGTAAAACAGAACTTTGATATTCCGGTATCGGTCGATACCTATAAGAGCGCGGTAGCAAGAGCAGCACTGGACGCAGGCGCAGACCTTGTCAATGATATTTGGGGACTGAAATACGACCCGGAGATGGCAACGGTTATTGCGCAGGCGGGCGTGCCGTGCTGCCTGATGCACAACCGAAAAGAAGCCGTGTACAACGATTATCTGCCGGATGTGCTGGATGATTTGCGCGAATGTGTGCGGCTGGCAAAGCAGGCGGGCATTGCGGACGAAAATATCATCCTTGATCCGGGCATTGGCTTTGGCAAGACGCTGGAGCACAATCTGATTTTGATGAACCGGGTAGAGCTGCTGCATGAGCTGGGTTATCCGATCCTGCTGGGAACCTCCCGCAAGTCGATGATCGGCAAGACGCTTGACCTGCCGGCAGACCAGCGCGAGGAGGGCACGATTGCAACGACAGTCATGGGCGTGATGAAGGGCTGCATGTTTGTGCGCGTTCACAATGTTCGCGGCAATCGTCGCGCGGTGGATATGACACAGGCGATCCTGCGCACCGGAGGAACCGTCTGATGGATGAAATTCGTATCAAACAGCTGGAGGTGTTTGCCCACCACGGCGTATTCCCGGAGGAAAACCGGTTGGGGCAGAAATTTGTCGTCAGTGCGGCGCTGCGGGCAGATCTGCGCAAGGCGGGCTTATCCGACGATCTAAAGCTGTCCATGGACTACGGCGCAGTGTGCGCAGAGATCCAGCGGTTTTTGACGCAGCATACCTTTCAGCTATTGGAAACCGCAGCGGAGCAGCTGTGTGCACATTTGCTGCGGACGCTGCCGCTGCTGGAGAGCATCCGGCTGGAAATTGAAAAGCCGTGGGCGCCGATTGGTTTGCCGCTGAAAACGGCGTCTGTCTGCATCGAGCGCGGCTGGCATACGGCGTATATTGCGCTCGGTTCCAATCTGGGCGACAAAAAGGCGTATCTCGACGGCGCAGTGGAAACGCTTAAAAATGATGAAAACATGCGGTTGGGTGCGGTTTCGGATTACCTTGTGACGGCGCCATATGGCGGTGTGGAGCAGGATGATTTTCTGAATGCCGTGCTGTGTGTGCGCACGCTGCTGCCGCCGCATGAGCTGTTGGACCGTTTGCATGAGATTGAGCAGGCTGCAAAGCGAGAGCGGCTGGTGCATTGGGGGCCGCGCACGCTTGATCTGGATATCCTGTTTTATGATGATATCACGATGGCGGATGAAACGCTGCATATCCCGCACCCGGAGATACCCAAGCGGGATTTTGTGCTCTGTCCACTGGCGCAGATCGCACCATATTTTGTGCATCCGGTTTATCGGAGGACCGTGACCGAGCTGTTGGAACAATTGGATAGGGAAAACGAAAACGGATGAGGCGCAATGCTTCATCCGTTTTTTGGCTATTTGATTTCTTGCTCCAACCCTTCAAACAGCGGGTCGTCAAAAAATTCTCGTACGCTGATGCCCAGACCATCGCAGATTTTTTGGATGGATACGACACCGGGATTTAAACTTTTGGTGTTTATCATGCTGTAAATTGTCGAAGCAGAGATGCCGCTTAGGTTAGCTAAGGCATTGATGGAAAGATCATGCTGGGCGCATAAGGTTTGGATGCGCTGTGCGACAGCATCTTTTGCGTTCATATTCTACACCTCACTTGGGATAAATCGTAAAAAGTGTAGAATAATTTTTTCGATTTTATTTGGGATATATCCTAAATTGAAAAGATGTGGTATAATATTTGGGATATATCGCAAACGAGGGGAAGAAATGAATACTTGCTTTTTAATCGGACATCGTGACGCACCTGATTCGATATTAGAAATGTTAATTTTGGAAGTAGAACGACATATTGTGCAGTATCATGTTACAGAATTTATAGCTGGAAATTATGGAAATTTTGATCGACTAGCACTGACAGCAGTAAAATATGCAAAGCAACGCTATCCGATGATAAAATTTACATTGTTGCTCGCATATTATCCATCTTCCAATATTCCTGATGGAGCGGATGAGACAATGTATCCTCCTAATATGGAGAATGTGCCTAAAAGAGCAGCTATTATTCGTGCAAATCGGTATATGATAGAGCACAGCGACTATTTGATTACATACGCACAGCATTCTGTTGGAAACACATGGAAGTTGCTTCAATATGCCAAGAAACGCAAAAATATACTGGGAATCAAGAATTTAGCCAAATAAAAACACGGAAGGTAGGGACTTTCCGTGTTTTTCATAATGTTAATCTTTGTTATTTTTCTGCAGTATGCTTTTGTGTGTTATGTACCCGTTTCGACTCGTCTTTGTCACGCAGCGGATTGCCGAAGCTATCCAGCGTATCATCATCGTTACGGGAAACCGTAGGAATCAATTTTGATGCGATGCTGTTTTTATGCCCGCGCTGTTTGACGTAAAAATATCCGATCACGGAGAATACAACAGCGCCGATGAAGTTGACAAATAAGTCTTTCATGGTGTCGATCAGACCGATATCCAGATATCCGCCATAGACAGCCATCCAATCTTCTCCATTTACGGTCAGTTCATGGATCGCTACATGGATGGGCGTATTGTTGTTGTTTGGATTCAGCGCGACCGAGTGGATGGCATCGACGAAGAAGTCCTTCTGCATATCCGTGTGGAACAGCATATCCATGCCAAATTCGAAAAATTCCCACAGTACGCCGATCGTCATGGAAAAACAAAATGCGACAATGGCGACAAAGATGGGGGACAGCTTGACCAGGAACCGTTCACTGCGGTTGAAGATATCCACAAGGGAGAAGCCAATGGCTGCCATCAGAAAACCATTGAGGGTATGCAGCATGGTGTCCCACATGGGGATCTTGATATAATAGGCATTTACCTCACCGAGAATCTCTGCGGAAAAGATAAAGATCATGATTACGACCTGCAGGAACGCGGGAAGCTGGACAGCAAACCGTCTGCTGATGATATTTGGTACACAGAACAGCAGCAGGCAGAGGATGCAGGTGAATACATTTTCAAATGCACCGTTGATAAACTGTCGGATACAGCAGATCACGATGAGGATGGTCAGGATGGTGCGGACGATGGACGTCTGACGAAATTTTGGCATGAACGATCCTCCGGTTTAGTCCAGCTCTCGTCCGTCCAGTGCGGCGAGGGCATATTCCAGCGCAAGGGTCAGCTTGGCACATGCCTGCTCATCCTTCTGATTCTCCTCAATGCGGGAGATAAAATCACGGGTGACGGTACCGCGCAGGCCGTCATCTTTTTCATAACGGTACAGATCCTGCATCGCGGCGGACTCATCGATTACCTGCGCATGGAAGAATATGTTGCGCAGCGAATGGGACAGGGCAGCGAGATCAGGCTCATACATGCGCGTACCGGTCAGGCGGACACAGCAGCAGGTGTGTTCCTGCTCCTCCGGCAGTAACGGGAACAGGGTTTCCATCAGCATTGCGTCGCTGTTGATGCCGGTCATCGGGAGCTGGACCTCTTCAAAGCAGACAGCCTCGGAGGATCGCAGGGTGAGCGCGATATCGCCCTTTTCAATGTGTCCGGCGAGATAGCCCTTGACACCAAGCTCGTTGGAGGCAGTCGCGGCAAAGCAGCCCGGGCAGCTCAGCGCAGTCTGGCTGATGCGGAATACACCGCTGAATCGATGGTTATGGCCCAGTGCGATGTAGTCAAAGCGGCTGCCGAGCACAGCGCTTTCGGAGATCGGATTGTAGCCGCCGGAGCCGCCCAATTCGCCGTGCATCAGGCAGATGTTGATCTTGGACGAGTCAAGCGATGCGTCCAGCGGGATGGACGCCTTGGTGTCCTGAAATGCGGCGCCCCAGATCACGGTCTTGCCGTCTGCCAGCGAAACCGGCTCCAAAAACCGTTCGCGGAATACATGGATATTCTGCGGCAGCAGCTGGGTGGAATAAACGCTGCCAATGTGGTAATAATCATGATTGCCGGGGGCAATAAACACCGGGCACGGGCATTTTCCAAGGACGGAAAAAACAGCAGATGCGATCTGCGGGCGGATGTCCGGCGTATCAAACAGGTCGCCTGCAATGAGTACCGCGTCCACAGCGGATGATGCTGCATAGTTGACCATTGCCTGAAGCGCGGAAAATTGCAGATTGACGGCATCGGCCGCACGCGCGGACGGAAGAAAGTCAAATTTTGCGCCGATATGAAAATCAGCGGCATGAATAATAGTAGGCATAACAAAAACCTCCGGGGGAGAAATGTATGGCTTGTATTGTCTATTATACCAGCTTTCCAGCGGCTTGCAAAGCAATATCACAAAAACAAAACAGCTGCCCTTGTTCAGGACAGCTGCTCTGTTCGCATACGTTTCACAAAATAAAAAGGGGGTAAGAGAAATTCAAAGATACCGGCATATCTTTTGTGGAAGAGGTCTCGCATCTCCTCGTTCCATGCTCATAGTATAGCGCATTTCGTTCTGGAAGTTGTGAACAAACCATGAATCGAATGTTACAATTCTATGTTATTTTTGAAAATGTTCTTTAAAGGCGCTGTTTTTTGCGAATTTTGCGGATATCACTGCCAATAAAGCGCAGCTGTGTGAACTCTCCCAGAATGCGCGAGGCGATTGCCGCGGAATAGCGCGGTTCCAGCTCGGCCGGGAGCAGGTTGGTGCTGAGGATGGTCGGCAGGCGGCGCATCAGGCGCCCGCTGATGAGGTCGTACAGGCAGGAGGTGTGGAATGCGCTGGGCATTTCCGTGCCGAGGTCGTCGACGATCAACAGGTCAGCGCTGCGGAACCGTTCGAGCGCTTCGGATGCCCCGGAGGGGTCGCCGCCGCGGAATTTGACACGGTTGTATTGGTCAAAGACCGAGATGGCGGTATCATAGGCAACCGAAAAGCCGCGCTCTGTTACGCTGCGGGCGATACACGAGGACAGGAAAGTTTTGCCTAGTCCTGCGGAGCCATAGAGCAGCAGATTTTCATAGGAACTGCCGAACTGCTCAGCAAACCGGCTGCATGTTTGGAAATTATACGCTGCCAGCTCGCGGGGAGAAACATTGAAGCGGCTGTCCGGCTGCGGGCTGTAATAGTCCAGCTGGAAGGTATCAAACGTCTCCTGATCCACTGGGAGCAGGGAAGACAGCTTCTGCTTTTGCAGTTCAGCCGCTTTCTGCTTCACGCAGCGGCACAACTTGCTGCCGTCATAGCCGGTATCATGGCAGACAGGGCAGTCCTCTGCAACGGCGAGATAGTCCGCTGGATAGCCATTGTCCAGCAGCAGACGGCGCTTTTCCGCCTGTAATTCCAGATTGCGCGCGCGCAGCTGGTCGATTGCGGCGTCGGTATTGTTGGATTCAAATGCGATGCGCATGGCCTTTGCCGAAGTCGCGCGCAGCTCGCGGTCGATTTCACCGAGACGCGGGATCGTATGAGTCAGCCGGTAGCGCCGTTCCTCCGCTTCCGCTTCATATTGGTCATGCTGGCGTTCCATCTGCCGAAGGATGGAGGACAGCAATGCGCGGTCATATGCCATTAGTTATTTCCCTCCCTGCGTTTCATTGCGCTGAATTCCTCCAGCCATTCCTGCTCCCAGTCGGACAGTCCGCCGCCAGCAGGCGCCTGCTCTGCCGCAGCGGCAGGCTTCTTGGGCTGACGGGTTTCCGGTTCAACAGCCGTGATTTCAGCGGCGGTGTGCAGTCCCTTCTGGTGCCAGCTGTCCAAAATACCGGACAGGTATTTCCAACTGAATTTGCCGAGCCGGTTGTACATGCGCTGTTTGGCGAGGGCGACGGCATCTGCGTCGAAGCCCTGTTGGATAAAGTGGGAAAGATAGCGGTATTCATCCGGTGCGGGGTCGCGCCCTGCTATGTCAAGGGCACGCATCATGCCGTCGATGAGGGATTTTTCCGCTTCCCTGCGGGACAGAAATTCTACTGCGGCTTCGGCGGTAAAAATACCCATATCCGCCCAGAGATGCGCTTCGCGGTCGATATCATTGCGGCTGACCAGCTTTTTTTCGCGGTGGAGATAGGTCAGCAGGTCAATGAGGACATCTGCGGGCAGGCCGAGATGCTCATAGGCATTCATCAGCGTGCGCAGCTGGCCTTCGGTCAGTGTGCGGCCCAGCACCATCTCCGCCGTCTGGCAGACAGAGGCGAACCGGTGGTCGCCCTCCCGGCGGGCACGCATTTCTGCGGCGGTATAGCGCGGCGGCTGCGTAGACGAGCTGCGGCGCTGCGGCTGGTTTTCTGTCGGTGTAGTGACAAGGTGCAGGTTGGTCAGCGTATGTACGGCGCGGTCATATCGGTCGCGGGTCATGCCGAGCGCACGCAGAGCGGTGCGTTCGTCAAATGACTGCCCCTGCCGCACCAGATATAGATAGAGCAGCGCACTGTCGCCGTCGCAGCAGGCGATCAGGCTGTCCACGACCTGCGCACGCAGCACACAGAACTCGCCGCCGGTGGGAATCAATGAGGTAAGTGACATAATTTCCTCCGAAAGCATATAAAATGACAAGTTATCCCATAAATTTCGTATGAAATAGTCAGATGTTTCCGGCTGACGTGCCGGATTACGGTTCTTCTATTATATCGTGACAAAAGTAATAGTGCAAGAGGGAAGAATGCCGCGAAATTTTGTATATTTAATGATGTTTTTTTGTGGAAAAAATAGTATAATAAGTTTACGTATTTCTTTGAGGGGCAGCATGTCGATTTCTGCCGCTCCTCCTCAGGTAAAGAAAGGATAGCTTTCATGTCTTGTAACAAGTTGAATACAATTTTACTCGGCGGCAAAAAGGGCGCGGACGGAAAATATCCGGTTCACCGCGAGATCCTGTTTACGCCTGCCGGAAAACTGGTTGCAGATGCACTGCCGGAGCAGTGCACGCTGCTGTATGCTCGCCAGCAGAGTGAGCCGGAGCTGGACGGTATCCCGTCGGTTGTCTGTGCAGACGATGCAGATTTCACGCAGATGGTCCGCACGGCCGCCAAAGGGCTGGAGGGCGATATCATGCTGCTCTCCACACCGATGCCGGACGTCACAGCGGAGGAATACCAGCTCGCGATCGACCAGTACCGCGGTGCCGCTACGGATGTGACAACGATGACATGCAACGTGATCACGGCGGACGACACATGGCACGCCGCGATTTTCCACGCAGGAGCGCTGCATGATATTTTGGAGCAGCATCCGCTTTCGCTGACGCATGCGATCAAGATCGCCCATGATATCAGCGCAAAGGTCGGCACCTGCCGCACAGCCCCGCACACGGCGGTTTATACGGCCGGGGACGCATATAAGGTGCAGAAGGCGCTGCAGAGCCGCATCAACGGCGCATGGATGGACAAGGGCGTCAGCATATTTGACCCGGAGCACACCTATATCTCGCCGTACAGCGAGATCGGCAGCGGCACGACAGTCTTGCCGGGCTGTATGATCCATCCGGGCAGCCGGGTCGGCTGCGGCTGCACCATCGGTCCGAACACCATTCTGGACCGCGCTTCCGTCGGCGACCGGACAAGCGTCAATTCCTCGCAGATCTATCAGAGCAGCATCGGCTCGGACGCAACGGTAGGCCCGTTTGCATACATCCGTCCGGGCAGTGAGGTTGGCAACGAGACACGAATCGGTGATTTTGTCGAGCTGAAAAATGCACATATTGGAAACGGCACCAAGGTATCACATCTGACCTATATCGGGGATGCTGTGGTCGGTGAGCGCGTCAACTTTGGCTGCGGCACGGTAATCGTCAACTATGATGGTTATACCAAGAGCCAGACGGTGATCGGTGACGACTGCTTTATTGGCTGCAATACCAACCTCGTGGCGCCGGTGGAGCTGGGTGACCGCGTATTGACGGCAGCAGGCACGACGGTGACACGGAATGTACCGGACGGCGCAATGGCCGTTGCACGTGTACGTCAGGAAAACAAAGAGGGCTGGAATGACCGCCGCCGGCGTATGCACGGAAAGAAGTAAAAATTTACAGCGAATTTTGTTGTTCATATAGATAGAGATGGGTTAATAGAGAATAATGTATGAGGAAACGCAAGGCGTTTCGGGGAATTAAAAAATGCAGGAGGACTATCAATTATGATTTCTCACGGAAAGAACATTAAAATCCTCGCGGGCAATTCGCATCCCGCATTGGCAATGCAGATCGCATCTGCGCTTGGCCTGCCCCTTGGCAAATGCACCGTAGGACATTTCTCGGATGGAGAGGTTTCGGTTTCCATCGGCGAGACGGTGCGCGGTTCGGACGTATTCCTTGTCCAGTCTACTTGCGGTCCGGTAAACGACAATCTGATGGAGCTGCTCATCATGATCGATGCCTGCAAGCGCGCTTCCGCAGGCCGTATTACCGCTGTCATCCCATATTTCGGCTACGCACGCCAGGACAGAAAGTCCAAGGCGCGTGACCCGATCTCCGCAAAGCTGGTAGCAGACATCATTACCGCAGCAGGCGCTGACCGCGTGCTGACGATGGATCTCCATGCACATCAACTGCAGGGCTTCTTTAACATCCCGGTTGATAACCTGATGGGCGCCTCTGTCCTCATCCCGCATATTGCAGGCGCATTTGGCCGCAGCCGTGACGATGTGATGATCGTTTCCCCCGATCTCGGCTCTGTTACCCGCTGCCGCAAGTTCTGCGAAAAGCTGGATTACCGCCTTGCCATCATTGATAAGCGCCGTCCACGCGCCAATGTTTCCGAGGTCATGAACATCATCGGAGATGTAAAGGACAAGATCTGTATTTTGAGCGACGATCTGATCGACACCGCAGGTACGCTGTGTCATGCGGCAGAGGCGCTGATCGAGCACGGCGGCGCAAAGGAAGTTTATGCCTGTGCGACACACGGCGTGCTGTCCGGCCCGGCGATCGAGCGTCTGGAGAAAAGCCCGATCAAGAAGCTGACCCTGCTGGATACCATCCCGCTGTCGCCGGAGAAGCGCAGCGACAAGATCGAGCTGCTGCAGGTAGCACCGGTATTTACCGAGGCAATCGCACGCATTTACGAGGAATCTTCGGTTTCCCCGCTATTTGACTGAGCACGATACATATGGGCGGCCCTGTGCCGCCCTTTTTTCCACAAAGAGGGGATCATATGAAAATTTTAGCCATTGGTGATGTGGTATCCCAGCCGGGATTGCAGACGGTATCGCATTTGCTGCGCCGGGTGAAAAAGCAGGTACAGGCGGATTTTACCATTGTGAACGGGGAGAACGCCAGCGGCGTGGGCATCACGCCAAAGCAGGCGGACAGCATTTTTGCCGCAGGTGCGGATGTCATCACGCTGGGCAACCATTCCTTCCGAAAGCAGAATATCGTGCCGTATCTGGAGGATAACCGGTATGTGATCCGACCGGCAAACCTCGCGCCGCAGTCGCCGGGGGAAGGCTTTGGCATTTATGAGACGAGTGCAGGCTGGCGCGTACTGCTGTTCGAGCTGATCGGACGGTGCGACATGCAGTATGGGCCGGATAACCCGTTTTTGCGTGCAGACCGCATCCTGCGGGAGCAGGAAGGAAAGTACGATGTGGCGCTGTGTGAGATACATGCGTCAGCGACATCCGAAAAGCTGGCGATGGGCTTCTACCTTGACGGGCGTGTCGCCGCAGTGTATGGCACGCATACCCATGTGCCGACCGCGGATGCACGTGTCAATCCCAAAGGGACAGGCTATATCACAGACCTTGGCATGACCGGCCCGAAATGGTCGGTGCTGGGGATACGCATGGAGCAGTCCATCGCGATGTTTCGCGGCGACCTGACCAGCCGGTTTGAACCCGCGGGCGGCATCTGCGTGATGCAGGGCGCGGTGTTTGATATTGACGAGAGCACCGGCAAATGCCGCAGCGTCGCGCGCGTGGAAGAGGAATATCTGCCGGAAAAGTGAAAATTGCATGAAAAAAGGGCTTGTATCGCGCAGATACAGGCCCTTTGTGTGTTCAGTTATGCAGACTGCGAAGTTTGCCCCGCAATAACGGAGTCCGGCAGCGCAGTGGCGTCGGAGAGATAGGTGAAGGTATGGTATTCGCCGGCATCGTAATCGTAATAATCAAACGAGGTGACGTCAGCGGCATCCACATCATTTGGCATGTATAGACAGATGCTGAGAGAATCAGAATCGTCTGTTTCATCATTCCATGTCGACGCCCACAGGGTATATTGGGTATATTCATCGATCGGATACTCCTCCAGCTCGTCATCGGAGCAATAATCGCTGGCGTTGTCCTCGGTGAGTGCCAGACGCTGGAACAGCGGATAGTCATCAACAGCGGATTTCGTGCCGTCTGACCAAGAGATGGTACCTGAATCATCCACTACCATCGTGAGGGAGTAATCCTCATTTACCCATGTGCCGGAAGAGAAGGCTTCATATGGGTCGCAGGATTCATAGATATCGTCGGAATCATCATAGTCATCCGACAGGAAGGTATCATCCAGCCAGTCCGTGGCGGAATGTGCCACGTCGTTGTAGGACATGATGCCAAAAATACAGGAGGCGGCGATGAAGATGATAAACAGGATCACGACGACGAGACAGCCGGATGCCTTGTTTTTCTGCTGGCGGGGGCTTGCTGCAAGCGGATTGTCGTGCGAATGCGCACCAGCGGCCGCACGCTGCCATGCCGCTTCGGTGGAAGCGGGTTTTTTGTGGTTATAGGTCTGCTTGCGCTCTGTGGACGTAGCAGGCTTTGCTTTTTTTGGTGAAGGCCGGTATTCCTGTTCGACATCGGCGCTGTTGAATTTGGATTTCTTTTTGGGGGCGAGCAGGCCGGGACGCTTGCCGCAGAGCGGGCACTCGCGTTCGCCGTCCATATAATGGATACCACAGTGTGGGCATTTCATACAGGATCCCTCCCTTATGGTTTTGTATGATACTATCTTACCATATGCGGAGGGAGATTGTACAGAGAATTGTAGAATACGGGCGGATTTTGCGGTCAGGTATGGACGTCACGACGGGTCAGGAAGATGTGCGCCAGTACAAAAAATACGACGGAGAACACCGCGCACGCTGCTAAAAACGGCAATAATTGATTGGAAAGGACATTTTCTGACCGGTTTGAGTTCATGCCAAGCAGCATCAGGGAATAGGGGAACAACAACCCATGTCCTTTTGCATTGAACAGCATACCGATCACGCCGCCCAACAGCCCGACCAGGATCGGCGCGGCAAAGCTGCGGAGCGCCATTGCCAGCAGAAGCTCAAGGACGATGATCGCTGTACCGCCCAACACGCCGCGCAGCAGCCAGAGGATTATGTCGGCGGGCGGGAAGCCGGGAAGACCTGCCCAGAAATGGCCGCACAGCACGAACAGCACCAATACCCACAGCTGGGTCAGCAGAACCATTTTGATAATGACAATAAACTTGGCGAAAAACAGGTAAAACGGACGCACCGGGGCGGACATGATCGTATTCCAGTTGTGCCCGAGGTGCTCCAGCCGCCAGAGATAGGCGGCATACAGGCCAACCAGCGGCGCGAAGAAAAACGAGGCGTAAAACAGCGTATTTTGCGTCCACAGGTCATACCAGCCGTTTTTCAAGATGCCAAGATTTTGCAGGTAGTTATAGGTTCCCATGATGGCGGGAAACAGTGGGATGATGAAAAATGCCAGCCAGATTACCGAGCCGTTCAGCTTGCGGTTTTCTGCGATCATACAACGGGTGAGCATGGGTCAGACCTCCTTTTTCTGCATCAGACTGTAGCCTGCAATCAGCAGCAGGAAAATGAAAATACCGGAAACCAGCAGCAAGGGGACGGGAAAGTCCTGCGGGATATACCAGGTTTCTCTGGTCGCCTGATCCCAGCCCATTTGCATCGCGGAGAGTGGAATAAAATAGCCCCACGGGATAAAATAGGAAAACGAGCGCGGCATGAAGCCGCTGAACAGCCCGACCAGGCTGCCAGCAAGCCCGACAGCAACGGCGGGTACTTGGGACGGGAAATACAGGCACAGTGCATAGGAGAAGAAAAACAGCATCAGGCCGACGACAAAGGTGCACAGGAACAGCCAGAATAACCGCGAAAACGCCAGCGGCTCGGTATATGCTTGAAGCGCGCCAAAGGCGACAATTGCTGCGCATTCCAGCAGGCAGACGGCGGCGACCTCAATGATGCCGAGGACCGCCTTGGCAATATACAGACTGGTGCGGCTTTGCAGCGTGAACAGCAGCCGGCAGGAGTTGCCCTTGGTTTCCACATCCCAGATGCGGCTGGCAAGTACTGCCATACCAGTGGACATGACCAGCGCGTTCATGATGGGCATGGCGTAAAACAGGGCAGAGTAACCGGCATTGGGGTCGTTGCGGTTGTTGCCCATAGACATAACGATAACAGCTGCCGCGATCAGGACGATGACCGGCAGGTCATGCCTGCGGTGGGCTTTTCGCAGCTCCGCACGGAAGGACGAACGCATTTAGCTCGCCTCCTTCTGATTGGTCAGGCTGAGGAAGATGTCTTCAAGGGATTTGGTCTGCTGGGTCAGGCCGACAATACCGGCATCGTGTGTGGCAAGCTCCTGCACCAGCGCGGCGAGCGTGTCCTCCCGCATGGGCGGGATATGCAGCTCATTGCCATCGGCGCGAACGGTGACGCCCTGTGTGAGCAGCGTTTCACATGCCTTGTTTGGCTGTAGGACGCGCAGGACGTAATCCCCGCGGCTGTGCCGCTGCAAGGCGGACAATTCGCCCTGAAACAGCAGCTTCCCGTCGTTGATGATGCCCACATGGTCGATGATCTGCTCCAGCTCACTGAGCAGATGGCTGGAGATGAAAACAGTCGCGCCGCACAGCTGCGGCATTTCGCGGATGAGGCTGCGCATTTCCTGAATGCCTGCCGGGTCAAGACCGTTGGTCGGCTCATCCAGAATGAGCAGCTTCGGGCTGCCGAGCAGCGCCTGCGCAATGCCGAGGCGCTGGCGCATACCGAGGGAAAACTGGCTGACTTTCTGTTTGCGGGCGTGCTCCAGGCGGACGATATCCAGCACGCGGTCAATATCGGAATACGGAACATCCTTGAGATCGCAGATGATCTGTAAATTTTCCTGCGCGGTCAGATGCCCGTAGCAGGAGGGGGATTCGATAAACGAGCCGGTTTGACGCAGCAGGGACAGCCGGTTTTCCTGCGTCAGGTCTTTGTCCAGCAGGCGGACAGAACCGGCGGACGGGTGGAGCAGGCCGAGCAGCAGCTTCATGGTGGTGGATTTTCCCGCGCCGTTCGGGCCGATAAAGCCGTAGATGCTGCCCTCCGGGACGGAGAGATTGATCTTATTGACGACGGTGTGGGAACCGTAGATTTTGGTGAGCATATTGGTTTCGATGATAGAGGTCATAAAAGCACTTCTTTCTTGATGGTATTGTTCTTTTTTAAAACATCCAATGATATATCATCGGCACGCCCACGGGAGGCGTGCCGGAGGGAGGTGTATCGTTTATTGTAGGTTCAAACGCTTGCTCAGGATATAATTGGTGATCACAAAGTTGATGACCAGTTTGATGATGCTGTAGACGATCATCACTGCGCAGAATACATACATCTGTGTCATGTTACTGAATGTTGCCAGATCCCAGTTGGCCGGGAAAAGATCGGACAGTGATGCACTGAGCATCACAATGATCTCCCACACGATGCCGAAGCCGAGGTACGCCAGAAACGCAAAGCCCAGCCGGTGTTTGGTTGCCAGCGAGCCGATGGACAGGCAGGCATAGATGTGCATGCAGAAATTTGCCGTCCAGATGATGCCGATGATGATATAAAGGATCGGCAAGGTGATGGTATGGAAGCTGTAGTTGTGCCAAATACTGCGGATGGCAAAGGAAAGCTCCTGCCAGAAGTTTGTGAAGTCAGCATCCAAAATCAGGTGACCGTGAGAGATCAGACCGGGTGTGACCAGAAGAATCAGCGAAACACAGCACAGGACCGCCGTGATGAACATCCACAGGGTGGATGCGATGCACTTCGCCCAGATGAGCTGGGAAGGGCGCGCCGGGAGCGTGAACATCAGATAGCCCTCGTCACCGAGCAGGTTTTTGTAAAAACGGTTGATCATATAGGCGAAGGTGAGCACGCAGACGGCAAACATCGCGAAAATATATATCGTCAGAATGACGCCGAATGGCATGGTGATCCGGTCTAGAATACTGTCCGGCAGGGCGATGAAAATGCCGTTGAGAATGGATAACGCGAGCAGCACACCGTATGCCGGCAGAAAGATGCGGCGGGTGGCCTTAAATTCGTAGGAAATCAGCTTGCTTAGCATGCGAACACCTCCCTGAAGAGCGCATCGACAGATTTGCCGTATTCCGAGCGGATGTCGTCCACCGTCTTATGCAGCGTGATCTGTCCGTTGTTGAGGAACAGGACGTCGTCGAGCACCTTTTCGATATCGGAGATCAGATGGGTGGAAATGACGACCGTGCTGTTTTCACTGTAATTGGTTAAAATGGTATTCAGGATATAGTCGCGGGCTGCGGGGTCAACGCCGCCGATCGGCTCATCCAGCAGGTACAGGTCTGCCTCGCGGCTCATGACGACGACCAGCTGAATCTTTTCCTTTGTGCCCTTGGACATCGTTTTGAGGGAATCCTTTGCGCTGATGCCCAGACGGGTGAGCATTTCCGCCGCCTTATCGATGTTGAAATCCTCGTAAAAATCCGCAAAGAATTTCAGCAGGTCATCTGCGGTCATCCAGTCGCTCAGATAGGTGCGCTCCGGCAGATAAGACACGATTGCGTGAGTCTCGACACCCGGCAGGTTTCCCGCGATGCGGATCTCGCCTGCGGTGGGCGTGAGCAGGCCGTTTGCCAGTTTGATGAGCGTTGATTTGCCGCTGCCGTTTGGTCCCAGCAGACCGACAATGCAGCCGCGTTCCAACGAGAACGTGACATTTTCCAACGCAGTCTTTTTTCCATATTGCTTGCACAGACCTGTGCACTGTAAGATAGGCTCCATTTATGCTTCCTCCTTTGCTGCCTGGCGGATCAGTTCGATTGTTTCTTCGGTCGTAAAGCCCATGTCCTTCATAGAAGACAGGAAAACCTGAATCTGTTCCATGGCGAACTCCTTTCGTTTTTCCATAATCCTTTCTGTGTTGTCGGTCACGAACCGTCCGGCGGTGCGCTGCGAATACAGCAGACCGGTGCGTTCTAATTCAGATAATGCCCGCTGCATGGTGTTTGGATTCACACCTGCGTCTGATGCGAGATCACGCACGGATGGCAGGCGGCTTCCAGCGGGCAGTGCACCGGACGCGATGGAGAGGGTGAGGGTCTCCATCAGCTGTAGATAGATCGGACGGTTATCAGAGAGATTCCACTGCATGATTGTCCTCCTTTCACGGGAGTGGTATCGAGTGATTGTATTAAGTGATTGATACAATAATACAATAGTACACGCAAAATTGCAAGAGGGATTTTTCAATTTTTTAAAAAATTTCTTAAGGCGTGTTCAAAGAACCGAGGTTTTCCACAGGCTGGAAACAAATGCACCTGTACAACGGTGCAAAAACGCCTATTATATGCATCGTGAGTTGTCTTAATACATTTACAAAAGGAGGGATGCCATTGGCGCAGACCAAAGCAAAACGCCGGAAGAAAACACACGGTGATATGGTGCGCGACATTCTGTGTGACCACTCACCGGAGGCCGCGCAATGCCTGTGTGACATGCTGGAGGATGATTCGCTCTCCGGCACCGCACGCGCGGGCGTTGCAAAGGAGATTTTAGAGCGTGCGGTTGGAAAGGGACAGCTGGCGGAGCCGTCCGACGGGACGGACGCGGACAAGCAGTTTGAGCTGGTGCTCAAGGTGGTGGAATAGATGGAGATTTCCGTCACACGTCGCCAGCTGGAGTTTATCCGCTCGACGGCATTTGAGACGCTGTTCGGCGGCGCGGCAGGCGGCGGCAAGAGCTATGCGCAGCTGATCGACGCGCTGATCTTTGCCTTGCAATATCCCGGCTCCCATCAGCTGGTGCTGCGGCGTACATTCCCAGAGCTGAAGCGTTCGCTGATACAGGTGTCGATGGGGCTGTACCCGACGGAGATCGGAACATACGGCGAGACGCACCATCGGTGGACGTTTGTCAACGGGTCGACGATCGAGTTCGGCTCGTGCGACAGCGAGGGCGACGTGACCAAGTACCAGAGCGCAGAATATGACGTCATCCGGTTCGACGAGCTGACGCATTTTACCGAGTTCCAGTTTACCTATCTGCTGTCCCGCGTGCGCGGTGTGAACGGTTACCCGAAGCAGGTTAAGTCGTCCACCAACCCGGGCGGTGTGGGGCACAGCTGGGTCAAGGCGCGGTATATTGATGTGCTGACACCGGGGGAGGAGCGCGACGGAAAGCTGTTTCTGCCCGCGAAGGTACAGGACAATACCTTCCTGATGGAGAGCGACCCGGAATATGTCAAACGATTGGAGCTGCTGGATGAGCGCAGTCGCAAGGCGCTGCTGTATGGTCGCTGGGACCTGTTTGAGGGGCAGTATTTTGGCGAATTTTCGCCCGATATCCATGTGTGTGCGCCCCCTGCCATTCCGACATGGTGGAAGCGGTATCTCGCCATCGACTACGGCTTGGATATGCTGGCGGCGCTGTGGATTGCGCTGTCGCCGGACGGCACGGCATGGGTGTACCGCGAGGTATACCGCTCCGGACTGATTATTTCCGAAGCGGCGGAGGCCATCCGCAGCGCGGAGGAGGCCGGAGAGCACATCGACCAGCGGCTCGCGCCGCCCGACCTGTTCAATCGCAGGCAGGAGACCGGGCGGTCTGCGGTGGATATTTTCGCGGAAGCCGGTCTGTATTTCGACCGGGCGATGGGGGAACGTGTCCCCGGCTGGTATGCAGTGAAGGAATATCTCCGCCCGTTTGACGACGAGCAGGGAATCCGCACGGCGAAGCTCAAGATCAGCCCGTGCTGCAAAAATCTCATCCGCACACTACCGCTGCTCGCTGCGGACGCGGCGAACCCGAACGATACGGCAAATTCACCGCATGAGCTGACCCATGCGCCGGATGCACTGCGGTATTTCGCCGCGACGGTGCAGCCGGAAGGGCTGGAATGGAAGCCGGATATTCACGACGGGGATGTCGGCGCATTCCTTGCCTATGGACACAGATAAGGAGGAACGATGGAATATTTGATTTGCTGCCTGTGCTGCCTGCTGTGCTTTGCCTGCGGCGTATGGGCGGCGCGCGGAACACCGACCCTGCCGCGGCACAAAAAGCGCAGGCAGCAGGAGGAACATTGGACGCAGGCGGAGGATGCGCTCAGCCGCGATATTGCGGCGATGCTGGCGTATACCGGGCCGGGAAAGGAGGAGGAGACGCATGCGGACACCTGAATCGGTCTGGCAGGAATATCAGCGCGGTGTGGATTTCAACAACCGCATTGACTTGTATGACCGCGTGAAAACCAATGAAAACTTTTTTGTCGGACGGCAGTGGGAAGGGCTGAATGTCACGACGCTCGACCCGCTCATCTTCAATGTACTGCGGCGTGTCGTCAATCTGTTTGTCTCCATGCTGGTGTCCGACGATATCGCTGTGACGGCGCAGCCGTTCCAGTCTGTACCGGACGGAGAGCTGATGCAGAAGGTGCTCGACCGCTCGGTGGCATCGGTTATCGAACGTGCCGGCGTAAAGAGCAAAAATCGCTATATGCTGCGCAATGCCTGCGTGGATGGCGACGGCTGCTTTTATATCCGGTTCGATCCGGAAAAGGACAGCGGGCAGCGCATTGCAGGCGATATTGAGGTGGATGTCATCGAAAACACCGATATCTTTTTCGGCAATCCGGCGGTAGACGAAGTACAACGGCAGCCGTATCTCATCCTTTCCATGCGGCGTTCGGTGGAGAGCGTGCGCAAGGAGGCAACGGCACGCGGCATGAGCAAGGCGGAGGCCGAGACGATCCAGCCGGACAGCCTGCTGGAGCCGCAGTATGACCCGCAGACGGAGGATACAGACAATATGGTGACGGTGCTGCTGCGCATGGAGCGTACCGAGGAAGGCATTTCCTTCATCAAGTGCACGCAGCACGCAGTAATCATGCCGGAAATGACAGCGCCGTACCGGTATTATCCGGTCGCCTATATGAGCTGGGAGCGCGTCAAAAATTGTTGCCACGGCGCGTCACCAATCACAGAGGCGATCCCGAACCAGATTGCTATTAACAAGCTGTATTCGATGTATGTGCAGTGCATCAAGCACATCGCATTCCCGAAGATCATCTATGACATGACGCGATTCCCGAATGGCTACTCGTCCGATGTGGGCAAAGCGATTGGGATGCGCGGCAACCCGAATGAGGCGATCCTGTCCGCGTTCCAAGCGCCGGAAATCTCCACGCAGGTCATGGCGCTGTTACAGCAGATGATGAAGGACACGATGGAGCTGATGGGCGCTTCGGACGCGACGCTGGGCAATGTCAAGCCGGACAATACCTCCGCGATCGTCACGGTACAGCAGGCGACAATCGCGCCGCTGGAGCTGGTCAAGATGGAATTTTACCGCTTTGTCGAGGATACAGTGCGTATCTTTATCGACCTCATGCGGGTGCATTACGGCAGCCGTACCGTGTGCATCACAGATGATTCCGGCGAAGAAGCCGTACAGCGGTTTGATTTTGACACGTTGGATACGGCGACGCTGGAGCTGAATGTAGACGTCGGTTCGAGCGCGTACTGGGCGGAGACGATGCAGACGGTGACAAATGATAACCTGTTGGAGCGTGGGATTATCACCGACCCGATCCTGTATGTAGAGAACATCCCGGACAACCAGATCCGCGGCAAGTCCCGCCTGTTGCGCGCCCTCAAGGAACAGAAGGAGAGCGGGCAGCTGGCACAGCTGACACCAACGAAGGGCACAACATCCGACGCGGCACAAACCGCGCAAGCATGATAAAAAAAGGAGGCTGTTTTTATGGCACAGAACAAATCTAACACGGCACCGGCAACCGGTGCACCCAATCCGGCGGATCTGCCGCTGACCGACAGCGACGAACAGACCTATCCGGTGACTGTTGACGGGCAGACGCTCGAACTGACGCTCGAGCAGCTGATCGCTGCCGCAGAGCAGGGCCTGTCCAAGGCAAATGCTGCGGCGCGCCGCAGTCAGGAGACTGGGAATATGCCGGACGGCGACGTCTATCAGGCGTTCCTCAATGAATATCCCGATATTCAGGCGGAGGATATCCCGCCGGAGGTATGGGACAGCGCAAACCGTTCGGGCGATCTGCTGGGCGCATACCGTACGTATGAGATTCGCAAGCTGCGCGAAGAGCTGGAGGAGCTGCGGAAAAATGCGGACAACCGCAGGATGGACGTCGGTTCCGCGCGTTCCGACGGGGAAAACAACATCACAGACCCCATCATTCTTGCACTGATGGGCAAAGGCTAACAGGAGGTAAATCAATATGGCAGTAAATCTTGCGACGAAATATTCGAGCCAAATTGCGGAGGTATTCACCGCCGGCTCCTTTGTGAAGGGAAAGACATCGTCTTCCTTTGACCTGACCGGTGTAAAGACGCTGAAGGTGTACACGCCGCTGACTGTGCCGGAGGTAGACTACACCCGCGAGGGCATGAGCCGCTACGGTACGGTGACAGAAATGCAGGATATCGTACAGGAGCTGAAAATGACGCAGGATAAGGCGTTCACACTGACAATCGACAAAGGCAATCATCTGGACCAGAACATGACCAAAAAGGCGGCGGATATGCTGCGCTTGCAGATCAATGAACAGTCCACACCGGCAGCGGATCGCTATGCACTCAAGCGTTTTGCCATGATGGCGGGAACCATCGACACGGTATCCGACGCGCCGACCAAGAGCAATATCGTGGAGCTGATCTCCACCGGTTCGCAGACGCTGGACGATCATCTGGTGCCGGACGGTGACCGCTATATCTATGTGACCAGCGAGGTATACAAGCTCATCCGTCTTTCCCCGGAGTTTACCGGTCTGGAGGGGCTGGGTGTTAAGGCAGTCGCAAAGGGCGTGTGCGGTGAGATCGCCGGGATGAATATCGTGCGCGTGCCCAAGAGCTATATGCCGGAGGGCTGCTTCTTCCTGATTACCCATAAAAACGCGGTGCTGATGCCGTATAAGATCTCGGACGCAAAGGTGCACAATGACCCGGTAGGCGTATCCGGCGCACTCATCGAAGGACGCCATTATTATGACGCCTTTGTACTCGGTGCAAAGGCGACCGGCGTGTATGCACTGGTGCTGGCGGACAACAAGCTGGCGGCGCCGACCATTATGATCTCCAGCGGCAAGGCAGCTGTGACCAAGCCGAGCAATGCAGACGAAGTGCGGTACACCATTGACGGCACAGACCCGCGCTATTCCGACAGCGCAAAGGTATATGCCGATACGGTGACAGTGGATACCGGCATGATGCTCCGCGCTGTGGCATTTGCGGACGGTTATTTTACATCCTCGGTGGCAGAAAAGACCTGTTGACCGACGGAAGGCTGTGCGGCGGACGGAGAGAAACTCTGTCCGCCGCGATAGATATGGAAAGGAGGAGGGCGATTGACTGGAAAGCAGCTATATGAACAGGCGGTGGTGCTGCTGGGAATGGAAACAGAGCAGGTGGTCTATCTGGAGCCGCTTGTGCTCGGCTGTATCAATCAGATGCTGAACGACCGGCTGTATGAGCAGAATGCATTGCAGCGGGCACAGGGCGGGGACGTACAGCATATGCTTGCCACGGCACCGGCGCTGGAAAGCCTAGAGGATGAAGTCCCATATGAAGAGATGTTTGTGCGAGAGTGTTTCCCCTATGGGCTGGCGGCGCTGCTGGTGGCGGAGGACGACCGCACGATGTTTAATTGGCTTATGAGTGAATATGAACGGCGGGCGGCATATTATGCGCCGTGCACACTGACGGACATGCAGGAGATGGAGGAATGAGCACACCTTATCAGTTCCCGGATGCAGACAGCATCATGGAGATCACAGTGGAGCATTTCGCCGGTGTGGATTTTGCAAATCATTCCACGAAGGTTGATTGGTCGCGCTCACCGGACGCCTGCAACATGATTGCAAATGATACGTATTTTCCGGTAAAGCGCACCGGTTACCGCAGGCGGGCAAAATTCTCCGGTATGGTCTACGGCCTGCACCGGTTGGAGACGGACATCCTGTGCCATGCGGGAACGAAGCTGTGGAGGCTGGCAGACAACGGGGAACATGCGCTGTTGTATGCGGACATGAATGAAGGGAAATCCACGTCCTTTTTGATGAACGGCAGGCTGTGGATTTTGGACGGAAAGACCTATTTGGTGTATGACGGCGAAACCGCACAGCCAGCGCGCAATGTTGCCTATATCCCGACGACGACCATCGGCAGCCCGCCGGAAGGCGGCGGAACCAGCTTGGAGGCGGTGAACCTGTTATCTTCCAGACGCACCAATACCTTTGTCGGCGATGGAACCAGCAGGGCATTCCAGCTGGATACCGAATATATCGACGCGGACAGCGTGGCGTGCGATGGTTTTGAAATTGAGATGGTAAATGCCGTGACAGGAAAGGTGACGTTGACGCAGGCGCCGCCGGACGCGGGCGGTCTGGCGAATGTTGCCATTACATTTTCCAAGATGGAGGAACCGGCGAGCTGTATTGACCGGTGCCGCATCTGCGGCCTGTATGGTGGAAGGAATGACACCCGTGTGTTTGTCGCCGGAGACCCGCAAAAGCCGAATTGCGACTGGCAGTCCGGTCTGTATGATCCGACCTATTTCCCGGACACCGGCTACACGATGATCGGCTCAGACGCATCGGAGATCATGGGGTACGCGCGGCAATATGACACGCAGGTGGTGCTCAAATCGGACGGGCAGGATGCAAAGCAGTATCTGCGCACCTTTACGCTGGATGACAATGACCGCCCGGCCTATCCGCTGCGGCAGGGCGCAGAGGCGGCAGGCGCAGCCAGCCGGTACGCCATTGCTGTGCTGGGCGGCACGCCGTATTACCTGTCCCCGCAGGGGGTTATGGGTATTTATGGCACAAATGTTACGGAATACCGCGCTGTTGCGGGCGTATCACAGCGCATTGACCCGCGGCTGAGCCGGGAAAACCTGTCGGATGCCATTGCCTGCGTCTGGAACGGATTTTATTATCTCGCAGTCGGCGGGCACTGCTATGTGGCGGACAGCAGGCAGATGGAAGGGAATATCCCGGAATGGTATTACTGGGACAATATTCCCGCGGTGTGCTTCCTCGCGGACTCCGGCGAGGGCGGCAGCCTGTGGTTCGGGACTGCGGACGGGCGGGTCTGTGAATTTTGCTGCACGGATGATGCAGATGCCTATTATGACGACGGACAGCCGATCGCGGCGCGGTGGACAACACCATTTTCCCCGCTGGCGGCATGGAACCGGCAGAAAAATATCCTGACGACACAGACGATGCTGATGCCGTATGGCTATTCCAGTGCCGATATCTGGTATCGGACAGAGCGGCTGTATGCGCAGGCAGCAGCCGAAGCGTTTTCGCAGTTTTCGTTTGCGCGGATGGATTTTGGGAATTTTTCCTTCCGCTCCATTGCGGCGGCTGTACCTATTCCATCGCGTCGCCGCGTCCGGCGGGCGTATCTGTTTCAGATGGTCGTGCGCAATGAAAATGCAGGCGAGCCGTTTGGACTGCTGGGGCTGAATATCCGGTATACGGTGCGTACCCAAGTGCGGCAGAGATAGAATTTACCGTTGAGAAAGGAGCGACAATGGCAGACCTGAATATTGAAGCATTATACCGTGCGGCGGAGAGCAAGCGGCTGAGTGCGTTTCAGACAGCGCAGGCGGAAAGCCGGCGGCGGCTGCAAAACAGCCTGCAGGGAATCAACACCACATATCGGAACAATGTGACGCAGGCGCAGACAGCTGCACGCATTTCTGCGCTGGGACAGGAGGAGAAGCTGGCAGCAGCCGGATTGAGCGGCGGCAGCGTATATGCAGCGCCGACCTCAGGATATACAGAAACTTCCCGCGTGACGGCGGATAACAATCTGCGCACGAACCTGAATACGCTTGCAGCCACACGGCTGCAGCAGGAGCAGGCGGCACGCGATACCAGTTCGTCTGAAATCGCGCAGGCGCGTCAGAGCTATGAAAACAATGCATCGGATATCCGTTTGCAGATGGCACAGGCACAGATCAATCAGTACAATACCGACAGGCAGTATACCTATCAGCAGCAGACAACGGCATACCAGCAGGCGATGCAGCGTTGGCAGACCTATGGCGTTGTTCTGCCGGCAGATGCGGCGATCCTTGGCGTTGCAGCGGGAACGCGTACATCTGCCAGTGCATACAACAATGCACGGTTGGCGATCGACCGGGAAAAGCTCGCACTGGAACGCTGGAAGGCGCTGCTGTAGACCAAAGATACGAAAAAAATCCCGCAGACAGAAAATCTGCGGGATTTCACTATGAATATGATTTTACAATAGGTTATGCCTGCTTTTTGTCACTCATGACGAGCTTCAGCATGACCGGTGTGATCAGTGTCGTTACAATAACGACGAGGATGACCGGACCGAACAGCGATTCCGGAACGAGGCCAAAGGCAGCGCCCTTCTGGGCAACGATCAGTGCAACCTCACCACGCGATACCATGCCGACACCGACAGACAGCGCTTCGTGATTGGTGAATTTGAACAGCTTTGCGCCCAGCGCACAGCCGATGATCTTGGACAGGATTGCAATAACCAGCAGCAAGAGTGCGAAGACCAACAGGCTGACAGTCAGACCGCTCAGGTCGGTTTTCAGACCGACGCTTGCGAAAAATACCGGAGAGAACAGCATGTAAGCACAGATATTGATCTTTCTGCCTACGTAATCGCGGACATTCGACAAGTTACACAGCAGCAGGCCGGCAAAATATGCACCGGTGATATCTGCGACACCGAAGAAGGTCTCGGAGCAGTATGCCAGAATAAAGCAGAAGGCCAGACCGTAAATTGCAACACGGCGGTGCATCTTTTTATTGAATACTTTGTTTAAATGCTGGAAGTACTTGTAGACAACGAAGCCTACAACAGCGATAAAGACAAAGAACAAGACGATTTTCAGCAGTACGGCAGAGATATGGACCTCCGGATCGGTAAAGCTGGATACAATGGTCAGGGCGATGATACCCAGGATATCATCGATGACAGCGGCACCGAGGATCGCGACACCGACCTTGCCCTGCAGCTTACCCATCTCGCGCAACGTCTCGACGGTGATGGAAACGGAAGTGGCGGTCAGAATAACACCGACAAAAACAGCTTTCAGAATATGCTGCGGGTCACCTTCACCATCGAACCAGAACAGATACAGCCCCATACCGCCGAGAAGCGGAACGACAACGCCTGCCAGTGCGATCACAAACGAAGCAACACCGGTTTTTTTCAGTTCCTGCAGATCAGTATCCAGACCAGCGGAGAACATCAGCATGATTACACCGATTTCAGAAAGAACGGTAATCACACTGTCTTCAGCAACAAGGTTCAATACAGACGGACCAAGGATCAGACCAGCAAGCAGTGCGCCGACGACCTGCGGCATATTTACCTTGCCGGAAGCAAGGCCCAGCACCTTCGTGGAAAGAAGGATGATCGCGAGAACCAGAAGGAAAGTATAATTTTCCATATGAAACACCCTCTAATTATTTTATTTGCGGAGTAGGTTACGCAAAGTGAAAACGATAAAAATCCTTCACCGTTTCATCTACACTGCGCTTGGTATTATACATTTTTTTTGCTGAAAAAACAAGGTAAAAAACGTATAGTTTTTGTTTCGATTTGTCGGGAAATGACAGGGAAATCGCTGGAAAATACATAGAGATTTACGTAAATATGGGTATGCTGCACAGCGGCAGGAAGGAAATTGTCCGCGTCAGCGGACAAAGAAAAAGACCCGATGTTAAAACACCGGGTCTTCCTTGCATAAGTAATTTGGTTTAATGATTACTCCTGGGAGATAGCGCCTACCGGGCAGCCACCAGCGCAAGAACCGCATTCAATGCATGCGCCTGCGTCGATTACGTAGCTGGAATCACCCTGAGAGATAGCGCCAACCGGACATTCACCAGCGCAAGAACCGCAGCTGATGCAAGCATCACTAATCTGATAAGCCATGAGAGTAGCACCTCCTGTAATAATTTCACTATTATTGTACCACAAACACAGAAAAAAACAACTCTATTTTTGTAATTTACGAAAAAAAGAAATTCCGGAAACATACGTCTAAAAAGGGAGCAAATGGGTAAAGATGAAAACAGCGAGCAAAGGAAAGCGAGGGAGAAGTATGGAATTTCGAGGGGCATTTGACCGGGAAGCGCAGCGGGTCCTGGAAATTTCGGCACGCAGGGCCGGATTTTTGGGAAAGGAAACCGTAGGGACAGAGCATCTGCTGGTCGGGCTTGCGGCGCGGCGGAACACAGCTGCCGGGAAAATGCTGGCAAAGGCAGGCGTAGGCGGCTGGCGCAGCTTATATTATACCGCACGGGTGACTGGCAGTGGGTTTCCGGGGCAGAAACCGGATCATATCACCAAAAATCTGCACGGCGTCTTACAGAAGGCGGCACAGTCTGCCGGACGCGGCAAGGCTGGCGGCGGACATCTGCTGTGCGCCCTGTTGAGCTGCCGGGACTGTATGGCGCGGCAGGTATTGGAGCGGATGGATGCCGATATTCCGGCGCTGGAGCGGCAAACTGGGATTGCCACAGCGCAGGAGCCGGCAGGCTGGCGGGCTGTGGGTCGGCTGGCAGCCAATTCCGCACTCGAACGCTATGCGACTGACTTAACAGAAATGGCGCGGTGCGGCAAGCTCGATCCGGTTATCGGGCGGGAAAAGGAGTTGTTCCGGTTGATGACGATATTACAGCGGCGCACAAAGAACAATCCGGTACTGCTGGGCGACCCGGGCGTCGGCAAGACAGCCGTCGCAGAAGCCCTTGCGCAGGCGATCGCATGCGGCAATGTGCCGGATGAATTAAAGGGTGCGCGGCTGGTTTCGCTGGATATGGCGAGTCTGATCTCCGGTACAAAATACCGCGGCGAATTTGAAGAACGGCTCAAGTCGATCGTCAAGGAGCTGAGCGCATCGAACAATATCATTGCATTTATTGATGAGGTGCATACGCTGGTGGGCGCGGGCTCGGCAGAGGGCGCGATCGATGCCTCCAACCTGCTCAAACCCGCGCTGGCGCGTGGAGAAATACGGCTGATTGGCACGACGACAGTGGAGGAATATCATAAGACGATTGAAAAAGATGCAGCGCTGGAACGCCGCTTCCAGCGCATCGACGTCTCAGAGCCGGATGAAGCCGGCGCGGAAAAAATACTGTGCGGACTGGCATCCCGATATGAAGAGCACCATCATGTGCACATTTATCCCGATGCCCTCCATGCGGCGGTGCAGATCTCCGTGCGCATCAGCCCGGAGCGGCATTTGCCGGATAAAGCAATCGATCTGCTGGATGAGACATGTGCGGCGGCGCATCTGGAAGGTCGGTCGATGATCACGGCAAAGGAGATCGAACGTGCGGCACATCGGTTTGGCGGCTTTTCAGCGGCGGCAGAAGGCAAGGAAGCGCACCGGCTGTTACAGCTGGAGGAAGAACTGCGCCGGACGGTCATTGGTCAGGAAGCAGCAGTGAAAGCAATCTGCCGTGCGGTGCGCCGCGGCGGCGCGGGGCTGCGGGATGAGGCGCGCCCGGTTGCAGCGCTGCTACTGACCGGCCCGACCGGTGTGGGTAAGACATCCGTCTGCACCGCGTTGGCGCACACCCTGTTTGGGCGGGATGGCATGATCCGCATTGATCTGTCGGAATATCAGCAGCCGCATGACGTTGCCCGCCTGATCGGTGCGCCGCCCGGCTACAAAGGCTATGGCGAAGGCGGACAGCTGACGGAGAAGATCCGCCGCCGCCCGCGGTCACTTGTGTTGTTTGACGAGGTGGAAAAGGCGCATCCGGATGTCCTGCGGTTGATGCTCCGGTTATTGGAGGATGGACGGCTGACCGATGCCGAAGGGCGCAGTGCAGATTTCCGCCATGCTGTGATCGTGCTGACGTCCAATCTGGGCAGCGGCAGCAGCGGGCGTACCGTCGGATTTTCCTCCGGCGGGGAACAGCAGCAGGCCCGGGTAAAGGAGGAAGCGCAAAAGGTTCTGCGGCCGGAGCTTGCGGCGCGGCTGGATGATATCATTGTGTTCTCCCAGCTCACAGCGGCGGACTGCGCGGCAATTGCAGGGCAGGAGCTGGCGCAGCTGGCAAAACGCTGTCTCACACGCGGCACGCGGCTGACATGGGATGAAAAAACCGAGCAGCTGCTCGGCGTGGTTGACCGCGCGCGCGGTGCACGTGCGGTGCGCGACGCGGTGGCGCAGAAGGTCACAGACCCGCTTGCCGGTATGCTGCTGTCTGGCAGGGCGGGACATTGGATAGAGCTTCGGGCGGAAGCGGATGAGGTCGTGCTGCATGTGCGGGAAAACGACGCCATGCTGTCCGGCGCGTAGGACAGAAAAACCCCCTGCGGCAACAAGCCGCAGGGGGTTGCCATATGGATGGCATGTATAAGAGTTGCTTATGCTTATGTCATGTCACGATACAGGAAGGTGACAATTTCGCCACGGGTACAAATGTTGTTCGGGCTAAAGGTTGTTGCGGATGTACCGACAGTAACGCCCTTGTCGACAGCCCATGCGACAGAATCGGTATAGTAATCACCAGTGGAGACATCGGTAAATACATTAGAAGCTGAGGACTCTGGCTCGCCGTTTGCACGCCACTGGAAGGTGACGACTTCTGCTCTGGAGCAGCCCTTCTTTGGCTCAAAAGTGGTTGCACTTGTACCGTAGGTGATGCCATTTTCCACAGCCCACAGGACAGCCTTGTAGCAGAAATCGCTCGGCTTTACATCTGTAAACGGGCAGTTTGTGGTCTTCGGCTCCGGGCTGCCGTTTGCGCGCCATAGGAAGGTGACGATCTGTTCGCGGTTGCAAATATCGTTCGGGGAGAATGTCGTGTCGGATGTACCCACAGTAATACCCTTTCCAACCGCCCATGCGACTGCATCGGTGTAGAACTGACCTGCCGGGACGTCCGTAAAGGTTGGCGTGGTTGGCTCAGTCGGGGTGATAGGTTCGGTTGGAGTTGTCGGCTCAGTTGGTGTGGAAGGCGTGACTACAGTAACACCAGAAGACTTCTTTTTAACAGTTACGTTGCAAGTTGCAGTCAAGCCGTTGCTGGTGGTTGCTGTGATGGTTGCAGTGCCTGCCGCGACAGCTGTCACCTTGCCGTCCGAAACAGTTGCTACGGAATTATCGCTGGAAGTCCATGTGACGGTTTTATTTGTTGCGTCTTGCGGGGCAATTGTTACGGTCAAATCCGCAGTATCTCCTTCATTGAGAGACAGCGTGGATTTATTCAAAGAGATGCTGGTGACAGGAACCGGATCCCATATTTCCCAAGTAATTTCCCCGCCATAATCTTGCATTACAGAAGAAGTCCATGTAGTATTGCCTGCCGGATAATAAGCAGTGGCAGTAACATCCTTGAACGTATAGTAATCAAATTTTGGCGCATCTCCCTCAAAATGCACCTCGGTCAATGAGGTACAGCCGCTAAATGCGAAATAATCGATTCGTTTGATACTGGCTGGAATTATTACCTCTGTTAGTTTGGTGCAATTACTAAATGTAAGATCATCAATGCGTGTCACACTGTTCGGAATTTCTAGTTTGGTTAATCCGGAGCCGCTAAATGCATTTTCACCAATAGTAGTGACGCTGTTCGGAATTATTATGTTAGACAAACTGGAACAACCACCAAATGCAGAATCATTAATGCTTGTTACACCATTTGGAATTTTTACACTGGTCAAGTTGCCACAACGCGCGAACGCAGAATTGTCAATACATGTAACATCATCGGGAATTTCTATATTGACTAAACTGGTGCAGCCATTAAACATATCGTTGGTAATACTTGTTATATTACTTGGAAGTTTTACGCTTATTAAATTATTACAATCATAAAATACTCCACCGCCAATGCTTGTTACACTGTCTGGGATGGTTATGCTCGTCAAATTGTAGCAACTACTGAATGCACCACCGCCAATGCTGGTCACGCTGTCAGGAATCGTTATACTCGTTAAATTGTAGCAACCACCGAATGCACAAATGCTGGTCGCGCCATATTCAATATTAACTTTTTTAATATCGTATTGATAAGTAATCCACGGTATATCAGAAATATTTCTATAATCTGTCATTTCTCCCGTTCCGCTAATCGTCAGCGTTCCCTCGCTGTCCAGCGTCCAAGTGAGATTCTCACCACAGATGCCACTGGCTATAGTGTCCGTGCTTATCTCTACACTCTGCGCGATTTCCGCTGCTGCCGCCACTGGTACAGTCGAAATTAACATCGTTCCTACAAGAAACAGGCTTGCCGCTTTTTTTCTTAATTTCACTATTTTACCTCCTCGTTAAACTGTGAATCAATGCAGAAAACATAGATTCCCCAACTTTTTTATTACATTATAAAAATGTGTACATTTTTGTAAATGAAAACAGTACCTCCAAATTATGTATAGTATATCATAAGTTTTTCGAATTTACTATGATTTTGGGAGATTTATCCAATGACATATGTGCATAAGTAAATCATCATACAAAAAAGTCCCCTGCGGCGAGTTGGACTGTATCCCGAAAAACGGACAATGAAAAAAGATACCTCCTATTGTAGAATA
>JAUNWG010000103.1 GCA_030540435.1 Eubacteriales bacterium
AGCACAGATATTTACAGCAAGCGTCAGCGTAGCTGGAAATGTTTTGTTTTGCCTCGAATCAACCTCGCCTTTGCGAAATATTCGTTATTTTCTTGGTTTTCAGATAGCGCCTAGTATAATAATATAAAAAATATACAATTTAGGATAAAATAGTTCTATCCCTCTCTCTATAAACGTATGGTATCATGTGGCAGGACAGTTTGTAAAGATTGAATTTCACGCATAGCAGCACACAAAATATAAATTTTCTGCGGTGAGGATATGTAACAAGGCGGCGAAAACGGGAATTATTTGTAGAAAATCTGATGAAAATGTTGTAATTTGCGGAAGAAGTGTCTATAATAGACAACAATCGGGGTGTGGAGAACAAATGCAGCCGAGATATATTTTTATCTTTTGCATAAAATCAAAGGAGAGGAGACGTTTGAAATGGATAACGAGTTTGAACCAAAGCCAGACGAGCAGCAGGACAAGCATGAGCAGGCAAAAGCCAGCTTGGAAGACCTGCAGCGCATGATGGCAGAATATCAGGAAAAGCATCCGGAAACGGAAGAGAAAATAGAGAAATCCGATTCCACGGAACAGGCTGCACCGCAGGAAACGGAGGAAGAACAGTCAGAGGCGGCACAGGAGCCGCAGGCAGAACCAGTGCAGGAGGAGCAACCGGAACAGCCGGAGAAATCGAAAAAATCGGAGGAACCGGAGAAAACCGAAGAACCAGAAGAATCCGTAGAGAAAGAACCTGCACAGAAAAAAGCTGCTGCACCGGCGAAGAAAAAACCGGCAGAAAATAAGGATACAGACGCACAGGCGGATGAAGAACAGAAGCAGCGCGAAGCTATTTTGGACAAACAGGCAAAGCGCAACCATCCGGACCAGCCGCTGGCTACGATGAAGCTGAACGGTTCGGCAAAGAAGAAGGCAGCGTCCGACGGGAAAAAGCCTGCCGCAAAGAAATCTGCCAAGAGTAGAAAGGCTGCCGCTGCACGCCGCCGCAAAAAGCGTTTGATGCGTTTGGGCGCAACGGTTGTCATACTGCTTGTGTTGATCGTCGTCGTCGTTTCGGTTGTCCGGGCGCTGGGCGGCAAGGGCAATAGCGACCCGGCAGGCTCAGGGGATATCGGTTCCGGCATTGTGGCAAACGGAACCTCCCAGACCGAGGAGAAGATCGATACCAGCAAGCCTGCAAGCCAGCAGGAAAGCGAACAGTACAAGAAGATCAAGGACGATACCTCTTTGCCGGCATATGCGCTGGAATATCCGGGCATGTATGCGGATGCAGTGAGCGAGCCGAATGAAGAAAGCGAGAAAAAGGTCTGCTATCTGACGTTTGACGACGGTCCGTCTTCCACCAACACACCGGGCATTCTGGATGCATTGAAGCAGGCGGATGTCAAGGCGACTTTCTTTGTTGTCACAAGCGAGATTGATGGCAACGAGGATATCCTCAAGCGGATCGTGGACGAAGGACATACCCTGTGCATCCATGCAAACGAGCATGTTTATGGCGACCTGTATAGCTCAGTCGAGAGTTATCTCAAGGATTTCTCCACAGCATATGATAAGATCTATGCACTCACCGGCTATCGGGTACAGGGCTTCCGCTTCCCAGGCGGCAGCAATAATGCTGTCATGCAGCGGCATAGCACCTATGATGCCATCGTGGGCGAAATGACCCGTCGCGGCTTTGAGTATTATGATTGGAACGCCTATGACCATGATGCGGAAAACGGCGATTATTCTGTTGAGCAGATGGTAAATTATGCGATAGATGAGGTCACCAGCAGCTCGCGCAACGATACGGTACTGCTGATGCATGATACCTATGGCAAGGAAAAGACTGTGCAGGCGCTGCCGTCCATCATCAGCAAGCTGAAGGAAGCAGGCATTGAGATGCTGCCGATCACCAATTCCAGCCGACCGGTGCACTTTGAGGTGAATGAAAACACCCCGCCGGAGCTGCCGGAGCCGGAAACCAGTGATGCAGATGATACCAGTGATACCGACACTGACAGCGGCACAAATACAGATGATACAGCAGCATAATTGTGAATAGAAAAGGGCTGTCTCGCGTGAGACAGCCCTTTTTGACGTACATATACCGTGCTGCGTTTGGAGATATCATGCAGTTATTGTTGTTCGCGCGAATGAAAAGAGAAAACCGGCGTCGGTTTTCTCTGTTCACTCTCTTTCGACGCCAAAGAACCTATGGTTCTCTGGACTCTCCTCCGTACGGCCGCGCACGACGCTGAATGACGCCAAAAGCGCCGCGCGCGGCATTTTACGTGCGGGCTGAGGGTTTGCGTGTGCGACAGCACGCTTTTCACTTTGGTGCGCCAGAATTATCGTAACCGCCCTTAGGCTCCCTCGGATGAGGGTCGCGTCCTGCCAGTGGCAGGCGAGCACAGCGAGAGCGAGTCCCCGGTCAGACGAACAACGGCGCAGCCGTGACTGAGGGAGTGAAAATGAGGTGTACACGCCCTTTTCACCTCGGCGCACGTTTTATCTTGACCAAATTACCTACTTTTGCTATGCTAAAGAGGGCATACCATTTACGGGTAGGCGGTACTGACATCCTTCTTCATTCTATGAGAGGATTCGTCAATTATTTCTTTTGTATGCATCCTCTCGGAAGGGAGGGTGATACGTATGTACGTTACATATGCAGAGTTATTCCAGCTGCTTAATCTGCTGGTCAATCTCGTTGTATTGTTTGTTGCCATTGCAGCATTGTATATACAGAGCAAAAAGAAATAACCGCCTAAGCTGCTAATCTTTTGGCGGTTATTCTTTAAATACTACCGAAGGATACAGTACCGTCTATCGGTATGCCCTCTTATTTATATTTATTGTAGCATGGTGAAAAAGCAGTGTCAAGCAAGATATGCGTTCCACTTATCTACAGCCTGTGAACAAATCCACCTTGACAATTCTGCTATGCAAATTATTATATTTTGTATAATTTCAAAATAATTTTACAGAAAGGCGAGTTCGATATGATTTTTTGCAGACGAAGGGAATGCCCGGCGGGCAGGGTAACGGTGTTTGACATGCCGCTCAGCTGTTTAAAGTGGCGAGTGAAGAATTTCACCACATCAGACATCTATGTTTCTGTGGATGCCTTTGCAGAACAGAACAACATGCGCATCGCACCCGGCGGGGAAGATGTCGTGGTCGACCGTGACCCGCAGACCGGCACGCGGAAGACCTGCCGCCGCATTGCCATATATGCTGCGGCAGCGGGGGAGGTAGAGATCGTGTGCGGGTGAAAATACCTGTTTTCGACACGATTGCGTATTTTCAATTGTGCCTCGGTGGGGTATAATAAGAACCATTGAAAGATTGCTGAGGTGCACATGTATGAAAGATGGATTTATCAAGGTCGCAGCCGCTACGCCGGAGATTCATGTAGCGGACTGCGTGTTTAATGCGGACAATATCATTGCCCTGTGCCGCGAGGCGGATGAAAAGGGCGTACAGGTCGTCGGCTTCCCGGAGCTGTGCCTGACTGGCTATACCTGTTCCGACCTGTTTTTGCACAACATCCTGCTGGATGCCGCAAAGCAGCAGCTGCTGCGCATTGCGGAAGAAACCGCAGAAATGGATATGCTGATCGTCGTCGGTATGCCGATCAGTGTGCGCGGCGCGCTGTATAATACTGCGGCGTTCGTGCACAAGGGTAAGGTGCTCGGCTTTGTCCCCAAGCGCAATATCCCGAATTATACCGAGTTTTATGAGTTGCGCCATTATACTGCCGCAGCGGCAGACCTGTGCGAAGAGGTAGAGATCGGCGGCGAATGGGTCAACCTGTGCCCGCGCATGGTGTTTACCTGCAAGGATATGCCTGCATTTACGGTTGCCGCAGAGATCTGCGAGGATTTGTGGGTAGCAAATCCGCCGTCCAGCGAGCTGGCGCAGGCGGGCGCGACGATTATTTTCAATCTGTCTGCGTCGGATGAGATCATCGGCAAGGCGGCATACCGCCGTGATCTGGTGCGTATGCAGTCGGGACGCGGTCTGTGTGGCTACGTCTATTGTGATGCCGGTCAGGGCGAATCGTCCACCGATCTGGTGTTCGCCGCACACAATGTCATTGCGGAAAACGGCACGCTGCTGGCGCAGTCCCCGCGCTTTACGACGGGGCTGACGATTTCTGAGATTGACGTCACACGTCTGGATTATGAGCGCCGCCGCCAGAATACGTTTGCCGTTGACACGAGCTATGACTTCTGTGAAGTGGAATTTGACATGCAGCTGCGTGAGACAGAGCTGACCCGTCCGATTGCGCAGACGCCGTTCGTGCCGTCAGACAAGGGCGATCTGGCAGCGCGCTGTGAGGAAATTCTGACGCTGCAGGCGACCGGACTTGCCACCCGTATCCGCCATACCCATGCAAAGACAGCTGTGGTCGGTCTGTCCGGCGGTCTGGATTCCGCGCTGGCACTGGTCGTCACCGTGCATGCGTTTGATATGCTGGGGCGCGACCGCAAGGACATCATTGCCGTCACGATGCCGTGCTTCGGCACGACCAGCCGCACGAAGAACAACGCGCTGACGCTGGCAGCTGCCTATGGCACGACCTGTCAAACAATCGAGATCGGCGCTTCGGTCACGCAGCATTTTATCGACATCGGACATGACATGGAGGACCACAGCGTCACCTATGAAAACGGACAGGCACGCGAACGCACGCAGGTGTTGATGGACTTGGCGAACAAGACCGGCGGTATGGTCATCGGCACGGGTGACCTGTCGGAGCTGGCGCTCGGCTGGGCGACCTACAACGGCGACCACATGTCGATGTATGGCGTCAACAGCTCGATCCCGAAGACGCTGGTGCGCTATCTGACCGCGTATGAAGCGGAGCGCGCCGGCGGTGAGACCGGACGGGTGCTCCGCGATGTACTGGCGACGCCGGTTTCCCCGGAGCTGCTGCCGCCCAAGGACGGCGAGATTTCGCAGAAGACCGAGGAGCTGGTCGGCCCGTATGAGCTGCATGATTTCTATTTGTACTATATGCTTCGCTTCGGCATGGAGCCGAAGAAGCTGTACCGCCTTGCAAAGCAGGCGTTTGCCGGCGTGTATGACGAGGAAACGATCAAGAAATGGCTGACGACTTTTGTCCGCCGCTTCTTTGTCCAGCAGTTCAAGCGTTCCTGCCTGCCGGACGGCCCGAAGGTGGGCACGGTCACGCTGTCGCCGCGCGGCGACTGGCGCATGCCGTCGGATGCGGTGAGCGCATTGTGGATGAAGCAATGTGAAGAGCTGTAAGATAAGCCTTGGTTAATTTACCACAAAGCCGGAAAATTAATGCATAAACGGCAGGATGTGCTGGTGACATATCCTGCCGTTTTTTGTGCGTTGAACACTATCTGTATATTTTGCTCAAAAGATTTTATTTTGTTTTATAAAAATGTAAATAAGTATGAAAAATGGTGGGTAATTTATTGGTAAATTGAAGATTATAGACAAAAATAGTGAGTGAAATTCTTGACAAACTACACAGAAGAGATATAATATTTATGGTATACATGTGTTAATGTATATAATTACCCGCATTTCAGGAAATGCAGTGTGTCACCGGCTGAAAGCCAGATCGGACGGGGCATGCTTGTATTCATAATCTGGAATTCATTTTTTGGGAGGTTTACTGGTATGGATTTTAGGCTTACTAAAGAGCAGGCAATGGTTCAGAAGATGTGCCGTGAGTTCGCGGTCAACGAAATCGAGCCGATTGCTGCAGAAATCGACGAGCAGGAACGCTATCCGCACGAGACCGTAGAGAAGATGCGCAGATATGGTCTGATGGGCATTCAGTTCCCGAAGGAGCTGGGCGGCTCCGGCGGCGACACCATCTGCTACTCGATCGCAATTGAAGAGGCTGCACGCTTCTGCGGCACCACTGGCTGTATCATTTCTTCTCATGCTACGCTGGGTGCTTGGCCGATCTTCAAGTACGGCACCGCAGAGCAGAAGGAAAAGTGGCTCCGTCCGCTGATCGACGGACATAAGACCGGTGCGTTCGGTCTGACCGAGCCGAACGCGGGCACCGACGCTGCTGGCCAGCAGACGGTTGCTGTAAAGCAGGAAGACGGTTCTTACCTGGTCAACGGTTCCAAGGTATTTATCACCGGCGGCGGCATTGCTGATACTTACGTTATCTTCGCTATGACTGACAAGTCTAAGGGCACGCGCGGCATTTCCGCATTCATCGTTGACAAGGACGACCCGGGCTTCTCCATCGGCAAGATCGAGCATAAGATGGGTATCCGTGGTTCCCAGACTTCCGAGCTGGTATTTGAAGACATGGTTCTGCCGGCAGACCGTCTGCTGGGCAAGGAAGGCCAGGGCTTCAAGATCGCTATGACCACGCTGGACGGCGGCCGTATCGGTATCGCTTCTCAGGCACTGGGTATTGCACAGGGCGCTCTGGATCAGGCAGTCGCTTACATGAAGGAACGTGTACAGTTTGGCAAGACCATCTCCAAGTTCCAGGGCCTGCAGTGGATGGTAGCTGATATGGAGACCCAGATCGAGGCTGCACGCCTGCTGGTTCGCCGCGCTGCATTCAACAAGGACAACGGTCTGCCGTACAACAAGGAAGCTGCTATGGCTAAGCTGTTTGCTTCCGAGACCGCGATGGACGTTACCACCAAGGCTCTGCAGCTCTTCGGCGGTTACGGCTACATCCGTGAGTATCCGATGGAGCGTATGATGCGTGATGCTAAGATCACTGAGATCTATGAGGGTACTTCCCAGGTTCAGCGCATGGTTATCGCAAACAACGTGCTCGGCAAGTAAGAATAGGGAGGAAACAATATCATGAAAGTTATCGTATGCG
>JAUNWG010000021.1 GCA_030540435.1 Eubacteriales bacterium
ATTCTACAATAGGAGGTATCTTTTTTCATTGTCCGTTTTTCGGGATACAGTCCACAGCCAAGAAGGGGGATTTGTTTTTAGCTTTTATCCGCCGGCTGGAACAGCACCGCGGTCAGCAGGCCGAAAAAGACCGCCGAGGAAATGCCGCCTGCCGCCGCCTTCGCGCCGCCGGTCAGCGCACCCAACATGCCGCTTTCTGCAACTGCGGTCTTGACACCCTCCGCCAGCGTATAGCCGAAGCCCAGCAGCGGTACCGTCGCACCGGCACCCGCCCATTCGACCAGCGGCTTATAAATACCGACTGCGGTCAAAATCACGCCCAACACGACATATGCAGTCAGGATGCGCGCCGGTGTCAGCTTGGTCTTGTCAATCAAGATCTGGCTCAGCGCACAGATAATACCACCTGTAATAAACGCATAAACATATTGCATTTGTAATCACCCCTTCCCGCCTGCTTCAAGGATCACAGCATGGCAGATACCCGGGATGCTCTCCCCCTGCTGTACGCTGGTCGGGCTCATCAGCGCGCCGGTCGCCGCGAGAATGATCCGCTTATAGCTCCGGTCCGCCAGTTTGGGCAGCAGATGCGCACACAGCACAGATGCCGCACAGCCGCAGCCCGATCCGCCCGCATGGACATCCTGCGACTGGTCAAACAGCAGCTTACCACAGTCCTCGTGCACCTTGCTGATGTCAATATTGTCGCGGTCAAACAGCTCGCACAGCAGCCGCGACCCGACCAGACCCAGATCGCCGGTGAATATCCCGTCATAATCCCCCGGATGCGTGCCGGTATCGCTGAGCAGCGTGCGGATGGTATCATATGCCGCGGGCGCCATCGCCGCGCCCATATTGTTGGCGTCGGTAATGCCAAGATCACAGATCTTGCCAAAGCACGCATGTGTGATGCGCACCGGCGCTTGATCGTCTGCGGACGGGGTCAAAATACAGGCGCCCGCCGCGGTCGCTGTCCACTGTGCGGTCGGCGTGCGCTGCCCGCCATAGGCCAGCGGGAACCGGTACTGCCGCTCCGCCGTACAGAAATGCGACGAAGCAATCGCGCCTGCGCGCTGTGCAAAGCCGCCGTCCACCATACATGCTGCCAGCGCAAGGCTCTCCGCCATCGTGGAGCACGCGCCATATACGCCCAGATACGGGACGCTTGCGCTGCGGGCGGCATAGCTGGAGGCGACGCACTGCGCCAGCAGGTCACCGGCAACCAGCATGTCCAGCGCCTCCACTGGCAGCTTGCATTTGTTCGCCGCCATGCCGAGCGCGACCTTCTGCAAATGCATTTCTGCCTTTTCCCACGTCTGTTCCCCGCACATCGTATCCGGGAACAGCTTGTCAAATTCCGAACCCAGCGGGCCGTCCTGCTCCTTTTTGCCGCCGACAGCTGCCCATGCGCGCACACGCGGCGGGCGTTCAAAGCGGATGGTCGCCTGTCCCATACGTTTGTTGTTCATACCGCCTGCCCCCTGTCAAATTGCACTGAGAATGACAAGGATGATGCCATAAATAATGGATGCGCTGATGCCGTACACCAGCACCGGCCCCGCAATGGTAAACATTTTGGCGGCTGTGCCCAAAATCAGGCCCTCGCTCTTAAACTCCAGTGCAGGCGACGCGACCGAATTACTGAAGCCGGTGATCGGCACCAATGTGCCCGCGCCGGCGTGCTTGGCGAGCTTTTCATATAAATGCAGGCCGGTCAGCAGCGCCGCCAGCCCAACCAATGTAATGGATGTCGCCGTTGCGGCGTCTTTTTCATTCAGCCCTGCGGCTTTCCAAAAGTCCGTGATCCCCTGTCCAATCGTACAGATCGCACCGCCGACAATAAATGCCCACAGCATATCCTTTCCCAATGGCGACCGCTTGCAATGCTTTTGCACCAGCTGGTCATATTCCTGCGGCGTAATATCCATAAATATACTCCCTCCGTTCGTTTGGAGGTTAGTATGTGCATAAGCTGGGGATTTATCCACAGGATGGGGATAAATTTCGGGGATAACGTTTGGTGCGATAGATTTGCAGCTACCGCGCTTAGTGTCCGTAGTTTGTTGAAATCTGTAAAATGTCTGGTATAATGATTATGTTACCGCTCCATTCTGGCGCAATCTTGTGGCAGAGAGGAGGTGTACATATTCATGTGCGATATTATCACTCCGTTCGTTCTTTCGGTCGCGGCAAGTATAGTAGCTTACTACATTTGCAAGTGGTTGGACGGTAAGAACAAAAAGTAGAACGGTAACCAGCCCAGGTTCGTTGTTCCGCAAAAACAACAGAACCCCCAACAGGTAGGATCTGTTGGGGGTTTGTCGTGTACATATTTCATGCGGCAATTATCACTCCGTTTTGCCTACCTGTAATGTACCACACGAATATTACTTTGTCAAGTTAAAAACCGGGGAGCGATAAATAAACATCACACCGCAACCACCAAAAAGGGCACAGAACATAGCGTTCTGTGCCCCTGATTTACGTTCAATTATCCAAGCGAATCGTACAGTTCTTCGTACTTCTTTGCGGAAGCATTCCACGAGAAGTCCTTATTCATGCCGCGCTCCACGATGCCCTTCCATGCCTCCGGTTCATCATAGAATACCTGCTCTGCATAGAAGATGGTATTGAGCATTTCATCCGCATTGTAATTTGCAAACGAGAAACCGGTACCGGTCTGCTCATAGCGGTTATACGGCTGCACGGTATCGCGCAGACCGCCTGTCTCACGGACGATCGGCACTGTGCCATAGCGCAGAGAGATCAGCTGAGTCAGGCCGCACGGCTCAAAGCGGGACGGCATCAGCATCGCATCCGCTGCTGCATAGAGGCGGTGTGCACGTGTCTCATTAAACAGGATATTGGCGGATACCTGTCCCTTCCGGGTCCATTCATAGTGGCGGAACAGGTTTTCATAGCGCGGGTCGCCCGTGCCGATGATAACCAGCTGAATACGGGAGGTCAGCAGACGCTCCAGCGTCCATTCAACCAAATCTAGACCCTTCTGGTCGGTCAGGCGGGTAATCATCGCAAGCATCATGACATCCGGGTCCTCCGGCATGCCCAGCTCACGCTGGAGCGCCAGCTTGCACGCCCGCTTGCCCTGTTCAAAATCCTCTGCGGAATAGTTCTCTGCGATCAGATTATCTGTCTTCGGGTCGTATACGTCATAATCGATGCCATTGAGAATGCCGCTGAGCGTATCCGCCTTTGCGGTCAGCAGGCCATGCAGCCCCTCGCCGTAATACGGCATACGGATCTCTTCCGCATAGGTATCGCTGACCGTCGTGATACGGTCGGCATACACCAATCCGCCCTTGAGCATATTGGCATCCTTATGAAACTCCATTCTGCCAAATACAAAGACATGCTCCGGCAGTCCGGTAAAGCGACGCATGGTCTGAATATCCCAAACACCCTGGAATTTCAGGTTATGGATGGTCATGACTGTGCGGATACCGCGATAGAATGGATTGTCCTGGAACATTTCATTCAGGTACACCGGAATCAGCGCCGTCTGCCAGTCATGGCAATGGATGATATCCGGACGGAAATCAATAAACGGCAGCATGGACAGCACTGCCTTGGAGAAAAAGCTGAACTTCTGGATATCCCACAGGATATCGCTGTACAGCTTTTCGCCCTGGAAGAAATGCTCGTTATCAATGTAATAATACCGAATGCCATCCAGCTCGCCGGTCATGATGCCGACGTAGAAATTGCCAAGCTCACCGAGATCCATGTAAAAATTGCCGAAATAAGAAAAACGGCAGCGGTATTTCTGCGGGATACAAGTGTAGTCCGGCAGTACCACACGCACATCATACTTCTCCTTATCCAATGATTTGGGAAGCGCACCGACAACGTCTGCCAATCCACCCGTTTTTACAAACGGCACACATTCCGATGCGGCAAACAAAATATTTTTCATAGTTTGAAGCTCCTCCAATCCCTGCATCAAGCAACCCACTCCTATCCATGCGGCTGTCTCTTCCGACTGGATGTTGGCTACAATGCACAAAAATTGTTTTATTCCACCAAATATTATTATATGACATTGCGACATGCTTGTCAACGGAGCAGCCGCAGCAAAAATGTCGTTCTATCTATATATTTTCCTCAAAATATTCCAAAATTAACTCAAAATCAACCCGTTTTCGTATAATATGCACAGTTATTGTACACTGGTATGGATATCGCATCCACTCACTCTTTGGCGTCCGCAGACCAGAAGCCGACCTCTGCGGAACCGGAGCCAGAGCCGGTATCCGTGGTTCCCGTGCTGTTGAGCGCCAGCACAAATGCACCGACTGCAATGGCAAAAAAGGCGATCACGATCAGCGCGACAAACAGCAGGCTGCGCCCGCTCATCAGCGGCTCCTCTTCCTCCTGTTCGAGCCGGTGGACGGTATGCTCTGCCGGTACATAGGGGGCAGGCGGCGTATAATACCGCGGCGCCTCCTGCGCGACAAAATCGGACGGGATCGGGATATCCGGGATCTCGTCCACATCAAGGGGCGGCACCTCCTCGGCTTCTGTCTGCTGTTCCTGCTGCTCTGCAAGCGCGGCATGAATCTCATCCTTTGCAACCATACGGGTATAGTCCTCTTCGCCCGCCTCATCCGGCTGCGCTTCGGCTGCGCCCTGCGCCATCGCTTCACGGATTTCCTCGCGTGCCATCGCGCGGGTAAAGCTGTCGTCGCCTGCTTCATCCGGCTGCGCTTCCGCCGTGCTCTGTGCCATCGCTTCACGGATTTCCTCGCGTGCCATCGCGCGGGTAAAGCTGTCATCGCCCGCCTCATCCGGCTGCGCTTCCGCCGTGCTCTGCGCCATCGCTTCACGGATTTCCTCGCGTGCCATCGCGCGGGTAAAGCTGTCGTCGCCTGCTTCATCTGGCACAGCTGCCTGCTCCATCACATGCTGGATATTCTGTGCGGCCTCTGCCTGAATATAATCCTGTGGAATGCGGATGGTAAAGTCATCCTCCTGCTGCCCCATTTCTGCCGGGACGTCTGTACGTGCCCTTTTTTGATCCTTTACTGGCGCACCGCAGCGGATGCAATATTTTACTCCATCCTCTAATTTTTTTCCACATCGGATGCAATACATGCTGGTTTCCTCCCCATTTTTACAGCCGGACTTTCTTCGATTATAAGCCATCTGATAAAATATGACAAGTTTTTTCCAGCATTTCTCCCTGATTTCCCTGTATAAAAACCTGCTTTACCCTATCTCTATGCAGCTTCGCTGCATCAAAGAACCCCGAACAGCGTCCAGCCATTCGGGGTTCTAAATATAAAAACATGAAAAAGGGGGGCTGAGTTTTGAAAAAGCTTTCCTTTGAACTGCTGTTAGTATACCGCTGGAATATGACAACGGTTTGACAAAATTCTAAACGGTTTCTAACAAATTTATGTCCGGTTTGTAACCACATGCCGCATTTGCAGCACATGCTTTGTCAGAACCAGAACAGGATACCGCCCACGGCGCCCGCAATGATACCGGCCGCCATCACAGCAGCGCTGATGCCATACCACACCATAGCTTCCTTTTGGTCGTGCAGCCTGCGGAACATACCGCGGATCAGCGCCACGATGCCAAAAACAAGAATGATAATCATCAGCACACAGCCTGTGGATACCAGCGCCGAACCCGCGGTCAGCATCCGATTCACCAGAAAAATCGAGCAGGCCGACAGGCAGATCAGAATAAATGTAACAACTGGCAGGCCGCCGGTCTGTGACGACAAATCGGGCAGATTGTCCAGCGGATCCTCAGCCAGCCGTTCCGGCTGTGCTGCTCCAGCAGTTTTTCCGTTTGTCTCGTCCTCTATACATTCAATTCGATAATTCTTTCGCTTTCCGTCTTTTTCTTCCATGTTTTTCCACCTCTATGCGTTGTTTTTGCTATCATATCATACTTCCCCGCCTTGTGGCAATCCCTGTTTCATGCTACAATGTAGAAATGCGCAGTGCGCTCCCCGCGCACTGCGCTGCAAAAACAATTGATTTTATTCTCAATGGAGGATTTCTCATGTTAGATATTGATGTAATTGTTTCGGATTTTGACGGCACGCTACTGGATGATAACAAGCAGCTGCCGGAGCAGTTCCCCGCCCTTCTGCATGCGCTGACACAGCGCGGCATCCGGTTTATCGCTGCCAGCGGGCGGCAGTATTACAACATCCGCCAGCAGCTGCCGGACGGCATGGCGGATCGTGTGGATTATATCGCAGAAAACGGCGCTATTACGGTCATGGACGGCAGCATATGCTCGGTAGATGAAATGCCCGCAGCGGACATCCGTGAGATCGTGCGCACGGTGCGCAGCACGCCCGGCTGTTATCCGATCTTATGCGGTGCGGACTGCGCCTATTTTGAAAATGATTTTGAAGAGATGCGGTTCCACTGCAATATGTATTACGCACGGCTCCAGCTGGTGGACGATGTGCTCGATACCATCGAACGCGACCGCATCTGTAAGATCGCCGTATTCAACAGCCACAATGCGGAACATACCTCGTATCCAGCGCTGCTGCCGTTTGCAGACCGCATGCAGGTCGCGCTATCCGGCGACTGCTGGGTCGATGTGATGAATGCATCTGTCAATAAGGGCGCTGCCCTGCACAGCCTGCTGGAACGCATGGGCGTCCCGCCGGAGCGCTGCATGGCATTCGGCGATTATCTGAATGATATCCAGCTGCTGCAGGCCGCCGGCCATCCCTATGCGATGGAAAATGCGCACCCGCAGCTGCTGGCGCTGTTCGACCACACAGCCGGTCATAACAACCAGGCCGGCGTGCTGCATACCATTTGCCGTGAGCTGGAAATTACAGTTTAACCTGTCATCCGCCAATATCCGACACGGCTGTACCGGTATAATAATGTAGGAGGATGTCCTCATAGCCGCTGCCGTCTTCCGCCATGCCCTTTGCCCCATACTGGCTCATGCCGACGCCGTGCCCATAGCCCTCCGTATGGAAGGTGATGGAGGTATCCGTCGTTGTGATGGTGAAATGCGTGGAATTTAGCCCGAGCAGCTCGCGCACTTCGGTCCCCTTCATTTCCTGCCCGCCTACTTTGCAGCTGGTTACGCCGCCCGCTTCGGTGGACTGGATATCGGTAAACCATGTCTTCGGCAGACCGGTCAGGTTGATATCGGGATATTTTGCCAGCATGATCTGACGAAATTCCTCTGCACCGCGCGTGACAGAGGCATCATATTTCGGGCATTCCTCGTCTCCTGTGCTGTCTACAGCCACCAGATACGGGATATCCGATCCCCAGACATTGACCGCCGCTTCGGTTTCCTTTGCCGCCGCTGCATGGAACACAGCAGCAATCGGCTGTCCATTATAGGTCACGATTTTACCCGCAGTATCCGCTGCCGCTGCCTTGACCTTTTTGCTCCATTCCTTTGCCTTGCTGCCCCACAGGTCGGCGGCATCGGCATCCAGATCGACATACGCCGCACAGTGGGCAGGATCATCACAGACAATGGCATCCGGATGGGTGGAATCTGTCCCGAGGGACTGCTTATACTGTGCAAAGGTACGCGCCGCTACCGCCTGCGCCTTGAGGGCTTCGGCAGGGAAGGACGCCGGCATTTCCGCTGCAACAGCACCCGCCACATAGTCCTCCAGCGGCATCTCCTGCACAGTACCATTGACGGACACCGTCAGCGTATATTCCTCCGCCCCGGTTTTTTCCGTCTGTTTTGCCGCATCTTCGGTATTTTCTGCATTTTGCCCAGTCGAAGCCTGCGAGTCCGCGGGAATTTCTACATTTTGGACGGTATGAATATTTTCCTGTGTTTGTCCCCTATTTTGGTAATATTGGAAGCCTATAGGAGCAATGTATACCAATAAAATGACAATTATACCCAATAAAAATAAGCGTTTCACAGTCTGTTTCCTTCCTCTCCATCCGTAGGGCGTATTTGACATATTTGCAGGATTGATGTAATATATAATTCATGAATAGTATGTATACCCGCCTTCTGTGTGGATCTCTCCCCGTTTCCACAGCTGGCGCGCGTAGGAAAATGAGGTGACCCACTTGGTTGATATGACGAAAGATATAAATGCTCAGGTCATTGGCAATCTATGCAGTGACTTTCAGAAAAATAACCTGATACAGTCAAAGATGTTCAGCAAATACGGTGTAAAGCGCGGCCTGCGTAATGCAGACGGCACCGGTGTACTCGCCGGCATCACCTGTGTTTCCAACGTTCACGGTTATATGGTAAACGAAGGTGAAGTCGAGCCGATCGAAGGTCGCCTGACCTATCGCGGACATAACCTGTATGACCTGCTGGACGGCTTTGACGCGGAAGACCGGTTTGGCTATCCGGAAACATCCTACTTGCTGCTCAGCGGCAGCCTGCCGAATCAGGAGCAGCTGGATCATTTTACAGACCTGCTCGCAGACGAATGTACCCTGCCGGATAACTTCACAGAGGACGTCATCATGCGCGCGCCGAGCCGTGATATTATGAATAAGCTGGCAGTTTCCACACTAGCGCTGTATTCCTATGACCCGAATCCGGATGACACCAGCCTGGAAAATATCGTACGCCAGGCGGTCAGCCTGATCGCAAAGTTCCCGGTCATTATTTCCCATGCCTATCAGGCAAAGCGCCGGTATTATGACAATGCATCTATGTTCCTGCATATGCCGGATCGCCATTACACAACGGCAGAAAATATCCTCAGCCTGATCCGTCCGGACGGACTGTTCACCCGCGAAGAGGCCATGCTGCTCGACCGCTGTTTGATCATCCATGCGGAGCATGGCGGCGGTAACAACTCCGCCTTTACCACTCGCGTCGTCTCTTCCTCGGCAACGGATACATATTCCGCAGTTGCCGCTGCGATCGGTTCCCTCAAGGGCCCGCGGCACGGCGGCGCAAACCTGCGCGTATGCAAGCAGTTTGAGGAAATGAAGGAAAATATCAGCAACTGGGAGGATGAGGACGAGGTTCTCGACTACCTGTGCAAAATCATGCGCAAGGAAGCCGGCGACGGCTCCGGCCTGATCTATGGTATGGGCCACGCGGTTTATACGCTGTCTGACCCGCGTGCTGTGGCACTCAAGAATACCGCCCGTCCGCTGGCAGTCCAGAAGGGCTTTGAGCGCGAATTCAACCTCATCGAGCTGACCGAGCGTCTGGCGCCGGAGGCATTTTACCGCGTGCGCGGTGAGCACAACATTATGTGCGCAAACGTGGATATGTATTCCGGTCTGGTATATCAGATGCTGGGCATCCCGGAGGAGATGTATACCCCGCTGTTCGCCACCGCACGCATCGTCGGCTGGCTGGCGCACCGCATTGAGGAGGTCGTCACCGGCGGCAAGATCATCCGTCCGGCATACAAGCCGATCATCTCCCGCTCTACGTACAGCCCGATTGCGGAAAGATAAGTCAAATCGTTTCAAAACGCCTATCCTGCGGAAACAGGGTAGGCGTTTTTTGTGAGTAAGACGTTGCGTGCGCCGCGTTTGGAGATTTTATGCAGTTAGCGTTGTTAGCGCGAATGAAGAGAGAAAACCGACGTCGGTTTTCTCTCTTCGCTCTCTTTCGACGCCAAAGAACCTATGGTTCTCTGGACTCTCCTCCGTGCGGCCGCGCACGACGCTGAATGACGCCAAAAGCGCCGCGCGCGGCGTGTACCGCGATAGCTGAGATTTCGTGTAAGCGACAGCACGCTTGACCCTTGGTGGTCATTCTGCTATTATAATTTTGAGGCATACCACGACAAACGGTAGGCGGTTTCGTCCCTTTTTTGGGGACATCTTTTTGGGATTGCCCCCAGTCTTACGATAAGGGGGTGATTGCATGAACTACGTTACATATTCCGAGTTGTTTCAGATGGTTTCCATGCTGTGCAGCTTTGGCTCTATGCTCATCATGCTCATTGCTTTGTTTTTTCAAAACAAAAAGAAATAACCGCCCTAGCTACCAACTAAACGGTTATTTCTTTAACCATATGTAGGGGCGCACCGTCTATCGGGTGTGCCTCTCTTTCTATGTTTAGGATAGCATGACAGGACAAATTTGTCAAGCAGCTGAATTAGAAGCAGGGCAGTCGCGGCAAATCCGGCGCGCATGGCTTTCCCCCAGTTGCGCGGCGCTGATTTTTGCAGTATAATAAACGAAAAAAGCAGCCAGAATACTTTGGTTTATTCTGCGAGAAGGAGTTATATGATGAAAATAGCAGCAGCGGTACAGGAGGCGCGCATCGCACCGACGATCGCAGAGAGTACCGAAATTTTAATTGTAACAGAAGAAAACGGCACACCGGTTGCCAAGGAATCCATTGCCATCGGCGCGGACGGCATTACCAGCGTATTATTCAAGCTGTCGATGCAGAATATTGACGTTCTGCTGGCGGGCGAGGTCGGCACAGCGCTGCAGAGCACGCTGCGTATGCTGGGCATCCAGCTGCTGCCCGGATGTCAGGGAGATGCCGTGGAGACCATCGCGGCATATATGGCAGGCGAAACCGTCGGTGACCCGTCCAAGATCAGCATTCCGGAAGAGGATGAAAACGACCCGATGAACTGTATCCACGACTGTGCCAAGTGTATGGCAGAGTGCAGCAATGCACAGCCAAAGGCAGCAAAATAAAAAAACAGACACGCCCTCTCTGCTCGGAAACGACAGGAGAGGGCTTTTTACGGGAAAGGGTGAGACATACAATGGCAGTCTGCGGACGGTTTGCCCCTACGCCCAGCGGGCGTATCCATCTGGGCAATATCTTATGTGCGATGCTGTCATGGCTATCGGTACGCGCCGCAGGCGGGCGGTATCTGCTGCGCATCGAGGATCTGGACGCCATGCGCTGTCCGCGTTCTCTTGCGGATCTCATTGAGGATGACCTGCATTGGTTCGGCATCGACTGGGACGACGGCGGCAGCGCAGGCGGCGAACAGTGGTACCAGAGCACCCGTTCCGCCGTATATGACCGGTATTTTGCAAAGCTGAAGCAGCAGGGGCTGATATATCCCTGCTTTTGCAGCCGGGCGGAGCTGCACGCCGCGCAGGCGCCGCACCGGTCGGACGGCACCTATATCTATGCCGGTACCTGCCGCGGACTGACCCCGGTGCAGATCGCAGAAAAGCGCAAGCGCCGCCCGCCTGCCGCCCGCGTCATTGTCCCCGACGGGGAGGTTCACTTTGTGGACGGCTGTCAGGGCAGCTATACGGAAAATCTGGCGCAGGACTGCGGCGATTTTATCATCCGGCGTTCCGACGGCGTGTATGGCTATCAGCTTGCCGTTGTCGTAGATGACGCGGAAATGGGTGTCACAGAGGTCGTGCGCGGACGCGACCTGCTGGAATCCACACCGCGGCAGATGTATTTATACGAAACGCTGGGGCTGGACTGCCCGCAGTTTTACCACATCCCGCTGCTCACTGCGCCGGACGGCAGACGGCTGTCCAAGCGGGACGGTGACCTCGACCTCGGTGTGCTGCGGGAAAAATTCGGCAGGCCGGAGCCGATTATCGGTATGCTGGCAGCAGCCATCGGGCTGCGCCCGACCATACAGCCGGTAGCTCTGCGTGAGCTGGTGGCGGATTTTTCATGGGACAAGATACCGCAGCAGGATATCGCATTGCCGCCGGAAATTTTACAGCGTGTGCAGTGAAGTGCGGCATCCGTGATTTTTTTGTGAATTTTGCCAAATATTTTGCAGTATACAGCAATCAATGCTATAATAAGGAATACTAGGGCGTATCAGAAAAGTCGGCTTCTTGGTTTTTAGATCGCGCCCAATGATACAGTAAAAAGTGAGGAATACCCAAAATGTCGAGAGAAAGAAACAAGATCATTGCGACGCTGCTGGGCGCGGTCGTGATCATTGTGGTAATTGCCGTTGCGATGTTTGTCGGCATGAGCAAAAGCGGGGCGACAGAAAACACGACCTCCGACCTGCTTGCCTGCGGTGATGACCACGCGCTGGCTGTGGATGACAGCGGCACCGTATATGCATGGGGGCACAATGCCTATGGTGAGCTGGGCGACGTCACCTGTGACAACAAGTCCGCACCGGTCAAGGTCGAAGTGCCGGGCAAGGTGGTACAGGTTGCGGCAGGCAATGAGCTGACCTTTGCCGTATGTAAAAACGGCGACCTGTATGCATGGGGCAACAATGAAAGCTATCAGATGGGCGATGGCATGAACATCAGCCGGATGGAGCCGGAAAAGATGATGGAGGATGTCATTGCGGTAGCGGCAGGCGACAGCCATGCGCTGGTCATTACAGAAGACAACGCTCTGTATGTATTCGGCAGGAACAAAAACGGTGCGCTGGGCATTGCGGACAGCGAATGCGACCAGAAGGACGCACAGGGCTATGCCTGCCAGTCGACGCCATATAAGCTGATGGACGACGTTGTTTCGATCTCCGCGGGCCTTGACTATTCCATGGCTGTTACCGCAGACGGCACGCTGTATGGCTGGGGCCATAATGTAGACGGTCCGGTCGGCATTGCAGAGGCAGACAGCGTCAATGACAACAATGAGCCGTATCAGTCTGTACCGGCCAAGGTTATGGACGGCGTGAAAAAGGTCGTCTGCGGCGCACGCTATCAGGCGCTTGCACTGACAGAAAATGGCGATCTGTATGCATGGGGCAATGCACAGGTCGGTTCGCTGGGTACGCAGGACGTCGATAATAAAGACAAGCTGATCCAGACCACCCCGCTCAAGATCATGAGCGATGTACAGGATATGGCAGCGGGCAGCGCACATACCGTCGTGCTCAAAACAGATGGCACAGCCTATACCTTCGGTGTAAATAACTATGGACAGATCGGTGTGAAGCGCGGCGACAACACCTATTCGATTGGTGAGGAAACGATTTATTATCAGCTCAAACCGAAGAAGCTGGCAGAGAATGTCACAGCAATTGCAGCAGGCGGCTTTATGACGATGTATACCTCGACGGACGGCGTACTGCGCACGGTGGGCTGCAATCTCTATGGGCAGCTGGGCATCGGCAAGGAGGATGATTCCATCTCCACGCCGCACGCAGTCTATCTGAAAAAATAAACCGCAGACAAAAGAATCCGGCACACTGTGAGGCAAATGCTTCACGGTGTGCTTTTTTGTGTTCGAGTTCAAAACATGACCACGATATTATCAAATGAAATCAAAACAAAAACAAGCATATCCCTATATAACATGTGATACAGAATAACAGCCGCGCACCGAAAAACCATCTTCCAAAACGGAACCGCAAGAAAATAAAATAATTTGAAAAACGTCTGTGAAATTGCCGTGAAAAAAGCCGATTGTTTCGCAAAAAAGTGATATTCAAATTTCAACTTTTGATCTATAATAAACTCACAAAAACAAAGAGGGAGTACAAAATGGAAACCTTACCACCCAGACAGCGAACGATAAGAAACGAGGGATTTTGATGACTGCTGTTATGACACTTCTATTTATTATTCTTCCGTGTGTCGGCATGATTCCGGCACATACCGCCGCCCGATTGTCCTACTGTGAGGACGAGTTTGATTATCTTACATTCTGATATATTGAGAAAGAGGAAAATATTATGACTATCGCTATGATTGTATTGATTGCTATTCTGCCGATCATCGGCATGATCCCGGCTCACCTGAACAACGCTGTGCCGGAAGAAGAAGTTTACGACATGAGATAACGCCGCAATGGCTCACGGATAATAGAAAGAGGAAAATATTATGACTATCGCTATGATTGCACTGATTACTGTTCTGCCGGTCATCGGCATGATCCCGGCTCACCTGAACAACACTATGCCGGAAGAAGAAATTTACGACATGAGATAACATCACTTTTCACCACCTTTTTTACCCACTATATAGTTTTCCGATGAAAACCACAGGTTCTTTCTCCTGTGGTTTTTGTCGTGTGCGTGCGTTTATCCGGCACGCCGCGGTAAAAAGCGTGCTGTCGCACACATGCAATCTCAGCTATCGCGTGATATGCCGCGCGCGGCGCTTTTGGCGTCATTTAGCGCGCGCGTGGCTGCACAGAGGAGAGTCCAGAGAACCATAGGTTCTTTGGCGTCGAAAGAGAGTGAAGAGAGAAAACCGACGCCGGTTTTCTCTTTTCATACAACGGAAACAACTATAACTGCATTTCATCACCAAACCCGCCATAGTATATTCTATTGCATGAGGCTGTCTCCCTACATATGAAAAAAGCCTGATCCGCACCAACGCAGACCAGGCTTTTTCTGTGAAATAGAGGAAATAAATGAAGAATCGAATTTTGTAAAATAGATACTAAAATTAACTATTTGTATAAAACAGGTGTTATTTTGTCATCAGGTCGCAAACGGCATTGGAGAACGCAGCCGGATCGTCGATCGGGATGCCAGCGATCAGCAGCGCCTGATTGTACAGCAGCGCCGTATATGCCTTCAGCTTATCCTGATCCTCTGCATACAGCTTGCACAGCGTATCAAAGATCGGATGGGATGCATTGATCTCCAGAACCTTTTCCGCACTGACATGCGAGCCGTTGCTCTGTACATTGTTGAGCACGCGCTCCATCTCAATGGACAGGCTGCCCTCAGAGGTCAGGCATACCGGGTCATTGACCAGACGGGAGGAGACACGGACATCCTTTACCTTACCGTCGAGTGACTCCTTCATCAGGTCAAACATCGGGCGGTTTGCGGTGGATTTCTCCTCTGCTTCCTTCTTTTCCTCCTCAGAGGACAGGTTGAGGTCGCCCGCTGTGATCGAACGGAATTTCTTCTCGTCCTGCTCTGCCAACTGGGTGATGACGAACTCATCAATATCCGCTGTGAGATACAGGATATCAAAATCGTGCTTGCGTACCATTTCTGCCTGCGGCAGCTTATCCAGCAGGTCGATGCTTGTGCCGGAAGCGTAGTAGATCTCTTCCTGATTTTCCGGCATTGCCTCGCGGTATTCTTTGAGGGTGATCATCTTCTTTTCCTTTGCGGAATAGAACATCATCAGGTCACGCAGCTTTTCCTTGTCTGTGCCATAGTTTGCATATGCACCGGTCTTGATGGAATAACCAAAGGAAGTCCAGAACTGCTCATACTTCTCGCGGTCATCCTTCTGCAGCTTGAGCAGCTCGGATTTGATCTTCTTTTCCAGGCTGATAGCAATCGCCTTGAGCTGGCGGTCATGCTGGAGCATCTCACGGGAAATATTCAGGGACAGGTCAGAGGAATCGACCAGGCCGCGTACAAAGCCAAAGTAATCTGGCAGCAGGTCTGCGCACTTATCCATGATGAGTACACCGGACGCATACAGCTGCAAGCCCTTTGCATAATCCTTGGAATAATAGTCATACGGCGGCTGGGACGGGATAAACAACAGCGCATGGTAGGATGCCGTCAGACCTTCGGAATGCGAATGGATGATGTGCGCAGGCTTCATGTAATCCATAAACTTGCTGCGATAGAACGAAGTATATTCTTCTTCCGTAATATCCTTCTTATCCTTTTTCCACAGCGGAACCATGGAATTTAAGGTATCATCCTCATAAACCGTCTCATATTCCGGCTGGTAATCCTCCGGTGCGTCCTCCGGCTTCGGCTTGGTATGCGAATGCGGCATCAGCATCTTGATCGGATAACGGATATAATCGGAATACTTACGCACCAGGCTGGACAGGCGGTAAGTCTCCAGGAACTCGTCATAATCGTCCTCGTTTTCGCCCTCCGGATTCTGCTTGATGGTCAGAATAATATCGGTACCATAGGAATCCTTTTCGCCCGGCTCAATGGTATAACCGTCTGCACCGTCGGATTCCCAAACATATGCCTGTGTTTCACCACAAGCCTTAGAAACGACCTTTACGTTGGAGGCTACCATAAAGGAAGCATAGAAACCGACACCGAACTGTCCGATAATATCGGTATCTTCGGTCTGGTTCTCCTTTTTAAACGCAAGCGAACCGCTCTGCGCAATGACGCCTAAATTGTTCTCCAGCTCTTCCTTTGTCATGCCGATACCATTATCGGAAATGGTCAGGGTTCTGTTTTCCGGGTCTGTGGTCAGACGGATTTCATAGCCGTTTTCCGGTACAAGGGAGGAATCGGTGAGCGACTGGAAATGACGCTTGTCGATCGCATCGCTCGCATTGGAGATCAACTCACGCAGGAAGATTTCCTTGTGTGTGTAAATGGAGTTAATCATCATGTCCAGCAGACGCTTGGACTCTGCCTGAAACTGCTGCTTTGCCATAGTTTTATTCAATCCTTTCCAAGGTTAAAGATTACAATTTTAGCACTCTATGCTTTTGAGTGCTAATATAGGATAACGCAACTGCACGGAAAATGCAAGAGGAAATTGTGGTTGTTCAAAACTTTTTAACAATATATAACATTGGAATCCGTAAAAACGGCGCGCACGCTCCTTGACAGCAATGTATGCCGCTGATATAATAAAAATAAGAAAAAGCATTGCCGATAAGCGGTTTTGCTCAGCTAAAGATTGTTACATTTATTTGCAACCGTCACTTTGCCGAGTGGCGGTTTTTGCTGTGTGTGCGCCTTCCGGCAGTTTATCCTGACTACAATGCAAATGCCGCCCCGGAGGGCGGCACGGCAATACAGCGGAGGTTATCTTCCCCTGTTTGACATATTCACATAGAAAACGATCTATTTTAACCAAGTTGCTGCAATACACTGCCGATATCCGCGTCAATGCAGATCGACCGCTTTGCAAGTGCGCGCGGCGCGGTGGCTTCGCCATCGTTCACACATGCATATATCGCGTTCTCATTGCGCTCTGTCATGCGCCAGAACGGATATTTGATGATGACAGGGGTATTCGACCCGACACCAAGCTCCAAAAACAGCAGCTTCAGCCCTTCATGGCGGCGCAAAAATGCAGCATAGCAATCCGCTGCTTTGTGCCAGCCGTCGTCCTCCACAAAGCTGTCGTCACTGCGCAGGTTCATGGTCATCGGCCTTCCGCACTTCGGGCAATATGGAACCAATGCAGAAGGCACTGCCATTTTCGGCGTCACGCCCGCTGGCAGAGTCAGCGTCCCATCTTCCGCAATGACATAGCCCTGTGTCTCCACCATCTGACGAACCATATCCCCGTTGTCATAGGTCTTTGGATGGCAGGGCTGGCTGCACTGCCACAGTCCATAATCACCTTGCGTATAAAATAGCTGCTTTTTTACAAAACCTGCCTTCTGGAACTGATGGTCGACGTTGGTCGTCAGCACGAAATAGTCCTTATCCTGCACCAGCGCGAGCAAATCCTGATACACCGGCTTGGGGGCGTCCATATACCGGTTGACATAAATATGCCTGCTCCACCACGCCCAGTACTCCTCCAGCGATTGATACGGATAAAACCCGCCGGAATATATATCGGTAATGCCATATTTTTGTTGAAAATCGGAAAAATATCGCGCAAATCGCGGACCGGAATAGGTCAGCCCCGCAGAGGTGGAAAGACCGGCGCCTGCTCCGATGACAACAGCATCCGCCGTATCCAACGCTTCCTTCAAACGGGCGATATCACCCGAGCAAGTCTGCATAGATTTGTGCGTCCAAATCCTTGAAAACATTGAAGATCACCTTCCCTATCCTCTGGTCGTGGTTGAAAAATTCTGTCACTGTGTCTACTGCGATTTGTGCTGCCTCTTCATTTGGGAAATGAAATTCACCGGTAGAAATACAGCAGAAGGCTACGCTGCGCAGCCCGTTTTCCGCCGCCAGCTCCAGGCAGGAACGGTAACAGGATGCCAACAATTGGCGGTCGTTTTGCGTCACATGGCCGGAAATGATCGGGCCGACGGTATGCAGCACATACGTTGCCGGAAGATTGTAGGCAGCGGTCAGCTTTGCCCTGCCCGTCGGCTCCGCATGACCCTGTGCCTGCATGAGCTGGCTGCATTCCTCACGCAGTTGTGCACCCGCCGCGGAATGGATGGCATTGTCGATGCACCCGTGGCACGGGCAGAAGCAGCCCAACAGCTGGCTGTTTGCCGCATTGACAATGGCATCGGCATCCAGCCGTGTGATATCGCCCTGCCACAGCGCGATCCGGTCATGGCGCGGAACAGTGGGCAAGTCTGCCACGTGCACGACGCCTTTGTGCTCGCGCTCCTCTGACAACAGCTCGTCCTGCAACCGCAGATATTCTGCATTCAACCGTCCCGGTGCGCGCACATTCATCAGGCTGCGCAAAAGCCGCCGCTGATTTGCCGCGTCACCGGCAAATGCCTGCGCCTCCCGCCGGTACTGGGGCATATCCTCTAACAATAAGCTGTTACATGTTTTGATGATTTCCAGTCGGTTCATGCGAATCCCCCAGCCTTTCTACCGCGTTTACTGGACAACTGCTCTATCCGTCTGCCTTCACAGCCATCCGATACGGTTGTTTTATTTATCGCTTAAAATTCATACGGCGGATTGCCGGAAAAGTCCGCGATGACACCATGCGGCGCTTCGAGATAAAATACTTCAAAGATCGGGTTAGTGGCTTCGCCATACTGGCTCTTGACAATCGGATTGGCAATGCACATTTCCTTTGCCGCCATGTTGTTCTCAAATACAGCCTTGCCGTGCAGCCGAATCCATACATAGGTCGGGCTGGATACCGAAATCTCGATCTCCGGATTTGCCTGCATATCCTGATAGACGTCCTTGGTATTGTTGGTACAGAACCACAGCTTGCCGTCCATCTCTCCAGAGAACATAAACGGGCGGCACTTTGCCTTGCCGTCACGGCCTACGGTTGCCAGGTACTGCACCGGATTTGCCTGCAAAAATTCTACTACTTTTTTCATATCGATTACCTCCATCGTTGTCGTGTTTGTTGTAATCTAATCGATTACAACTATAGTATATCGCCCCTCTGTTGTAATGTCAATAGTTACAACAAAATTTTTTTCAAACCTTTTTCCGCCCCGCGATCGTTGACACACCTTTTGCCGCACGATACAATAAAAACAACAGGAGGAGATCAATATGCAATTTTCATCCAGACTTCCCATCGCCGTCCATATTCTGCTATGTATCCGGCAATTTGACGGCGTATATAAAATTACCTCGAATTTTCTGGCGAGCAGCGTCAATGTCAATCCGGTCATTATCCGCAAGACGCTGGGGCAGCTCAAAGCCGCCGGGCTGGTAACGGTCGAAGCCGGTGTCGGCGGCGCTTCGCTTGCCAAAGCGCCGGAGGATATTACCCTTCTGGATATCTTTTATGCAGTGGAGCCACAGGAGGAATTATTCCATTTTCATGAGAATCCGAATCCGAACTGTCCGGTAGGTAAAAATGTCCATGCCGTGCTGGACGACAAGCTGCACAGCGTGCAGAAGGCAATGACCGACCAGCTGGCAGCAATCACGCTGCAATCGCTGATAGACGACATGAACGCGCGGACGGTTGACTGACACGCCCGATATTCCATATTACCGCGCAAAACGGTAACAGCAAGGCGCCGTCTGAAATGGCGCAAGGCATCAGCATTTCTGTCCATTGACAACCCTTTGCCGCATCCGTTACACTATGTATAACAAATCACAGGGAGGTTATTGTTATGCATATCCATCATTTGGCGCTGCGTGTCAGCGATTTGGAAAAGTCCATCCGGTTTTATGAGACGCTGACCCAGCTCAAGGTCGCGGAACGTTTTGTGTCCGATCCGGGCGAGGTTGCATATCTGCACAACGCCGCGGGTGAAACCATGATCGAGCTGATCGCCATGCCGGGCGGACAGAATTTTGAAGGCAAGGGATTGTTCCTATGCTTTGGCACCGATGCGCTGGATGCTGCCCATGCGCGCGCTGTAGAAGCAGGTATGAATCCATCTGATATCCGCCAGCCCGAACCAACGGCACGGTATTTTTATGTATATGACCCGGACGGGCTGTCTGTCCAGCTGCGGGAATACTGATACGTTGCTTTTCTATCGCTTCAAAAAGGGAGAGTCCCACCGCCGGGCCTCTCCCTTTTGTTGTTATGCAATTTTATTTTGTATCAAGAGCAATGCTCCGTGTAACATAACATACTGTGACGGGTTTGTAGATGAAGTGCAGTTATTGTTTTTACCGCGAATGAAGAGAGAAAACCGACGTCGGTTTTCTCTCTTCGCTCTCTTTCGACGCCAAAGAACCTACGGTTCTCTGGACTCTCCTCTGTGCGGCCACGCGCGCGCTAAATGACGCCAAAAGCGCCGCGCGCGGCATTTTACATGCGGATCATCTTGGGCTTCCTCGGATGAGGGAGCTGGCAGTGCTGGAAGCACTGACTGAGGGAATGACGAATAACGTATACACACCCTTTTCATCTCAGCGTGCCAGATAAACAGCACACGCCCTTAGGCTCCTCTCAATACAATTCCTTTATTTCATCCCATAAAACGCCCGGAAGCCGTTATATGCTGCGAACAAATCGAGCTTTGCGATCACCTCAAACGGTGCGTGCATACTCAGCACCGGCACGCCGCAGTCGACGGTATCAATATTGCGGTTCGCCATATACATGGCGACTGTGCCGCCGCCGCCCTGATCGACCTTACCCAGCTGGCCGGTCTGCCAGATCACGCCGTTCTGGTTGAAGCAATACCGCATTTTTGCCATCAGCTCCGCCGTTGCATCCGATGAGCCGGACTTGCCGCGGGAGCCGGTATATTTCACCAGCGCAACGCCGCAATTTGCGCGCGCATCATTGCGCTTTTCGGAAACCTGCGGGTAATTCGGGTCGAAGGCGTTGCACACATCCGCCGACAGGCAGGTGGACTGCTCAATGCATTCCTCCGTCAGTACGCCGTCCGTGCGGCACAAATCAGCTACCAGTGTATCAAAAAAGTGTGACTGCATACCGGTCACGCCGTCCGAGCCGATCTCCTCCTTATCCACAAGAATCGCCATTGCTGTCTTGTCCGGCGTTTCCTCCAAATCAAGCAGCGCCGTCGCTGCCGGATAGGAGCATACGCGGTCGTCATGTCCATAGCCGCCGACAAACGAGCGATCAAAGCCGATATCACACGCCTGGAATGCCGGTACACAGCTCAGCTCGGCGGACAGGAAATCCTCCTCTGTGATGCCGTATTCTTTGTTGAGATACTCCATGACCCACAGCTTAATCTTATCCGAAGTCTCAATTTCCGAAGTGGACGGCTTGGAACCGACGAGCACATTCATCGCTTCCGCTTCGATGCCCTTCATCATGGTCTTACCCATTTGGTCAGATGCCAGATGGATGAGCAGGTCTGTGATGACAAACAGCGGGTCCCCCGGCTTATCGCCAATGCGGACATCGATCGACTCGACGCCGGTTTCCGTCACACGGCACACCACGCCGCGCAGCTCCAGCGGGATCGTCGTCCACTGGTATTTCTTGATGCCGCCGTAATAGTGCGTCTTGAACAGCGCCATACCGCTGTCCTCATACAGCGGGATCGTGCGGATATCGATGCGCGGTGCATCCAGATGGGCAGCTGCCAGATTGATGCCGTGCTTCATGCCGTCCTTGCCAACTACAAATAGTATAATCGCTTTATTTCTATTTATTTTGTAATATTTATCACCGGGCCACAGCTGCATACCGCGTGTATATGCGCGGAAGCCCTTCTGCTCTGCCATTTCCTTTAGACGGCGGACTGCATCGCGCTCGGTCTTCGCTTCATTTAAGAATGCCTTATAGCCTTCCGCATAGTCCATCATGGCGTTCTGCTCCGCATCACTCATTCGGTCCCAGCCGGTCTTTTTGTCATAAAACAATTTGTTTTCCATGAAAATCGTTCCTTTCGGGAAATTTGCCGCGTCACCGCAGCATATCGTCATAAATCCGGCGCACCTGTGCATACAGGCTGTCCAGATCGGCGTCATTTTGAATGATATAATCGCATTTTTCCGCATAAAACGCGTCATTTTTTTGCGCATCCACGCGCAGGGCGGCATATTCCTGCGAAATGTCATCGCGCGCCATGATGCGCTCGATGCGCGTTGCCCGGTCTGCGAGCACAGCACAGGTCTTATCGCACAATGCGTCTGCCCCCGCTTCAAACAGCACCGGCGCATCATAAATGCACAGCGCGCAGCCTGCCTGCTCATATACCGCAAACGCGTCGCGTGCCGCCTGCCGGATGTACGGATGGGTGATGGCATTGAGCCGCAGCAGCTTTGCCGGGTCGGCAAAGACAATCGCTCCCAATTTTTTGCGATCTAGTTTACTATCAGGCGATAATACATCTAAAAATACAGATTGTATTTCATCCAACATCGGTTTACACGTATCACACAGCGTCCGATAAGAAGCGTCTGCGTCGATCACGCCGCAGCCCAGCGCGGCAAATGCCGCGCTTGCCGCACTTTTTCCTGTGCCGGAACCGCCGGTCAAGCCCAAAATCCTCATGCCTGTCCCTCCGTCAAGTCGATGATATGGAAGCCGGCCGCTTTTTTGATGCGGTTGGACACCGCCAGCCCGATACCGTCCGACGGCGGGCACTGCGCGTAAATTTCCGTGCAGTCAGTATCATCAAACCGCCGCAACGCGTCAAATACCTCCCGCGCCTGCTCCGCCGCGTCCCCAGACGGGCCGAAGGTCTCCACAACGGCTTTTCCGGCAAAACGCGCCGCGCAGTCGTCAAAGCACAGTACCCCAGAGTTTTCCCCAAGCTGTGCATAAATATAATCCGCGCTGGCTTCTGGTGTACCGAAAACAACCGTAACCTGCGCTTTTGGCGCATAATGGCGGTATTTCATGCCGGGTGCGGACACTTTTTCCGTGTCGTCGATCTTCTCCCGCAGTGCGCGGTCGACCTCCACTGTACCGAGCACCGCCTCCAGCTGCTCCAATGAGATGCCGCCCGGGCGCAACAGCCGCGGGCGTTCACCGCACAGTGAAACCACCGTCGATTCCACGCCGACGGTACACGGGCCGCCATCGACAATGGCTGCGATGTTGCCGTTTAGATCTTCCATCACGTGCTGTGCGGTCGTGGTGGACGGGCGGCCGGACAGGTTTGCAGACGGCGCTGCCAGCGGGACACCCGCAGCGCAGATGATCGCCTGCGCGATCGGATGGGAGGGGAATCGAATACCTACTGTATTTAATCCGCCAGATGTTACCATTGGTATTCTGTCCTGTTTGGGCAGGATGATGGTCAGCGGGCCGGGCCAATAGGCTTGCGCAAGGGCCTGTGCTTCTGGCGGAAATGTTGCGGCAATCTCCTGCACGCTATCCAGTGACGCGATATGTACAATGAGCGGGTTATCCTGCGGACGCCCCTTCGCCTCAAAAATGTGCGAAACAGCCACAGGGTCCAGCGCATTTGCCGCCAGACCATAGACGGTTTCGGTTGGGATTCCCACAACTTCACCGGCGCGCAGCAGCGCACCGGCCTGTTCGATTGCCGTCGGGTCTGCCGACGGACACAACAGCTTGGTTTGCATGTAATGACCTTCTTTTATAACTATTCGTATTATAAGAATTTAATTTTCCATTTTGGCGAGTTTTTCCGCCTGATCGGTGGTGATGAGTGCATCCAGCACTTCATCCATATTGCCGTCGAGGAAGCTGTCCAGCTTATACAGCGTCAGCTTAATGCGGTGCTCCGACACACGGTTTTCCGGGAAATTATACGTGCGGATGCGCTCGGAGCGGTCGCCTGTGCCGACTTGACTGCGGCGTTCTGCGGCAATCGCGTCGTCCTGTTCGCGCTGCTTGATTTCAAACAGGCGTGAACGCAGTACCTTGAGCGCTTTGTCCCTATTTTTGAACTGGCTGCGCTCGTCCTGGCATTCGACTACCATTCCGGTCGGCAGGTGGGTGACACGGATTGCGGAAGAGGTTTTATTGATGTGCTGTCCGCCTGCGCCGGACGAACGGAAGGTATCGATCTTCAGATCCTTCGGGTCGATGGTCAGTTCCACATCGTCTACCTCCGGCAGCACAGCGACTGTTACCGTAGACGTATGCACGCGCCCCTGTGATTCGGTTTCCGGCACGCGCTGCACACGGTGCACGCCGCTCTCATATTTCAGCCGGGAAAATGCGCCGTCGCCGTCGATACTGAATGTAATCTCCTTAAAGCCGCCCAGCTCCGTCTCGGACTGCCCGATGCGTTCGGTCTTCCAGCCGCGCGCGTCGGCATACATCGTGTACATGCGGTACAGCGACGCGGCAAACAGCGCAGCTTCCTCGCCGCCTGCGCCTGCGCGTATCTCCATGATGACATTGCGGCTGTCGTTTTCATCCTTCGGCAGCAGTAATATCTTCAATTCGCCCTCCAGCTGCTCTATTTGTGCGCGGCTGGCGGACAATGTCTCCTGTGCCAGTGCACGCAGCTCTGCATCTCCGCCTGCTTCCGCCAGCAGCTCCTGCGCGTCGCGCTCGTCCGCACATGCGGCGCGGTACTGACGATACGCCGTTATGATCGGCTGCAGGCCGCTCTGTTCCTTTGCCAGTGCCGCCGCACGCTGTGGGTCATCATATAGCTCCGGACTGGCGAGCAGGCTTTCCAGCTCGTCATACCGGTCAGCAAGCCCTTCCAGTTTTTCCAGCATGAATATTCAACTCCATGTAATTATTTTATTAAAAAATACGTTTTATGATTTTTCTATTTGTATAATTATTATATTACGATACTTCTCGTTTTCCAATCCACAGGCTGAGACTCATCTGCGCATCCGCTTTGCCCTCCAGCTGCAAGGTCAGGCAGGTGTGCGGCTTCCGCTTGCCGAACAGCCGCTCCAATGCAAATTCCTCCATCTCGCACAGGTTTGCTTCGGTCAGATATGCCGTACTGCCGTTTTCAAATAAAATCTGGAAGGTGACACCGCCGTTTCCGGTTATGACAGCCTTCTGCTTGACATCCAGCAGGCGCAGCATTTCCACGTTGCCGGTCAGCAATGCACGCAGGCCGGTAATAAACTGCGAGATGCAGGCCTCTTCAATGCGCAGCTCCGCGAGCTGGAAATGGTCATTATCTGTCGCATGAAGCCCGCAGATAACCGAGTAGCTTGTCATAAGTATCCCCTCCTATGTCGTGATGTTTACCAGTAGCCCTGAAAAATGAGCTTACAGATGGAAAAATATTCGCGGATGCAGAACAGTACATGCATTGCCGGATTGCCCGACGGCGCCGCGATCGCCAGCGGCTGCAAGCCGCATTGTTCCATAATATGCCGCGTGCGAAACAGATGGAAGCTGCTGGAAAGTGCAGCGGCATTTTCCGTACTCCAGCCGTTTTTTGCGCAGATTTCCTGTGCATTTTCGATATTTTGAATGGTATTGCGCGATTTGGATTCCATCGTAATGCGCGATGCGTCCCCGCCGTGCGAAACCATCCAATTATACATAACCGATGCTTCGGTACATGTTTCGTCGTCGCCCTGCCCGCCGCAGACGATGATCTGCGCGTCCGGGTTTTGCTCCATCACGTCCAGCGCCACAGCAAGACGGTTGCGCAGTGTTTCAGTTGGCTGGTCGCCGCGGATGCCGCCGCCGAGGACGAAAACGCAATCCGCCTGTACCGCCTGCGCGTCGGTGTGTGCGCCGGAGAGGATGAACCCCTCAACCACCGCGACTGAAACCAGCCACAGCACAAACACGACATTGCCGATGCGCACCAGCCATTTTGCGGCAGTCGACCAGCGGTAAATCCGCGCATCTGGCGCAAGGGAAATGGTTACCACGCCGAGGTTCAGCGTATTCGATGGATTTGTGCGCACATCACGCACACGGTAAAGCACCCACATCGCGCCGGTACAAACAGCAAGCGCAGTGAAAAACATCAGCCCGAACCACAATTGGCGGAACGGGATGCATACCACAGCAAGCACGGCGCAAACGATACACAATATCCGATAAAATCGCTCCATTACGCCTCCTGCATCTCCTCCAGCTGCGCGGACAGTTGTTCCCACTGCTCCATCAGCTCCATGAGTTCGGTTTCCACGGCATCCTTCTGCGTGGACAGCTCCATGAGCTTTCCGGGGTCGCTTGCCGCGGCTGCCATCTGCTCATCCAGCTGTGCGCTTTCCTCTTCCCTGCCGGAGATTTCACGCTCCAGTTTTGCGATCTTCTTTTCCAGCTGCTTGGTGCCACCCTTCGGCTTTGGCTTTTCCTTTTTGGGCTTCGGTGCGACGCTTGCCGCTTTTTCCGCCGCCTTGCGCGCACGGAAGTCGAGATACTGCTCATAATTTCCGGTAAAGTCCACCATTTCACCGTCCATCAGCACGATGATGCGGTTGGCGAAGCGGGAGACAAAATAGCGGTCATGGGATACGAACAGCAGCGTGCCGGTAAAGCCCTCGACGGCCTCTTCGATCCACTCGCGGGACAGGATGTCCAGATGGTTGGTCGGCTCGTCCAGCACGAGCATATTGAGTTTGTCGTACATCAGCTCGCACAGGCGCAGGCGGCTTTTCTCGCCGCCGGACAGCTTGGAAACCGGCTTGAGCTGGTCTTCACCGGAGAACTGAAAGCGTCCCAGCCGGTTGCGCGCCGTCTGCGGCGTGACATTTTTTTCATAGATCAGCGTATCCACCAGCGTGCGGCTTTCATCTTCAAAATGTACGACCTGCGGCAGATAGGCTGGCTTCAGTCCGTCGCCCTTTTTGACCGTGCCGCTGTCCGCCTCCTCCAAGCCGAGGATAATGTTGAGCAGCGTCGTTTTGCCCGTGCCGTTGTCGCCGAGGATGGCGATGCGTTCGCCGTTTTTCACGCTGAATGAGATATCATGTAAAACCTGCCGCCCGTCAAAGCTCTTGTTGATGCCGCGCACCTTGAGCACATTCTGCGTCTCATAGTTCGGATCGCCAAACGACATGGACATTTTTTTCTGCTGCTTGGGACGGTCGGCAACCGTCATGCGCGCGATGCGCTTATCGATGGAAAACGCGCGTTTGTGCATCTTTTCGGTGCCCCATTGATGCATTTTGCGCGATTGATCCTGTAGCCGTTTCAGCTCTTCCATCTGGTTTTCATGCAGCGCCATGCGCTGGGCAAAGCGCAGCTTGCGCTCTTCGGCATAGTAGCTGTACGAACCGGCGTAGAAATCCGCATGTCCCTCAAACAGCTCGATGATGCGGTCACAGCACTGGTCGAGGAAATAGCGGTCATGCGAAATGGTCACGACCGTTCCTTTGTAGTCATTGAGAAAATTTCCCAGCCATTCGACGGCATCCAGATCCAAATGGTTGGTCGGCTCGTCCAGCAGCAGGATATCGGTATCCTCCAAAATGATGCGCGCCAGATTGACGCGGGTCTTTTCGCCGCCGGACAGCACATCAAACGGCTTTTCGCGCATTTCCCGCGGAATTTCCAAGCCGTTGCACACCTTATCCACTTCAAAATCCAGCGCATAGCCGCCCATCGCTTCAAATTCCGCCTGCAATGCGCCATACTGCTTGAGCAAATTGGAATCATCGTTTTTTTCCATGCGCAGCTCCAGCTGCTTCATCTGGTCGCGCACGGCGTCGATGCGGTGGAATGCCGAGCGCAGGATCTGCTCTACGGTGTCCTCCGGCTCATATACCGGTATCTGGTCGATCATACCGACCGTGCGATCCTTTGCAATCGAGATCGTACCGGTTTCATACGGCAACTCACCGGTCAGCACACGGAACAGCGTGGTCTTGCCTGCACCGTTCGGGCCGACGATGGCAACCTTTTCCCCCGGAAAAATGTCGAATGTGATGTCGTACAGGATTTGATTTTCTCCAAAAAATTTGTTCAGTCCTGAAATACTGATGTCTGCCAATGTGTCCTCCTTCTGTGGCAATGTGTTTTACATATCGTGTAGGCAAAGTGATGATAAAGTGGCGACTATCCAAAGCCCCCCTTTTGAAAGGGGGTGGATTCGCCGCAGGCGAAGACGGGGGATTGTTGCAATGGAAGTGTCTCGCCACAAAGTTTATTTAGAGACACCTAGCGCGCTACAATCCTCAGTCTGCCCTTCGGGCAGCCAGCTCCTTTCAAAAGGAGCCTATAGGTGCGTGTTGTTCATCTGGAATACCAAAACTTTCTCTACACCCTATGTAAATACATTCCCACAACTATCTGAAAAGAAAAGACCGCGCACGGCGCGGTCTTTCAGCTTTTAGACCTTTTCCGGCTCGTCAAAGGTTTCGCCGAAGGTTTCTACCGTAACGCTCTTCATGACCTGCGGCTTGAGCGGCTTGTCATTGAAGTTGCGGCGTGTGGAAACAATGCGGTCACAAACATCCATGCCGGTGATAACGCGGCCGAACGATGCATACTGCCCGTCCAGATGCGGTGCGTCCTCTACCATGATAAAGAACTGCGAACCGGCAGAATCCGGATCCATTGCACGTGCCATAGACAATACGCCACGGGTATGCTTGAGATCATTGTTAAAGCCATTTCGAGCAAATTCGCCGCGGATGCAATAGCCCGGGCCGCCCATGCCAGTGCCCTGCGGATCGCCGCCCTGGATCATAAATCCCGGAATAACACGATGGAATACGGTGCCATCGTAGAAGCCCTTGGATACCAGGCTGACAAAATTACGTACTGTGTTCGGGGCGGTCTCAGCATACAGCTCGATCTGTATCTCGCCGCCGTCTTCCATCGTAATGGTGACAATCGGATTCGTCATAAACGTATAATCTCCTTTTTTCTTCCGAAAAAGTCAGGCGTCGGCAAAGCCGACACCTGCAAGTTCTGCTTTCTATTATTGTAGCAAATCCATTCGCACGTGACAAGGGTTTCATGCGAATTTACAAACAAGTCACAACGTTTTAATACGGTCTGACCGGCATAACAATCGCCGCAAGGATGTAAAAAATCAGACCGGAGCCGCAACCCAGCACCAGCGCCGCCGTAATCAGCCGGATGACCGTAACGTCAATATTCAAGTAATCTGCAATGCCTGCGCATACGCCGCAAATCATTTTTCCCTCTTCGAGACGATATAGCTTTCTGGATTCCATATCCATTCCTCCTTTGGTTCAAGTATAACATAATATGCAAGTTTTATAAATATTTTGTACATGTCTGTGCGCCCCTTAGGCTCCCTCAGATGAGGGAGGCTTGGGGAAATTTCACACATCCTCTCCCATCTGCACCTTCACAGACACTTTTCCCGTATTGCATGTAACATCCAGCTTGCCCGTCTGCGTTGTACCCGGTATTGGATAGGCAAAGGCTTCCGTCAGATTGACAGCTTCTACAGAATCCGCGCCGTCTGTTTCTACGGATATCCTACTGTCGCCTGCGTCTCCGGTGATGCAGCCGATTACGGAACCATTCCCAAGATTGACATCAATCGAGCCGGTATTGCAATTTACAAAGCCTTCCTTCGCCATCGTTCCGTTCCAGATGATCTCTCCGGCATCTGCATACAAAACAACCTGTTCAGACGTGATATCATTCAAAACCGCACTGCCGGTTCCCATATTACAGGAAAATCGCTCTGGTATTGTAAAATGCTCCACGTTCAAATTACCTGTAGCAACGGAAATATTCATCACATTCACTTCGCCGGGCGGCACGGTCAGAATGATCTGTCCCGGCTGCCGTTGGAACAAGCCGGTTTTATCCTTTTGCCCGATATACAGATAGCTTCCGTGCAAATCAACCGTTGTACTCTTTCCAGCTGCCAACTGCCATTGGTCACCCTTTAGAATTGCAACCTGTGAACCGTCTATTTCCAGATTCAGCGACCGAATCTCCTGTTCCGGCGCCAAGTCTACGATCTCTGGGATCTCCTGTTTATTGGATATGGTATAATGCGCGGCAACTGCGCCGGAACAACACACAACAGCAGCGAGTAAACCTGCAATCAGGCAATTCCTGCGGCGCTTTGTTTTCCGTTTCTGCCGATGGGCTTCCGCAGTCGTCTGGAAGTCCCGCAGAATATCTGCCGCCGCTTTTTCCGGCGCGCCAAGTGCATCCAGCGCCGCCTGCTCCGAATCCGCTTCCTCAAAGTAATTTTCATAATATTCCATTGCGCGGCGACGTTCTTCCTCCGGCATATCGCGCAATGCCTGTTCTAGCCTGTGCAAATATTCCGCACGGGTCATGTTCTTTCCTCCTTTATGTGGTAAATTTAGCGTATCAAAGACTTCTTTGGAAGCCGTAGTGTGCCGAGGGAACAATGTGCGTCCTTAGGCTCCCTCAGATGAGGGAGCTGTCAGCGAAGCTGACTGAGGGAGGGAAATGCGAAGTGTATGCATCGTGATTTATCTTAATGCGAATTACTCACTTTTTCACTCCCTCCGTCTTCGCCTTCGGCGAATCCACCTCCCTCATCCGAGGGAGGCTTGGGATACTTGCCTTCTCCATCATGTCTCTTCGGCATTCCCGTCCGTCTCTACCTCAATACTGATTCTTCCTGCGTCGCAGTCGAAAGTCGCAAGCTCCTTGCCCTCTACGCCCGGAATATCGGCAGAAATGGTTTCGGAATAGCCGTCGCGGTCAATCACTTTTTCACCGTCGACATATACCTTGACTTCTCCTGCATCCACATTACCGGTCACTTTCCCAATCGCTGAGTCGGGCAGCAGCCCCAAATGAATCGAACCCGCATCGCAATCCAGTTTTGCTGCGCCATACAAATGTCCGTTATAATCTACACTTCCTGCATCTACATCCGCTTCCAGCCGCCGCCCAACGGTGACATCCTTCAGCGTAATCGTTCCGGCATCCACATCACAAGTCAGATCCTGTGTCACTGTCATTTTGCTGACCAGCACGGAACCGGCATCCACATCAATATCCATCTTGCTCAGAGGCCCCGGCAGAACCAAGGTAATCGGCGCGGATTTGGATTTCCACCACCATCCGCCGCGCTGTTCCTGCTTCACCTTCAGCAGATTTCCTTCTATTTCCCATGTCACATCATCGCCGCCGGACAGACTGGCGTGATCTCCAACAACGATCGTGCAGTCTGCATCATCGATATCCAGCTCCAGCTGATCAACGATATCCAG
>JAUNWG010000104.1 GCA_030540435.1 Eubacteriales bacterium
TACCCATGCAAAACAGCATAGCCCATGCCCAGAATTTGTGATCCTTCATTGCCTACACCTCCCTGCGAAATTTCCGGCATATGTCATTTATTATACTATATCGCACCGGCGGCACTTTGTCAATCATGTCATATTAATTCTGTAAATCCAAGCATTCAACATTGCAATACATACAAAACCCGACTTAAATTGCATCGTATAACGGTCTCCGTTAAAAGCATAAGCCGCTGTCTTGCAACGATAAAGACCATAAATCCGCAGATACATCCTAGCACATGCCGCCCATGCGATACCTGAAAACTCTGTACATTTTATAAAGATTTAGGCGATATTCTTAAAATTTTCATCAGACGTTTTGTCTACATATACTGGATTATGAACAAAACAACAGATTCACGATTGATGATTCCAGCTTTATATGCTATAATTCATGTTGCTAACAGGCTAAAGAGATAAAATAATTTTTTCAGTTCAGGAGGATACCAATGATTAAAAAGAGTAAAAAAGACGGAGAAATCACCGCCGCTAAACCAATCAACCCGATGATTATATTAGCAGTTATTATTATAATTGCTGCCATCGCCACTTATGTCATCCCTGCCGGGAGCTTTGACCGTATACCCAGTGCAGACACCGGCTATGACACGGTTGCAATCGATTCCTTCCACTATGTGGATCAGAATCCCATCGGCATTTTCAATATTTTTGAATCCTTCACAATTGGCTTGCAGGATGCAGCCTATATCATCTTTTTCCTGATGATTATCGGTGGCACGTTCCAGGTAGTGGAAGCAACCGGCGCTTTACATGCAGGTCTGTCCAATTTAGTTATAAAGCTCAAGGGCAAAGAAATGCTGTTGATTCCAGTTTGTGTTTTTGTTTTTGGTCTGGTATCCGCAACGGCAGCCTGTTGTGAGGAGTATCTGGCTTTTCTGCCTCTCATGTATGTAGTATGCGTTGCGGCAGGATTTGATTCGCTGACCGCTGTAGCGCTGCTGTTCTGCTCTTCTGCCATTGGTTATGCGGGAGGCATGACAAACGCATTTACCGTCGGTGTTGCTCAAACGATTGCAGAACTACCGCTCTTTTCCGGTATGGGGCTGCGTGTTGCGATCTACCTGGTCCTCGCAACAATCTCTTCTGTTTATTTCCTGTTGCACGTAAGAAAAATTCAAAAGCATCCAGAGCTTAATACCATGCATGAAACCGATAAGCATTATGCTGAACAGCTGGATCTGGATGAGGTTCGACCCATGACAGGAAGAGACAAGCTGATTCTGTTTATATTCGCTTTCGGCTTTATCGCTGTGGCTTTCTGTGTCATTAAGCTTGGGTTTTACATCGACGAAATGTCTGCCATTTTCTTGATTGTCGGTTTATTAATTGGTATCATTGCAAAAATGTCCCCAAGCGATTTTGCTGATCATTTTGTAGAGGGTTGCAAAAACCTGTTGTGGGCAGGCCTGATTATCGGCATGTGTAATGCAGTCACCAATATTATGACTGATGCGAATGTAATGGATACCCTAATCTATGCCATGGGTAACGTTTTGGGCAATTTACCCGCTAAGGTCAGCGCTTGCGGCATGTTTGTCATGCAGGATCTATTGAATTTCCTGATTCCTTCCGGTTCCGGACAAGCGGCTGTTACCATGCCTTTTATGGCGCCGCTTTCTGATATTCTGGGTGTATCTCGCCAGACCGCTGTTTTGGCCTTCCAGATGGGCGACGCATTTACAAACGTGATCACCCCTACCAGCGGCGAACTGATGGCTGCTCTGGCAATCTGCCATGTTCCTTATAAGAAATGGTTCCGTTTTCTGGCTCCGCTGTGGCTTATATGGGCTGTCGTTGCCTGCGTATTTTTGGTACTGGCAGTTTCTATCGGTTACGTATGATTTCGAGGTGCTCGAATGAATACTCTGTTTAAAAACAGTACCGAAGAAGCCCCGTTCGGTTTCTTTGAGCAGATCGCGCAAATCCCGCGGGATTCTGGCAAAGAAAAGGCTGTCAGCGATTATATAAAAGAGCAGGCTGAACAAATGGGTCTATGGTGCTTTCAGGATGAGAACTGGAATTTGATCATCAAGAAACCTGCATCCATTGGATGTGAATCTCAGCCTCCGGTAATTCTACAGGCCCACATGGATATGGTCTGTGAAAAGGATCCTGACAGTACGCACAACTTTGATACTGACCCAATTCCGCTGGAAATTGACGGTGATTGGCTCCGCTCTGCTGCAGGTACTACGCTGGGTGCAGACAACGGCATTGGCGTAGCCATGTGTATGGCTGTTTTGGCATCAGATGATTTGGTTCATCCGCCGTTGGAAGTGGTTTTGACGGTTCAGGAAGAATCGACCTTCCACGGCGCAGAAACTGTTCGCTGGGATCTACTAAAGGGCCGTCGCCTTATCAATCTGGATCATTCTGTGGAGCATGAAGTTCTCACAGGAAGCTGTGGTGGCAGCGGTGTTGAAGTAATCTTTCCCATGGAGCAACAGACGGTCATGGCGGATGCAAAATGTTATGATCTCACCATTACCGGTTTGCCGGGCGGTCACTCAGGCGAGGATATTCATCGCGGCTATGGCAGCGCAATCCAGTTGATAACCCGAATGCTGCGGCGTTGCCGGAAAAAATTCAATGCGCTTCTGATCTCTTTGGACGGTGGATCCTCACGGCTGGCTATTTCCAGGGATGCACACGCTAAAATCTGCACATCTGCAGATTATTCCGAGGTTCGTGCAGAGCTTCGCCGCATGGAACTGGAATTCTGCAAGGAATACGAGGCTGTCGCCCCTGCGCTGTCCATGACGCTTTCCGCAGATCCCATCCAGCCTAAAGTTTGTTTTGACCAGTTATCTTCTGACCGCGTCTTAGCTGCGTTGACGCTGTTTCCTGACGGGATTCAGAAAATGAACGGAGCATTCCCGGGCCAAGTGGAAAGCTCCATCAATCTTGGAATTCTGAAAACAGAGTCCGCACAAATCACCTTGACAGCGGAAATTCGAGGCGGATATGTTTCAACGATAAAAGACATTCAGGATAAAATTTCCGCACTCAGCAGCGCATTCGGCGGAACCTGTCGCTTTTTTGCACAATATACGCCGTGGGAAAGCCGGATCCAATCTCCTCTGCGTGCTGCTGCTGTTAACACATATCGTGAGCTGTTTCATGAGGAGCTGAAAGCTGTTGTTATTCACGCAGGAATCGAATGCGGTTGTTTTTTGCAGTCTGTTCCAGAGCTAGATGCAATCTCTCTTGGGCCCAACTGCAAATATTTCCACTCCCCGCACGAGTGCATGAGTATTTCCTCTTCAAAACGAAGCTGGAAGTTCTTAAAGGCGTTATTGGAAAATCTGGCAGGCTGACAAAAGAAACGTTAACTATGTCCGCTTTCCATAACTTAATAGACAAATGGCAGAGTGCGTACCACTTTTACGGTATGCACTCTGCATCTTCATAAAAAGGTCTATTTCTCGCAGCGCAAGGATGAACCATTCCCGATGCTGGATAAGAAATCCTATTATCGCAAACTAGTCTGGCAGTACCAATTTAAACCTAAAGCAGCCTTTGAATCCTCCGATACAAATCAGCTCATGTTGTATCATTTTTTCAGTCTGGGCTTTACAGCAATTAGCCAGTCCTACCTATTTCATTGAACTGCTCCCACAAAATAAATTCATAAAAATGACCACCCGCCAAAGAACCAGTAGATAAGTCTACAGCCTCCGGTTAGGGTGGTCAATTCATTTTTATTGAGCGATTGGCATAAGCTGAAAAATTATTCAACTTCTCCAACTATTGAAACGTCAATTTTTCAAATATAGATCAAGATTCAAAACAATATTTCCGTTTAAAATGATCTCTTAGTACATGCCGCCCATGTCCGGAGCTGCCGGAGCACTAGCCTGTGCCGGCTCCTTGATGTCGGTAACGATGGACTCCGTAGTCAGCACAGTTGCTGCAACAGATGCTGCATTCTGCAGTGCAGAACGGTTAACCTTAGTCGGATCAACAATGCCGGATTCCATCATGTCGCAGTACTGCTCAGTATAAGCATCAAAGCCATAGCCGATCTTGCCGGACTCACGGATCTTCTCCAGAACAACCGCGCCGTCAACACCTGCATTTGCAGCGATCTGACGAATCGGCTCCTGCAGTGCCTTTACTACGATATTCACGCCGGTCTTTTCGTCGCCCTCTGCCTCAGCAGCAACAGCCTCAACAGCAGAAACTGCATTTACATATGCAACACCGCCGCCAGCGACAATGCCTTCCTCAACAGCAGCACGGGTAGCATTCAGTGCGTCCTCAACGCGGAGCTTCTTCTCCTTCATCTCAGTCTCAGTTGCAGCGCCAACCTTGATAACTGCTACGCCGCCAGCCAGCTTAGCCAGTCTCTCCTGCAGCTTCTCACGGTCAAAATCAGAAGTAGTATTTTCAATTGCATGACGGATGTTAGCCACACGTGCTGCAATTGCATCAGAGGAACCTGCGCCGTCAACGATAACAGTGCCTTCCTTGTTGACCTTAACCTGACGTGCATGACCCAGCATAGCCAGTGTAGCGTCCTTCAGCTCCAGGCCAACCTCTTCAGAAATTACCTGGCCACCGGTCAGAACAGCAATATCTGTCAGCATTTCCTTGCGGCGATCGCCAAAGCCCGGTGCCTTAACAGCAACACAGGTAAAGGTGCCGCGCAGCTTGTTCAGCAACAGAGTGGAAAGTGCTTCGCCTTCCAGGTCCTCAGCAATGATGAGCAGCTTCTTGCCGGACTTTACGATCTGCTCCAGCAGCGGCAGCAGGTCCTGAATGTTGGAAATCTTCTTATCTGTAATCAGGATAACAGCATCATCCAGAACAGCTTCCATCTTATCTGTATCTGTTACCATATACGGGGTGATATAGCCGCGGTCAAACTGCATACCTTCAACGATCTCAGAATAGGTCTCAGCGGTCTTGGATTCCTCAACGGTGATAACACCATCAGCGGAAACCTTCTCCATAGCCTCTGCAATCAGCTCACCGATGGTCTCATCACCAGAAGAAATTGCAGCTACACGAGCAACATCGTTAGAACCCTTAATCTTCTCAGAATTGCCCTTGATCGCTTCGACTGCAACAGCAACGCCCTTGGAAATGCCCTTGCGCATAATCATCGGATTTGCACCTGCGGCAACGTTCTTCATGCCTTCACGGATGATAGCCTGTGCCAGAACAGTAGCAGTGGTAGTACCGTCGCCTGCCAGATCGTTGGTCTTGGTAGCAACTTCCTTAACCAGCTGCGCACCCATATTTTCAAACGGATCGTCCAGTTCAATGTCCTTTGCGATGGTAACGCCGTCGTTGGTGATCAGCGGCACACCGTATTTCTTATCCAGAACAACGTTGCGGCCCTTCGGACCAAGAGTTACCTTAACTGTATCAGCCAGCTGGTCTACGCCGCGGCCCAGTGCACGGCGAGCTTCCTCGCCGAAAAGAATCTGCTTTGCCATAATAATAGCCTCCTAAACTTAATGGGAATCGTTCAAAAATTATTCTACAATAGCCAGAATATCGTTCTGACGGACAACGATCAGTTCCTCGCCGTCAATCTTAACCTCTGTGCCGGAATACTTGCTGGTGATAACCTTATCGCCAACCTTAACCTGCATCACAACTTCCTTGCCGTCAACCACGCCACCAGGGCCAACAGCCAGAACCTCTGCTACCTGCGGTTTTTCCTTTGCAGAGCTGACAAGTACGATACCACTTGCAGTAGTTTCTTCCGCTTCCGTCATCTTGATGACAACGCGGTCGGATAAAGGCTTGAGTTTCATAATAAAAATCCTCCTAAGATGATAAAATTAACTTTTTAAGCGTTAGCACTCAAATCGTTCGAGTGCTAACATGTATTATATTATATCATTTCTCCGAAATACGCAAGACTTTTTTTCCGATTTTACCAATATTTTTGTAAACAATTTATGAATGGCTGAAAAACCGCTTTTTTTGACATTTTTCACATTTATCCAGAACTTTTTCACTATGTAATTCTTTCCCTGGCGAAATGGGGTACTTTCTCTCTCCCGGCGGCTGGCTATAGGTCGTCTTGAAGAGGAGCGCCTGTCATGTTATAATTATTGTGCTCACAATAGAAAGAAGTGATACATATGACAAAGCGCAACGAAGTATGGCTCCATGCAAAGCCGGTAGGTTGCGACATTTGCATGGAGTAATAACGGTCGCACATCATATGCTGGCTTTGCCACTTGACGATTACGGCAAGGAGAAAGCCCGCATGAAATATATCAATGCAAAAGACCTTCTTCCCGATGCTTTGATAAAGGAGCTGCAAAGCTACATACAGGGCGGATATCTTTATATCCCCGTTGACCAAGCGCAACAAAAGCGTTGGGGAGAGGCTTCCGGTTACCGGCAGGAATTGGAACAGCGCAATTATCAAATTGTACAACAATACCAGCAAGGTGTTTCTCTGGAACGTCTGGCTGAAAATTATTGCCTATCCATACATGCCATCCGGAAAATCATCTATCACAAATAACCATGAGGGGTTGCAGCAATGCAGCCCCTTATTTTTGTCTACAAATCAGTTCGGTATCATATAGTAGATAGAAAAAGCGCTGCAATTACGATACGATACTAGCAGAAAAAACAGAACAGAAAGGAATCTATTATGTGTACTCGATTTGTTTTTAACGGTGAAGATACAATCACAGGCTTT
>JAUNWG010000105.1 GCA_030540435.1 Eubacteriales bacterium
GCCTATGAGATGAGAGAAAGCTGGAGACAGACAGATACCTATAGTATTGCGATCAATTATTTGCAATATGATATGAATCCTTTTGCGCCGCAGTTTAACTATGATGGCATCGGGAATATCTACGTACAGCTGGAGCTTCAGATCGTACCATACGTATCTGCGCTGATATTTCGTTTGCTTGGCAATACCAGTGCCTTTGTTCCCCGGCTGCTGAGTATTCTCTTTTATTTTGGCTCGGCATGGTTTTTATTTCGTATCCTCCGGAAATTCACCTCACTATGGTCGGCGATTATGGGGGTGCTGCTCTATCTTTTCCTGCCCGTTTCGTTGATCTTTTCCCGCGCCATTATGCCGGAGGCCTGCGCCATGTTTTTTTACTGCGGCGCGATCTGCTTTTTGCTTGATTGGTATATAGAGGATTCTTCCCGCAAAATTTGGCTCTCAGCGATTTTTATGGCCGTTGCTATTTTGGAAAAGATTCCAGTTGCTTTTGCAGGCATACTCGTGCTTGCCTGTTTTTTCTGGAAGGAAAGACTGCATTGCCTGCGCAAAAAAGAATTCTGGGGATATGGTGTCATTTCACTTGGTCTGCCGTTGGTTTATTATGCCTATGCTTCCATCGTTGCAACTGCGAATTTTGTTGATGGCATTGCGTCCAAGCATATTTTTGCACAGGGGATCTCTGCACTTTTTACGCCTGAGGCGATTGACTTTTTCCGTACCGAGCTGCCGGATTATTTTGGCATTGCGGTTCTGCTTTTTGCACTGATTGGATTCTTTGCGTGTTTCACAGAGAAACGGAAGCCCCTTGCCGTATGGGCTATTGCATTTGCTTTGGAACTGATAACGATTGTGGCGATCATCCAATTTGGGTATTATTTGATTTTCATTGCACCTGTTTTAGCGGTACTATGCGCGGTTGTTCTTGAGGAGATAAGAACAAGAAGGACAATTGCATCAATTGCCTGCTTTTTGATCATTTTCGGCGTGGAGTTGTATCAGGCAATTCCATACTGGGACAGCGCGACGCAGGTGGATGCCTCTGTTGCCTGTGTCGCTGAAACCATGGATTCTATTTCAAAACCCACGGACACATTTGCCGTTGCATCCTGTTCGCCGGTTTATCTGAATACTGCAAACCGCCGTGGCTACCGTGCAAATCTGAAACATTATGATACTATTCCCATTGGCGCGGCAGAGGAGACAAGCTACTATATTGACCGCGGCGTTTCCTACTTTGTAGTAGTTGATGGGGCTGTATACAACGACCCGACGGGAGAATATCTGGATTATTTGAGTCGCACATTTCCTGTTGTCGTCCAAAATGAATATTGTACCATTTATGACATGAAAGAGGCACGACCATGAGTTTGATTCAGAATCTTTACAATAAGTACCACAATATCATCCAATATTTTGGATTTTCGGTTCTTTCGACGATTTTGGATACTGCCGCTGTCTGGGTATTATTCCACTTTTGTTCGACAAGTCTTGGGGTTTCCAATACGATAGGCGTGATTTTAGGTTTTATTCTGGACTTTTTTCTGTCGGCAAAATTTGTATTTCAAACGAAATATGGCGTGCTTTCCTTTCTGGTCTATCTGGTGACCTTTCTCTTCGGACTGGCTGTTGCAAACTTTCTTATCATCCAGTCCTATGCGCTTGCGATCCAGTGGGTTTCAGAGGGGCTGGCCTTTCTTTTTGCAAAAGGCGTATCGATTGTTCTTCCGTTTTTCGTTCTTTACTTTATCAGAAAAAAACTGTATGCATGTTTGAATAAGAGGTATCAAAACCATGACTAAGATATACGCATATCTGCCCTGCTATAACGAAGAACAGAATATTGAAAAGCTGATATGTGCGTGGCTGGCAACGGAAAAGCGTCTGAACGATCAGGGCTATGCGCTGTGCGTCATCCCCGTCGATGATAAAAGCAGCGACAGCACGCTGTCCATTATTCGACGGTTGGAGAACGAGTACGAAGCTGTTCGCGTGATTGCCAACAAGCAGAATCAAAATCTGGGCGGTGTGTTAGGTATTGCGATTCAGGATTTTCTCAAGCACGCTACGGGAAATGATTTGCTCTGTTTTATGGACGGCGACAATACGCACGATCCAATATACATCTTTGATCTGCTTGATGCGATCAAGGGAAAGGATTGTGCGATCGCTTCACGTTACCGCACCGGCGCAAAGGTATATGGCGTTCCACAGCACAGATTGTTCTTCAGCTATGGTGCGCGGGTATATTATTCTCTGGTTTTGCATGTACCGCATGTCCGGGATTATACCTGTGGCTATCGTTTGTACCGGCGTGAAATTCTCGAAAAAGCCAATCAGAGGTTTGGCGATGAACTTGTTTCCATGAAAACCTTTTCCTGTATGATGGAGCTTTTATACAAGCTGTATCTGTGCGGTTGTCGATTTGTCGAAGTGCCGTTTGTTCTGCGCTATGACGAAAAAGGCGGCAGCAGCAAAATGAATGTTGTGAAAACGACATGTGACAGCATATCACTTGCTCTCAAGCTGAGATCCGGGAAAAAAGGCTGATTTTACCTGTGGATCAGGGAGAATAAGTCGATACAAATTGATGGAAAATGAATACAGATAAAAGAAACTGCCCTTTGTAGAGGAAATCATTTTCTCTGAAAAGGACAGTTTTATATTTTGAAAGAATATTTTATGCTGATTTTCACACCTTAAATGAAAAATATGATATACTGACATGTAACAAGCCCGAAGGAGGTTTCTTGGAATGGAAAAGAGAGAAAAATTTGGGACGCGACTGGGATTTATTTTGGTTTCTGCCGGGTGCGCCGTAGGACTGGGAAATGTATGGAAATTTCCATACATATGCGGACAAAATGGCGGAGCTGCTTTCATTGGATTGTATCTGATTTGCCTGGCTGTACTCGGATTGCCGATCCTTATCTGTGAATTTTCAGTGGGACGCGCAAGCGGGCATAGCGTTGCGCGGGCATTTCACGATTTGGAACCGAAAAACACCAACTGGCACCGGTTTGGATGGTTCGGCATCATAGGCAATTATTTGCTGATGATGTTTTACACGATGGTTGCGGGTTGGATGCTGAATTATGCGGTCCGTATGCTGTTTGGAAAGCTTTCCGGCTTGGATTCTGACCAAATTGCAGGGGCTTTTACAAATATGCTGGGATCTCCGCTGGAAATGGGCATCTATATGGTGATTGCAGTAATGCTGGCGTTTGGCATCTGTTCTTTGGGACTGCAAAATGGTGTAGAACGCATTACCAAAATCATGATGCTGCTTCTGATCTGTCTGATGGTTATTCTGGCGGTACATTCCCTTATGCTGCCGAACATGCAGGAAGGTCTGAAATTTTATCTTGTGCCGGACTTTGATAAAATCGCTGACATTGGATTTGGCAATGTCCTGTTTGCCGCTATGACACATGCATTTTTTACGCTTAGCGTGGGCATGGGTTCTATGGAAATCTTCGGCAGCTATCTGGACAAGTCCCGCAGTCTGACGGGGGAAGCGCTGAATGTAGTAGCTCTGGATACCTTTGTCGCTTTGATGGCCGGTATCATTATTATTCCAGCGTGCTTTGCATATGGTGTTGAACCGGATGCTGGCCCTCAGCTGTTGTTTATCACATTGCCAAATGTATTTAATCACATGGCAGGGGGAAGGGTGTGGGGCACTGCATTTTTTATCTTTATGTCGTTTGCTGCGCTCTCTACAGTAATCGCAGTATTTGAAAATATCCTTTCTATGACAATGGAGGTATTTGGTTGGAATCGTAAGAGGGCTGTATCACGCAATATTGTCGGTGTCATTGTGCTTTCACTTCCGGCTGTCCTGGGATATAATGTTTTATCTGGCGTTCAGCCGATCGGCGTCGGCTCTACCATTATGGATCTGGAGGATTTCCTTGTTTCCTATAATATTCTGCCGTTGGGTAGTCTGCTGTTTGTCCTGTTCTGCACGAAGAAAAACGGCTGGGGATGGGAAAACTTTCTGAAGGAGGCAAATACCGGCACTGGAATCAGATATCCGGCATTTATAAAGCCATATATTCGTTTTGGCGTTCCGCTGCTGATCGTTATTATTTATCTGAAGGGCTATTATGATATGTTTTCTCCGTATGAAACCAAAACGCTGGTTTTCTGGATGTGTATTGCAGCGGCATTTCTGGTGTTGATCTTTAGTTTTTCGACATCAAAACGCAAAAAGACCAGATAATGCGCAGTTAAAACAGCATATCGGTAAAACAGGCTGCTACAGTCCATATATTGTTTCCAACACAGGCAGCAGGATACATGTATTGTCTGCCATACTTCATGATGGCAGAGGATATTTGCTCTCTGTCGGGTTGCAGCTGGCAGAGAGCTTTTCATTTTTGATATGTTTTATCGGTTACTACAGGGAGAAAGATATATGACATTGCAGCAATTAAAATACGTTTTAACAGTGGCGGACAAGGGTACGATCAGTGAGGCTGCAAAAGCGCTGTACATTGCACAGCCCAGCTTGACGAACAGTATAAAGGAGCTGGAAAAAGAGCTTGGTATTACCATTTTTCAGCGAACAAATAAAGGGACCCTGTTGTCGCGTGACGGCGAGGAATTTTTGGCATATGCCAGACAGGTAGTGGAGCAGGTCAATCTGTTGGAGGAAAAATACACAGGCAAACCCAAAGGGAAGCAGGATTTTTGTGTTTCTACCCAGCATTATTCCTTTGCGGTGGAAGCATTTGTCGACTTGCTACGTGACTATGGCGGCGATGAATATGATTTTCGCATCCGCGAAACACAGACCTATGAAATCATTGAAGATGTGGCAAAGCTGCGCAGTCAGGTCGGTGTGCTCTATCTGAATCAGCAGAATGAAACCATATTGAAAAAGACGCTGCGGGCACATGAACTGAAGTTTGAAACGCTGTTTATCGCAAAGCCGCATGTATTCCTTGGCGTAAATAATCCGCTTGCAGCCAAGAAGCTGTTGACACTGGATGATCTCGCCCCATTTCCACGCCTTTCCTATGAGCAGGGAGAGCATAATTCCTTTTATTTCTCAGAGGAGATTCAAAGCAGTCTGGAACGCAAAAAGAATATCCTTGTCCGTGACCGCGCTACATTGTTTAATCTTTTGATTGGACTCAATGGTTATACCATTTGCAGCGGTATCATTAGTGAAGAACTCAATGGAAAAAATATCATTGCGCTTCCGCTGGATGTGGATGATTATATGGAGATTGGTTATATCACGCACAAGCAGCTGCTGCCCAGCCGTTTGGGGAATCTTTATATCGAACGATTGAAAAAATACACGTCGTCATAGTTTAAGACTATATCAAACCTCATATAATATGTATTTTACCGATTCATTTTATTGGATTATGATACTTTCATCAATCAAAAAGTAATATACATTGGAGGAAAGTACAATGAGTCAGGTAAATACGCCATTTCGTTATGATTTCGTAGGCAGCTTCCTGCGTCCGACAAAGCTCAAGCAGGCGCGGGCTGATTTTGAAGCTGGTAGGATTTCCAGAGAAGAATTGAGTGCTGTAGAGGATAGCTGCATCTGTAGTCTTGTTACAAAGCTGAAGGAGCTGGGCTATCACACGATTACAGACGGAGAATTCCGCAGAGCAACATGGCATCTTGATTTTATGTGGGGTTTTCAGGGCGTGGAGCATCACAAAACGGAAAATGGCGTTTGTTTCCATGGTGAGCAGGCCCTGATTGATGATACGTATCTGGTGGGTAAAATTTCTGCCGTCCATCATCCATTTGTCGATCATTTTAAATTTGTAAAGGCACTGGAGGACGAAAATACAGTTGCCAAGCAGACCATTCCGGCTCCGGCGCAGTTTTTTCAGCAGATGTTGATTCCGGCGAATATTGACCGGACCAGACAGTTTTATCCGACAAATGAGGAATTGATTGCAGATATTGCCGCAGGCTATCGGACAATTATCCGCGAGTTGTATGACGCCGGTTGTCGAAATATTCAGCTGGATGATTGCACATGGGGCGCGATCGTGGGTGACGCCGGTGCAGAGCGGTATGCAAAGCTAGGATTGAGCCTTGCAGAAATTAAGGAACTGTTTTTGACAGTAAATAATTTGGCGATAGAGGGCAAACCGGATGATCTGGTCATCAATACCCATATCTGCCGTGGCAATTATCATTCGACCTTTTTTAGCAGCGGTGCATACGACAATGTTGCTGAGCCATTGTTCGGAAGGGAAAATGTGGACGCTTATTATCTGGAATATGATGATGAACGCTCTGGCGGTTTTGAACCGTTGAAGTATGTTTCAGGTGATAAAAAGGTTGTCTTGGGTCTGATTACAACCAAATCATCCGAACTGGAGGATAAGGCAGCTGTTATTTCACGCATCCGTGAAGCTACAGCGTATATTCCGCTGGAAAGACTGTATCTCAGCCCGCAGTGTGGTTTTGCCTCCTGCGAGATCGGCAACAAGCTCACAGAGGAGCAACAGTGGGCAAAGCTCGCATTGGTCAAGGAGATTGCGGAACAGGTTTGGGGATAAAACTTGCTGCCAGACGCAATGCACTTGTATAAAAATGAAACATACAACACCAGAGGACGCCCTTGAAGTGACCCCAAAAAGTTAGACAATATTTTGAAGTAAAAATTGTTCAAGCAGC
>JAUNWG010000106.1:0-484 GCA_030540435.1 Eubacteriales bacterium
TGCCATTTCTCATATAACACATTTTAGGATTGATGGTTATTGTGGCGTATTGGTATCGGCATTTATTGTTTTTGCAGGCGTAAAAAGTTTGTGGGAGGTATTGGGACGCATCGTGGGGAAAGCCGCAGATGTACATACAAAAGATACTATCCTGCAAATGGTCAGATCACATCCAGAAATTGTTGCTGTTCATAATTTTATGCTGCACGATTATGGATTTGGGTATTTCGTAGTCTCTATGTGCGTTGAAGGATATAAGAAAGATAGTGAGCAGCTTTATACTGGAGTCAATCTAATATCCTATGACCTGTATCAAATGTTTCATTGCGACTGTTTCATACAGATTGATTATCTTCTGGATGATGCAGAATTAACACATAATCTAATAGAACAAATCTACTCTGTAATGAATAAATACAGCACTGAACTTAAGATTGACAATTTCAGACTGATTGAAACTGGCTCCCATGTCAATGTGGTTTTT
>JAUNWG010000106.1:494-6616 GCA_030540435.1 Eubacteriales bacterium
AAGAAGAAGAAATCCGTAAAGCCATCGCAGATAAGATTGAGTCTGAAAATTCAAAATATCATGTCATTATCAAAAGCGTTATACGGCGAGAGCGTTTCAGCCTACGCCGATAATATAAAAATATATTAGGAGGACAGTCAAATGACAAAAAAGTCAAATCGGATTTATTTATTGGAAGAAGCAGATGTTGCTTCTGCGCTGCTCCAGTTGGGCGTACCAACGATGGTCGGTATGTTAATTTCCGCCTTGTATAACGCGATTGATGCGTATTTTGTGGGCGGCTTGGGAAAAAGCCAGATGGGTGCTGTATCCGTTGTGTTTCCAATCGTGCAAATCATCATAGGATTAGGCATGATGTTTGGTGCAGGAGCTTCCTCATACATATCCCGGCTGCTCGGAAAGGGAGACGATAAACAGGCAAATAAAACGGCTTCCACCGCACTTTTTTCAGGACTTCTTGTAAGTGCAAGTATCATTGCGGGTATCATAATATTTCTTGACCCCGTACTTACTGCGTTGGGCTCGACGGAAACGATTTTACCCTATGCAAGAGCTTACGCGAAAATCTATGTAACTGGCTCAATCATCAACGTTTTTAATGTTATGATGAATAATCTGCTTACTGCTCAAGGAGCTACCAAGTTCACGATGATCGCCATGCTCACGGGAAGTATTGCCAATGTAATTTTAGACCCTATCATGATTTATGGCATGAATTTAGGTATTGAAGGCGCGGCTATCGCAACGGTAATCTCTTTGTGTGTCAATATGACACTTTATATCGGATACATCGTAAAAAAGAAAGGTGTTCTGAAATTTTCTGTTAAGAACATAGAACCTTCAAAAATAATTTATACAGAAGTGTTAAAAATCGGTATTCCTGTTCTTTTGTTCCAGCTCCTTGCAAGTGCAGCTATGGGGAGTATCAATACTGCAGCAAAACCTTATGGAGATTATGCAGTAGCAGCTATGGGAGTAGTTACGCGGATTATGACGGTTGGAACCTATGTTGTTTTTGGATTTCTGAAAGGGTTTCAGCCGTTTGCAGGATACAACTATGGAGCGAATCAATTTGACAGATTAGAAAAGTCCATGAAGCTCTGCATGATTTGGTCGACGGTATTTTGCGCCATTGCAGCCATCGTACTTGTCGTATTTGCAGACCCGATCGTATCTCTTTTTGGAACAGATCCAGAGATGGTTGCTTTAGCGGGAAAGGCGCTCAGATGCAATGCAATATTGTTTATTTCTTTCGGCTTCCAAATGGTATATGCATCGCTTTATCTTGCCATTGGTAAAAGCTTAGTGGGAAGCGTACTCAGTTTGAGCAGACAAGGCATTTTCTTTTTTCCATTGGTTTTCATATTGCCGCATCTGTTTGGTTTGACTGGCGTGATATGGGTACAGCCGATGGCAGACCTTTTGACGACGATCCTTACTGCGATTTTCGCAGTTAAGATTCATCGAGATTTATCCCGGATGATGTAAATGTTCAGGAAAGAGCAGATTGATGAAGCCGTTTGGAAAAACAAATCGGGATGAGTGTGGGGATTTATGGAACATACATTGACAAGCGCGTGGTGAAATAGTATAATGTTATTGAAGGTTAGTTATAACTAACTAATATCATTTTTTGATGGAGGGCTTATAAAATGGATTACTTGCAGATCGAAAAAGTATATGGAAGAGAGATTCTAGATTCCAGAGGCAATCCTACCGTAGAGGCAGAAGTGACCCTTGCTGACGGAAGCGTGGGAAGAGGAGCTGCACCTAGTGGCGCGTCTACCGGAGAATTTGAAGCATTGGAGCTGAGGGACGGCGATAAGGGGAGATATCTTGGAAAAGGTGTCACCAAGGCTGTAGAAAATATCAATACGATTATTTGTGACACGATCTGCGGCATGGATGCATCCGACATTTATGCAGTAGACAGAGCGATGATTCAGGCAGATGGTACCAAGGACAAATCCAAGCTCGGCGCGAATGCGATCCTTGCCGTATCGATTGCAACAGCAAGGGCAGCGTCTGTCGCGCTTGGCATTCCGCTTTATCGATTCTTGGGAGGCATTTCCGGCAATCGCCTGCCAGTTCCGATGATGAATATATTAAATGGCGGTGCCCATGCTGCTAATACAGTAGATGTACAGGAATTTATGATTATGCCAGTAGGAGCAACCAGCTTCAAAGAGGCGCTCCGCTGGTGTGCAGAAACCTTCCATTCCCTGGCAGCATTGTTAAAGTCTAAGGGACTTGCAACTTCAGTGGGCGATGAGGGTGGCTTTGCGCCTGACCTTGCGAGTGACGAAGAAGCGATTGAATACATCTTGGAAGCAGTGAAAAAGGCGGGATTTGAGCCGGGTAAGGATTTCATGATCGCTATGGATGCGGCTTCCAGTGAATGGAAGGGCGAAAAGAAAGGCGAGTATATCCTGCCGAAGGCAAAAACAAAATTCACGTCGGATGAGCTGATTGCCCATTGGAAACGATTGGTGGAGAAATATCCGATTATTTCCATCGAAGATGCACTGGATGAAGAGGACTGGGAAGGTTGGCAGAAGCTCACAAAAGAGCTTGGCGATAAGGTGCAGCTGGTAGGTGATGACCTGTTCGTTACCAACACAGAACGATTGAAGAAGGGCATTGAGCTTGGATGCGGAAATTCTATATTGATTAAGCTCAACCAGATCGGTTCGGTTTCTGAAACATTGGAAGCGATCAAAATGGCGCATAATGCGGGATATACTGCTATTTCCTCCCACCGGTCTGGAGAAACAGTAGATACGACGATTGCGGATCTTGCAGTGGCGCTGAATACCTGCCAAATTAAGACAGGCGCACCGAGCAGATCGGAGCGTGTTGCGAAGTATAATCAGCTGCTTCGGATCGAAGAAGAACTGGGAGAAAACAGTGTATATCCGGGAATGCAGGCATTCCATGTAAAACGTGAAGATGAGGCATGAGTAACGTTTTTTTGCTAAAAAAGCAATGAACCGATACAAAACAGGCAGTCATGGATGAATATCCATCGACTGCCTGTTTCATTGCAATCATGATTATGATTTTCAGAAATTCACATTATACTGTGTACATATTTTTTGATGGCTCGAAAGCTTTCGGGACTGATATCATGCTCCATCTTACAGGCATCAGCTATCGCGGTTTCCCGATCGACGCCGAGATAAATGAGCCAGTCAGATAGAACAGTATGTTTTTCGTAAACTGATTCAGCAATATCTTTTCCAGCCGCAGTCAAAGCAATATGACCTTCCTCGGATACCGTGATGTAATGTTTATTGCGAAGATTTTTCATTGCCACGCTGACGCTGGGTTTTGAGAAGGATAGTTCGTTTGCGATATCAATGGAACGGACCGCTGGCAGTCGTTTGCTCAAAATCAGAATCGTTTCCAGATAATCTTCCAGTGACTCCTCAGATTTGTGCTTGATATAACTCATGATAAGCCTCCTCGTCCTTAGTATTTTATATCGTAACATTATAATGGATAAATTGCAAGAATTTTGCGGCAGCAGGAGACAAGCTGCTGTAGGAAAGGGCAGCGTTCTACAACGCCGCCCTTTTTTGACGCGTGAGACGCGCTGAAGAGGTTTTTACAGAGAGGAGGGGAGCGAAGTGAACGAACATCTAATCGGCAGAAGAATCACAGTGGATTTGAAGGACGATGTGGGGGAGATTTGGAAAGCTCCTGACGGTCCTCATAGGTTGCTGTTTCACGGTATACTTTTGGTGTCATGCCTGTAATGCGTTTAAACAGGCGGCTAAAATAGGTAATGTTCGGTATGCCACATTGCAGCGCAACGGATTTGATGGGCATATCGGTGCCCAAAAGCAGCCGTTGGGCCTGCTTGATGCGGCAATGGTTGACATAATCGGTTAACGGGATACCGATTTCCTTTTTAAACAGGGTGGAAAGATAATTTGGATTAACAGAAAGCTGTTCCGACAAAGACTTCAGACTTAAATCAGCTCGAAGGTCCGTGTCGATATAGGTAATTGCTTTGCGTGTCAAAAGAGAATATGTCTTTAAGTTGTGTTCTCGGATCAGGCGGCAGTAACCGCGTGCTATTTTGCTGCAAGAAGAGTGGAATTGTTCCAGGCTGGTAATCTGCTCAATATTTTGCACATTACTGTTGGAAAAGCTGTCGATATGAATGGGATGCACACCGGATTGTTCTGCGGTTTTGCGCATGAGGGTATTCATTGCAATAACATAATCCTTGTGATCGCGTAGGGTATTGGGGAGCCGATGCGGAAGCGTGATATAGGCCCAGCGGGAGCCAAGTTCAACAGCTCTCGTTTCATTACAGTTTGCAACAGCGGTCAACAGCTCATTTTCCAGTTCATAGCGCTCTTCGATCATCCGAATTCCCATAAAAGGTTCCTCCGGAATACGGAGATAATTCTTGTGGACTTGATACCAGTCGTCCAATTCGTTGGTATCTGTATAGACAACTTTGAATTGGTTTGGGCCATATAGATGCTTGGCCAAAATGGTGAAAAAGTTTTCGTACATGGATTGAGAGGAAACGAATGGGACGCGGAGATAATAATCTTGTAATTCGTTGCGCAGCTCTTCTGGCAAATCAAGATTACGAAATAATTCCTCAAAACGCTCCGTCTTGATCTGTTCAAATAAGACAGGACCGCAAATCAAATATTCCTCATTATTCGGCAGAAGCATGATTGTGTAGTTGCACTGAAATTCATCTGTCGAGTGATATACCGTTTGCGGAAGAAATCCTTTGATCCAATTGTTGGCAGAAGTGGTAAGGTCATCTAACTGAAGAATTTCCAGTCGAAGACCAAGATCCAGCCAGTCCCAATTCTCACATGGCAATGTAATGCGATGCGCGGAGATATGGCCTGCCTGCAGGATATCTTGCGTAAATTGAATGAATGCATTATTCATAGTCTACTCCCCATTTCTATCTTATATCTTTATATTCGAACAGAATCATACACACCCACTATGTGATTTTATAGTATTTTTATCATCTTTGAAAACAGAATCAAAAAACAATTTTCAGATTTTCTTATACGATTTTAAGATTGATTGTTGCAAAGTGAAAATTGAATAAAAACAACTGAAGATTTTATCTGTTCAAAGTGCAAAATAAACAATAAAATAGAGTCACAAAGCAAAAGAAAGACATGATTGATTCAAGATAATATATTGTTGTTCTGATCGAAAAAAGAGCTATACAAGGCAGACGTAGTCGATTCGATAAAATATGTTGTATCAATTATACCATAGTATGACCCGAAATAGTAAAAAAGTTAAATGAATCATATTGGTTTTAGAATAACAAATTACGCGAGAGGCTTATGACGGAATTAATAACAAATGTATGTTATTAATTAGAACAATTCGGAGACAGGAGGTAAAGAAATGTTGCAGTCATCCATGCTTTATCCACAGAGCAATGCCGGAAGACGGTCGGTCAGGCTGGACGGCATGTGGAAATTCCAGCTCGATCCAAATTCCTGCGGCACTGTAGATGGCTGGATGGATGGTCTTCCAGCTCCTGATGAGATCACGGTTCCAGCCAGCTTTGCGGACCTGTATACAGACAAGCAGACGCGTGAATTCTGCGGCGATTTCTGGTATGAGACGGAAGTCTTTGTACCAGATGAGTGGAAAGGAAAAGAAATCGACATCCGGTTTGGAAGCGTTACCCATCGTGCGACGGTTTATTTTAATGGCATCGAAGTTGTATCGCATGAGGGCGGATTCCTTCCATTCTGCGCACGTGTTACAGAGATTGCGCGTTATGGTGCAGCTAACAAGCTGGTCGTTCTGGCAAATAATGAGTTAAGCGAAACGGCCATTCCGTGCGGTACCACTGGTACGCTGCCGAGTGGACGCAAGGTTGCAAAGCCATATTTTGACTTTTACAATTATTCCGGTATCCAGCGTCCGGTCTGGCTAGTAGCAACGCCGAAGGAATCGATTTTTGATTTTTCTGTATCCCATACAATCTGCGGTGCGGATGCCGTCGTCACGTATGATGTTGTGACAACAGGTGAAAGCAACGTCACCATTGAAGTTCAGGATGAGGAAGGACGTACAGTCGCCACAGCGTGTGGGAAGCGTGGTGAAATTAC
>JAUNWG010000022.1 GCA_030540435.1 Eubacteriales bacterium
GCTGACGCTGCTTATGGCAACGATGGACCCGCCGAAGCTGCTCCTGCTCGATGAGCACACAGCAGCGCTTGATCCAGCGACAGCCGAAAAGGTTTTGCAGATCACACGTGATGTCGTAGAAAAGCACCATATCACAACGTTAATGGTCACGCACAACATGCAGAATGCGCTTGATTTGGGCAATCGGACATTGATGATGGACAGCGGTCGCATTGTACTGGACATCCAGGGCAAGGAGCGTGATGGGTTGACCGTAAAGGATTTGCTGGAACGCTTCCAGCTTGGTACGGGCAAGCAGATGGACAATGATCGCATCCTGCTTTCTGAATTTGAGGAAAAGCAACAGTAACCACAGCATATCGTGTTAAAGAGTACCTGTTTTGAGAAAATCAGAACAGGTGCTCTTTATTGTGCATATTTTTCCGGACAGCCGCATACGCTGTCCACAGGGAATGGAGTGGTAATGTGTGAATGGTGGAAAGAGGTTTGTTATTACACTGGTCGCCGGGCTTTGTGTTGCAGGGATCATAGCAGGCATCAGCCGGTTGCATTTGCAGGCGTCGCTGCCGGAGCATACACCGGGCAATGTTACTGTACAGGAACATGCAGAGGAGCCGGAGCCGACCGCAGAGGCAGAGGTAAAAGAGGTACAGATTGGAGAAGAGGTATTTTTGTCAGCGGTAACAGAAACATTGGACGGTCAGTTGGATACAACAGAGCTTGCCGCTGAGATCGGTGAAAATACCAATGTAACACTGACCGGCGCAGTCAGCAAGGAAGATGTTACAAAGCTGCTGGAATCGCAGGCAGATGGCATCTCCTCTGCATATCAGGCGGTACTTGAATTGCTGCCGGAGGATTTGCCGTTAACGCTGGAAATCGGTTTACAGACATCGGATGGAACCGTGCAGGTAATTCCGAAGAGCTTTCAGGTGGCTTCGATGGAAATACCGGAAACATTTATAGAGGAAAATCTGTTTGACAGGCTGGAACAGAACATCAACCGGGAAATTTCCAAACAGGTCAGTCAGGTGCAGTCAATTACGTCCAAAGACGGCGGACTGCTGTTGACCGGCATATAACATGTCAGTCAGCGCTCCTTGCTGGCATGTAAAAAGCTCCCCGTTCAGTATAAGCTGAGCGGGGAGCCGTTTTTCTTTTAGATAGCGAATATATTACTTATTCTTGCTCTGGATATATTCATCCATTGCAGCAGCAGCCTTCTTGCCAGCGCCCATTGCAAGGATAACGGTAGCAGCACCGGTAACGGTATCGCCGCCAGCGAATACGCCTTCCTTGGAGGTTGCGCCGTCTTCATCAGCTACGATGCAGCCCTTACGGTTGGTGTCCAGACCCGGTGTTGTGGTACGGATCAGCGGGTTCGGGGAAGTACCGATCGCCACGATAACAGCATCAACGTCCAGGATAAACTCACTGCCTTCAATTGCGACAGGACGGCGGCGACCAGAAGCATCCGGCTCACCCAGCTCCATGTTCTGGCAGCGTACGCCCTTGACCTGGAAATCATCATCGCCGAGGACCTCGATCGGAGCTGCCAGCAGCTTGAAGATAATGCCCTCTTCCTTTGCATGGTGTACTTCTTCTGCACGTGCCGGAAGCTCAGCCTCGCTGCGGCGGTATACGATGTATACTTCCTCTGCGCCCATACGCTTTGCACAGCGTGCAGCATCCATTGCTACGTTGCCGCCGCCAAATACTGCGACCTTCTTTGCATGGTAGATCGGGGTAGCGGAGTCTTCCTTGTACGCCTTCATCAGGTTAACTCGGGTCAGATACTCATTTGCGGAGTAAACGCCGTTGTAGCCCTCGCCCGGTACACGCATGAAGTTCGGCAGACCAGCGCCGGAACCTACGAAAATAGCCTCATAGCCGTCAGCAAACAGGTCGTCAATGGTCTCCGTGCGGCCAACAACAAAGTTCAGCACAAATTCAACGCCCTTTGCCTTCAGCGTATCAATTTCCTTCTGTACGATTGCCTTCGGCAGACGGAATTCCGGAATACCATACATCAGTACGCCGCCGGCGGTATGTAATACCTCGAATACCGTAACCTGATAGCCCTTGGCAACCAGATCACCTGCACAGGTCAGGCCAGCCGGGCCAGCGCCGACGACAGCAACCTTGTGTCCGTTGGAAGCCGGAACTTCAACCGGTTCGCCGGTCGGATGTGCCATCGCATAGTCAGCGGCAAAGCGCTCCAGACGACCGATTGCAACCGGCTCGCCCTTGATGCCGCGGACACATTTGCTCTCGCACTGGCTCTCCTGCGGGCAGACACGACCACAGACAGCCGGCAGAGAACTGGTTTCCTTGATCTTTGCATTTGCTTCGAGGAACTTGCCTTCCTTAATCAGCGAGATGAAATCCGGGATCTGTACGTTGACCGGGCAGCCGCCGATACACGGGCGATGCTTGCAGTTCAGGCAGCGCTCTGCTTCGTTTACAGCTGTTTCAGCGTCATAACCAAGGGAAACCTCTAAAAAGTTCTTATTTCTTACATTAGGATCCTGTTCTGGGATCGGATTCTTTACGGGAGACATATTTGCCATCTTACTTTACCTCCATGCTCTGCAGTCTGCACTTATGCGCTTCAATTGCTGCCTGCTCCTGCGGCTTGTAAACACGGGAACGACGCATAGCTTCGTCGAAATCTACCAGATGGCCGTCGAAGTCCGGGCCGTCTACACAGGCAAACTTGGTTTCACCGTCAACAGTCAAACGGCAGCCGCCGCACATACCGGTGCCGTCAACCATGATAGAGTTCATGGAAACGATGGTCTTAATGCCGTAAGGCTTGGTAGCCTGACATACAAACTTCATCATAATCATCGGGCCGATTGCGATGACAGCGTCATACTGCTTGCCGCTCTCAATCTGCTGCTTCAGTATGTCAGTAACCAGTGCCTTGGTACCGTTGGAGCCGTCGTCGGTGCATACGTACAGGTTGGTGGATGCAGCACGCATTTCATCCTCCAGGATGATGATATCCTTGCTGCGGAAGCCAGCGATCAGGTCGACCTCGGCACCCATTTCATGCAGCTTCTTAGCCTGCGGATACGCGATTGCGCAGCCCAGACCGCCGCCGACAACAGCAACGTGCTTCAGGCCATCCAGCTCAGATGCGCGACCGAGTGGACCAACGAAGTCATGCAGGCAGTCGCCCTCTTCCAGCAGACCCAGCTTCATGGTGGTTGCGCCGATTTCCTGGAAAATAATAGTGATAGAACCCTTCTCACGGTCGTATTCTGCAACGGTCAGCGGGATACGCTCACCCTCTTCATCAACACGCAGGATGATAAACTGGCCCGGCTCGACCTTCTTTGCCACATACGGCGCGTCAATCTCCATCAGGACGACATTCGCGCTGAGCCGGCGCTTTTTAAGAATTTGATACATATCATATCCTCCTCTTATCATGAAACAAAATCTAAAAATAAACGAAAACCAACTACGCTTATTTATAATAACTTATTTACACGCATTTCTCAATAGATTTTACGATAATTTTTACAAGTTTATTAAGAAATGCCGCAGATTTGAGAGATATGATGTACATTATTGTGCGGTTCTGATGCAATCAGGCGGAAGGCATGGTCAGAGTTTTTGGTTCTACCCTCCCGGTTTCTGCCATAGGTTGAAACAAACGAACAAGCAGGACGGAGGTGATACATATGCTCGAGGCACGGCTGTGTGAGGCTGCGGGATATCTGCCGGTACAGCTACGCAGTATTCTGGAGCAGTTGACACGCCCGGAGCAGCAATGCTGTGAGGAGATACGCCTTCGTATCGGACAGCCGCTGACAGTCACGCTGCACGGGCGGGAGCGGACGCTTACCGGAAAGGCGTTGACATCGGCGGAGCTGGAGGATACGCTGGGCCGCGCGACGGAATATTCTATGCACACCTTTGCGGACAGTCTGCGGCAGGGCTTTGTCACAGTGCACGGCGGACATCGCATCGGCGTGTGCGGACAGACTGCCGTGCAGGATGGAAACATCCTTTCATTCCGGCACATCTCTTCGTTAAACATCCGCGTGGCGCGGCAGATCACAGGGGCCGCGGACCAGGCACTGCTCGCACAGTTGCGGGAAGGTGATATGCTGCACAGTGCGCTGTTCCTTTCACCGCCGGGGCGTGGAAAAACAACGCTGCTGCGGGACATCTCGCGGCAGCTGTCTGACGGCGGCGTGCGCGTTTCGCTGGCGGATGAGCGGTCAGAGCTTGCCGCGCTGTATCATGGAGCACCGCAGCTTGATATTGGACGGCATACGGACGCCATAGATGGCTGTCCGAAAGCGCAGGCGGCAATGATGCTGGTCAAAACGATGTCGCCGCAGCTGTTGGTTCTGGATGAGATCACAGCAGAAACTGATGTCCGCGCAGTGGAATATGCTGCACACTGCGGCACTGCGGTGCTGGCATCCGCACATGCATGGGATATGGACGACTTCCGCCAGCGCCCGCTGTATAGCCGGCTGCTGGACACTGGGATTTTTTCACGGATATTTTGCATCGAGCAGGATCGGACCGTCCGGCGCGTTATGTAAAATACTGCATTGGAAGGAGCAAAAGGAATGCTGAAAATGATTGGAATTGTTTTAATTATTGGTTCTTTTACCGGAATAGGTATGTCACAGCGGCAGCAATTTCGCGGGCATGTCGTGGTGCTGGGGGATATGATCTCTGTTCTGGATACGATTTCCGGTGAGCTGTCATTTCATCTGACCAGCATACCGGAGATCATTGCGCGGCTTGCGCAGGACAAACGTCTACCCGTTGCACGTATCTTTGGCGCCATGCACACGATGGTGCAGCAGGACGACAGCCTGTCGCTGACCTACAAATGGATGAAAGCATTCCGCGATCATGGGCGAGATGCCGGTCTGACCGAGGAAGATATCGGTATTCTGTGTGACCTGTCGGAATTTATTGGCAAATACGATGCGCGTGCGCAGCAGAAGAGCGTGGATTACGCCAAAGAACGCTTGTCGCGCCAGCTGGAAATTGCATCCGCAGAGATGAAGAGCAAGGGCATGGTCTATCGCACGTGTTGCATTGCCGCCGGCATCCTGCTGGTGCTGGTGTTGATTTAACGGTACGCCTATGGAAGTTGATTTGATTTTTAAGATCGCGGCGATCGGCATCCTGGTCGCTGTCCTCAACCAGCTGCTCATCCGTTCAGGGCGTGAGGAGCAGGCTATGATGACGACACTTGCGGGATTGATCGTCGTGATGATGTTGATCGTTCAGAAGATCAGCGAGCTATTCACACTGATACAAAATGTATTCGGGTTTTAATTCTCATGGAGCTTGTATTGAAACTGGCAGCTGCAGCCTTGTGCGGCGCCTTGTTTGCCGCATTTCTGCGGCCGTTATCCCCGGTGTTTGGCATCCTCACGGCGCTCGCCTGTGGGCTGGTCATCCTGACAGCTGTACTCGACCCGATCGGACAGATTTTTCGTACATTGTCTGCCTTCCTGACAGCGGCGGGCATTTCGGGGAAAATCTATCTGCCGGTCATCAAGGCGGTGGGTATCGCTGTGATTGTTCATATTACGGCACAGGTATGTCGGGATGCGGGGGAAGGGGCGCTGGGAAACAAGTTGGAGCTTGCGGGCACGATTGCTGCCATTGCAGTATGTATTCCGCTGATGCAGCAGGTTTTTGCACTGTTGGAATCCATGCTGCTGTAGGATGAAAAAGGAGCGGGGAAAATGAAACGAGCAGTAGCTGTTCTTTTCTGCCTGCTGATGCTGTGGACACCTGCACAGGCAGCAGAGGAAGCATTTGCCCAACAGAAAGCACAGGGGACTGCCCAAATGCAGAGCGCGCTGAATGGCGAAGCGCAGTCACTGCTATCCGGCATTTCCGCGGATGATGATCTGGTACAGGGCTTGTATACGCTGCTCCAGCGCACAGAACAGCAGCAGAGCAATGCGGTAAAAAGTGCCGCCGCGACATTGGCACGGGTCGCAGTCGTATTGGTGCTGTGCGGTTGTGCGGGCAGCTTTGCCAAGACCTCTAAAGTATCCCCGCTGGTGCTCAATATCGCCGGTGCACTTGGGGTTACGGCTGTTGTATACAGTGAAATCTCCGGTTTGATCGGGCTGTGTCGAGAGACAGCAGAGGCGATACAGGTTTTTTCCAAATCTATGCTGCCTGTCATGATGACTGCTGTGACACTTACTGGTTCGCCTTCCACAGCAGCGCTGGTCTATGGCGGCACGATGTTTGCCCTTGACCTGTGTATTTCTTTGATTACCGGGGTATTTATCCCAGCCGTGTCCGCCTATGTTGCAATGATTACGGTGAACACCGCAATGGGCAATGATACGCTGACACGTCTTGCGGCATTCCTGAAGTGGCTGATCGTCAGTGCGCTCAAGCTGCTGCTGACGCTGTTTTTCACGTACATCACGATTTCCGGCACGGTGAGCCATGGGCTGGATTCCAATGCTGTCAAAGCGGCAAAATTCGCATTGTCCGGCTCAGTCCCGGTGGTCGGTAATATCCTGTCCGGTGCGGCTGATATCGTGCTGTCCGGCGCAGTCGTGCTCAAAAACTCCCTCGGCGTTTTCGGCATGGTGTGTGTTGCGGCAATCTGCCTGATCCCATTTCTGCGTGTCGGCATCAGCTATCTGGTATTTAAGGCAGGAACTGCGCTGCTGTCGCCTATCTGCCCGCCGCAGCTTTCCGGACTGCTGGACGGGATCACTGGCAGTGTCGGGTTGATCCTCGGTATGTTGGGAAGCTGCTCTGCGATTGTATTTTTTGAGCTGGTGTATTCGGTGGTGATGACGACATGATTGCATTGCTCCGACAATTGATTCTCTGCGTGACTGCGGCATCGTTGTTCGGTGCGGTCGCATTGTCGCTTGTGCCGGACGGTGCGCTCAAGGAAGCTGTCCGCATGGGCGTTGGCTTTGTGTTGGTTTTGTCATTGATCCAGCCGCTCCGTCAGCTCTTGCCGCTGTCACTGCCGGATCTCTTGCCGAAAATTGATACTGCTGTTCAGCAGCAGTCGGCAGAAGATGTCTACCAGCAGGCTGTATTGCAGCAGGTGGAAGTGGAAACTGGAGAATATGTTGTGCAGGAGGCGGCAGGAATGGGTATTTCCTGCAAGGCGTCTGCCACAGCATCTGTTGACAGTGAAGGGCAGGTTTCCATAACAGCGATTTCTATTACAGCAGAAGAAGGGACAGCCAGCAGCGCTTTATCCGCGCTGCAAAAAAATCTGGCAGCAGCGTTGGGCGTTTCAACAGATGCAATTTTGATAGATTGAGAAGGTTTCGTATGAAAAACTGGAAAACAGGACTGAATCGCCAGTGGGAAAAATATAAATATTTTATCGCGGTGATCTCTGTTGGCGTATTGCTGCTGGTTTCCTCCGGGATTCCGGGCAGTAAGGATACTGCTGCAGACACAGAGGAAGCCGTTTCACAGGAGTTTGACCTCGCCTCTTTCCAGCAGTCGGTGGCAGACAGCCTTTCCAAGATCGATGGCGCCGGGCATGTCGAGGTGCTGCTCTCGCTGGAATCCGGTGAAGAAGCTGTCTATGCATCCGATGTCAGCCAGACCAGCCAAACCTCCGGCGGGAGCACCGACAGCTCCAGCGAGAGCTATCAGAGCACGATGTCCATCTTGTCGGACGGCAGCTATGGTGAATCACCGGTGCTCATCAAAAGCAATTATCCAACTTTTCGCGGTGCGGTGATCCTGTGTGATGGCGCGGACAATGATGTCGTCCGCCTTCAGATCACGCAGGCAGTCTCTGCACTCTGCGGGATATCAACTGACCATATTTCCATATCAAAAATGAGCCAATAGGGAGGGTGTTTTATGGTATCTCTTCGGAAACGCGGCGCTGTATATGGCGTCATCGGTCTAATGCTGTGCGTAGCAGTGTATCTCAACTGGAGTTATTTCCAAACACCGGAGGAAATGACGGTCGCCAATCAAGCGGCGAAGGAGACTGGGAGTGTGTATGGCGAAGTGACTGCCGTGGATAAGGAGACAGCGGATGCTGCCGGTACGGGCACAGATACGGATTCCAGTACAGCTGCCGATGCAGACGGCACGGATTACTTTGCACAGGCACGGCTTTCCCGCCAGACAGCGCGCGATGAAGCACTTTCCATGCTGAAGGAGACGGTAGCCAGTGAGGACGCAGCAGAGGGCGCAAAGCAGGACGCAAGCGACCAGATTACAAGCATTGCAGGTGATATGGTAAAAGAGGAGCGCATAGAGAGCCAGATCAAGGCAAAGGGATATACGGATGCTGTGGTCTATATTACGACAGAAACCATCAGTGTTGTCGTGTCTTCACCAGAAAACGGGCTGCAGGCTTCGGATGCTGCTGCAATCTCTGACATCATCGTATCAGAGACCGGCGCTGATCCGTCCATGATCCGCATCAGTGAAGCGAAATAAGCAGAGTTTTTCGATTTTATTATTCCCAAATGCCGCTGGGTGTGTTATAATCACTTCGTAAGGAGTGTGATACCTATGGCAGACAGCAAGGAATATTGGACTTCCGACAGTGATCAGGGAAGCGTCCGCATTTCTGAAGATGTTATCGCATCGATTGCCGCAATTGCCGCATCCGAAACAGAAGGCGTTGGCAATCTGTATTCCGGCATCGGTACAAATGTTGCGGAATTTCTGGGCAAAAAGAGCCTGGCGAAGGGCGTGAAGGTCGTATTCCACGGTGATCTCGTTGAGGTTGAGGTCAGCCTGCTTGCAGAATATGGCTATAACATCTGTGAGGTCAGCAAAAAAGTGCAGAGCGCGGTCCGCTCGTCCATCCAGTCGATGACCGGTATGCGTACCTCAGCAGTCAACATCAATGTTGGCGGTGTTTCTTTTGAGACAGCTCTGAGCGTTCCGACCTCAAGTCCGATCTCGTGATTGCAAAGAAGCATAAAATAAACCCTGGCATCGAGGCTGGGGTTTATTTTTTCTCTGTTCTGTTGTATAATAGGGCATAAATCATAAAATGGAAATAGTATGCCAAATTACGCCCTGCGTGCAGTTTGGCATGAAAAGCATACGGAGGTAATCCCTGTGGGAAGAAAAGAAGCAAGAGAGATCGCACTGCATCTCGTATTTGAGCTGAGCTTTAAGCAGTTTGAGGATGATGACCTGCTGACAGACCGTCTGGAGAAGTCTGTTATGGATTCGCTGGCAGGTGATATTGCGCTGTACGCGGGTGAGCTGACAGAGGATCAGAAGCGATACATCCATGATACGGTTCTGGGTGTCTGCGCACATTATGCAGAGCTGGATGCTGTTGTTGCAGCGCATTCGACCAATTGGAACACAAATCGTCTGACCCATATGACCATGTCGTTACTGCGGCTGGCGTTGTATGAAATGCAGTATGCAGAGGATGTTCCAGTGGGTACAGCGATCGATGAGGCTGTTGAGCTGGCAAAGAAATATGAGTCGAAGGAAGCATCTTCGTTTATTAACGGCGTCCTTGGCGCGGCTGCACGTGAGAAGGCAGAATAATGGCGCGTTTTTTCGGTGTTGATACCTCGAATTACCGCACTTCAGCGGCGCTCTTTGACAACGAAAGCCGGGAATGGCATAATTCCGGGCGGCTGCTGGAGGTACCGGAGGGGCGCATCGGTCTGCGACAGAGCGATGCCTTGTTCCAGCATACGCTGCATTTACCCCAACGCATTGCCGAATTGCAGGCAGGTTTTGGTACACAGATAACGGCTGTTGCAGCAAGCACCCGACCGCGTGCAGTAGAAGGTTCGTATATGCCGTGCTTCCTTGCGGGAGCGGGCATGGCGCGCAGTATGGCACATGCGCTGGACATACCGTTTTATGAGGTTTCGCACCAGCAGGGGCATCTTGCGGCGGCAGCGCTGTCTGCGGATGCATTGGAGCTACTGCATCAACCGTTTCTTGCATGGCATCTGTCCGGCGGCACGACCGAACTGCTGCATATCACACCGGACGGTGCATTGTTTACAGCGGAGATCATCGGCGGAACGGACGACCTTGCGGCAGGACAGCTGATCGACCGTGCAGGCAAGCTGTTGGGACTGCCTTTCCCAGCTGGCGCACAGCTGGAGCAGCTTGCAGATGCCTGTGACGCGCCCGAAAAACCATTCAGTCCCAAGGTAGCGGACAGCCGTTTTTCGCTTTCCGGTGCACAGAATAAAATTGAACAGCTATATAACAGCGGTGCGCCGCGTGAAGTTGTGGCACGTTATGCCATTGATATCGTATCCGAAGCTGTGATGAAAGCAACGGCACAGGCTGTACAGAGACTGCGTTTGCCCGTGCTGTGTGCCGGCGGCGTGATGTCCAACCGTCTGTTGCAGCAGCGCATGAAGCAGCAGTTCGGTGCACGTTTTGCCGAGCCGGCGCTTTCCGGTGACAATGCTGTCGGTGTGGCTGTGCTGGCGGCTGTATTGAGTGGGGAATTGTTATGAGACAACAGAATGTTTACACGGTTTCTCAGGTCAACCATGTAATAAAACTGATGCTGGAGGATTATGAGCCGTTTCGCAATATCTATGTACAGGGCGAAATTTCAAACTATAAGGCACATTCCTCCGGTCATAAATATTTGACGTTAAAAGATGAAGGCGGCGTGCTGTCAGCTGTCATGTTTCGATCGGATGCTGCACGCCTGCGTTTTCGCCCGGAAAATGGTATGAAGATCATTGCCCGCGGGCGCATCAGCTGCTATCCGAAATACGGACAGTATCAGATGTATATCGCGAACATGATGCCGGATGGCATCGGTGCGCTAACGGTTGCATTTGAGCAGCTCAAGCAGCGGCTGTATGCCGAAGGGCTGTTTGATGCGGAACGGAAAAAGCCGATTCCGCGTCTGCCACAGAACATTGCGATTGTGACCTCACCGACGGGCGCAGCTGTGCGCGATATGCTGCGCATTCTCAAAAAGAGATACCCGCTTGCAGCGGTGCAAATTTATCCTGTTCTTGTACAGGGCGAGGGTGCGGCGGCAGATATTGCAAATGCGATCGCAGCTGTGAACCGTCGGGGAGAAGCGGACGTTATCATCACCGGACGCGGCGGCGGCTCTTTGGAGGATTTATGGGCGTTTAATGAAGAAGTGGTCGCGCGTGCAATTGCTGCATCGGATATCCCGGTCATTTCCGCTGTCGGGCATGAACCGGATGTCACGATTTCAGATTTTGTCGCAGATGCGCGTGCGTCCACCCCGTCCAACGCAGCGGAGATCTGCGTACCGGATAGCGCGGAGCTTCGCCGGTTTCTGCTCACGGCACAAAACACTCTGCGCGGTGATATGCAGGCAATTCTGTCATCAAAGCGTATGCAGCTGGAAGCGCTGGACAAACGGCGCAAATTGCGAACACCGTCCGGCTACATTCAGGACAAGCGGTATGAGCTGGGGCATGTATCCAGCCAGTTGACAGCTGCAATGCAGGGGATTCTTGCAGCAAAACGGCAGGAATTTATCAAGCAGGCGGCATATCTGGATGCATACAGCCCGTTAAAGGTACTTGCACGTGGTTATTCTGTTGTAACGAAGGATGGACAGGTCGTCTCCAGCAGTGCGAAGCTGCGGCGGGAGGACGAGATATTTGTCCGGTTCGCCAAGGGCGGCGCTGTGTGTAAAGTGGAACAGGTCAAGCGGAAGGTTTGAGGAAACGAAATGGATAATTTGACATTTGAACAGGCGATGAAACGCCTTGAGGATATCGTGTCCCAGTTGGAAGCCGGGGAGGCGCCGCTGGACAAGAGCATGGCACTCTTTGAAGAAGGGACAAAGTTGTCCGCGTATTTATCTAATCTATTGGATACAGCCGAACAGAAGGTGACACTGGTCACAGAAAAGGATGGCGAGGAGTCTGAGGTGCCGTTTGATACACAGGAAGGGGAGTAAAGCATGACGCTGAACGAACGCCTTGCAGCATACAGCAAGCTGACAGAACAAAAACTGTTGGAATATATCCAGCCGAAAGAGGACAAAGGACAGGCTGTCATTTTTGAAGCCTGCCGTTATTCGGCAATGGCAGGCGGCAAGCGCCTGCGGCCGGCATTGGTGCTGGAATTTTGCCGCCTGAGTGGCGGCGATATACAGGCAGCGCTGCCGTTTGCCTGTGCGCTGGAAATGATCCATACCTATTCGCTGATACATGACGACCTGCCGTGTATGGATAACGATGACCTGCGCCGCGGTAAGCCTACCAACCATAAGGTCTATGGGGAAGCGACCGCTGTGCTTGCTGGCGATGGCCTGCTGAATCTTGCATTTGAGACGGCATCCGATCCGGAGAATACCACGCTGATTTCTGCGGAAACGCAGCTCAAAGCAATCCGTGTCTTGTCCCGTGCGTCCGGCATGGAGGGTATGATCGGCGGACAGGTGCTGGACATGCAGGCGGAGGAAACACAGATTTCCCTTGAACAATTGAAAACATTACAGGAGCTGAAAACCGGAGCACTGATCGGCGCAGCAGCACAGCTTGGCTGCCTGATCGGTGGCGCGAGTGAAGAACAGACGCAGGCGGCACTGGAATATGCGCGCTGCATCGGTCTTGCTTTCCAGATTCAGGATGATATCTTGGATATTGAAGGCGATGCAGAGACATTCGGCAAGCCGATTGGTTCGGATGCCGAAAACGGAAAGAGTACATATCCATCCCTGCTCGGTTTGAAGCGCTGCCATGCGCTTGTACATGAACTGTCGGAACAGGCGGCAAATGCACTGACACCATTTGCCGATGCCGGTATGCTGCCGGAGCTGGCACGTTCCTTGGCTGACCGCAAAAACTAAAACTGAAAAATAGAAATAGCTCTCAGATTGTGATAAATCTGGGAGCTATTTTTTTCTATAAAAATAGTATATGATGTTTATTTGGGTTGATTTTTGTGGAGAAGCTCCAGCACATAGTGTAGCGCGTCGATTTCGATCTGACCCGGAGCCGATGCCAATCCGATTGTACCGAATGTGACTGCACTGCCGAATACTTCACCGCTTAGACGGCTGATAAGACCTTTGCTGCCCATGGACATGGTAATGAGCGGAAGCTCGCTCTCACGTGACATCTGCTCTGTTGCACCGAGCAGCTCCAGTACATCCTGTATATTTTGTGGCATGACAGCGATTTTTAGGATATCGCCACCCAGCTCTTCCGCTTTATGCAGTCTGGACACAAGCTCTGCCCGTGGAGGGGTCTTTTCAAAATCATGGTTGGAAATAACGACCGGAACTCCTTTTTTGTGTGCTGCCGATACAATGTCCGTGATTATGGCATCACCACAGAACAGCTCAATATCGATCATATCTGCGAGCCGCTCCTCAATTGCCATCATATTGATCTTCTTGTAGTATTCCATATCGATCTCTATTTTGCCGCCTTCGCGTGGCGTGCGGAACGTGAACAGGATCGGTTTGTGATCCAGAATGCCACGCAGGATGCGGGAAGCGCGGCGGATGCAGTCGGGTTTTAGAATATCCTTAAACCAGTCCACACGCCATTCCACAATATCAAAATCCTTGTTGTTCATCGCACGTGCCTGTGAGAACAGCTCATCAATGTTTCTTGCGACGATTGGCACACAGATCTTCGGAATACCAGTTCCAATCGAACAACCCTTTACACAAACATCCTTCATGTGGATACCCTCCATCAATCTCTAATCTAAAGGTGTGTTGCAACACTTTTACCTATTTTACCATGCTTTGACTATAAATACCAGTGTATGAAATATAGGGCGTATCTGAAAAGTCGAAAATTTGACTATTTCTACAAATACGGGTTGCTTCATCGTTACAATCACTTGAAATCCGAAAGGATTCCTACGTGATCGCGCCTCGAATCAACCTCGCCTTTGCGAAATATTCGTCATTTTCTTGGTTTTCAGATAGCGCCTAGGTATAAAATTCCTTTCCGTCTTCCAGACGTAGGCACGCCAGGCAGCCTCCCGGCAAAGTGGAACGGAATGCGGTTCCGCAGTCAATATCGATATAATTCCCGTATCGCCAGATACGCTGCGGTACGCAATCCTGATAGAAAGCGGTGGGTGTATGACCCGCGATAACGGTCTGAGAGAATGCGGAAGCCTCCAGTTTGGATACACGATTCCAGAGCAGATATTGCAATGCTTCTTCTTTCCCTACGGCAGATGGAGCTGGAGATGCATGGACGAGCTGATAATCCTTTCCGTTGCAGGAAACGGTCATTTGCAGCGGCAGCGTGGTAAGATATCCTGCAAGCTCGGTGCGTTCATCGACAGACAGACGCTTTAATTCCGCGAATGTATGCGGATCAAACCATTCCTCTTCCAGCGGATCATTTGCGTGCAGAATCCCCTCCAGAAGCATCAGTTCATGGTTGCCCATGAGCAGCGTCATATTTTTCTGACTGCGTACGTATTGCAGTAATCTGATGCCATGCGGACCGCGGTCTACAACGTCCCCAATGATATAGAGCTGATCCGGTGATGAAAATTTGATTTTAAACAGCATGAGCCGGAAATGTCCCCAATCTCCGTGCAGATCTGACATGATATATGTTGCCATAAAGCTACCTACCTTTATACCAGGACAAAACCAATAATACCGGAGAGTTCTCCGACCAGCAGCCCGGCTATGACGTCGCGTGGGAAGTGTACACCGCCGAGTACACGAATATATGCCATCAGCACAGCCAGAACAGTAAGTACGATCCCGGCCCACGGGACGATATAGCCATATGCCCATGCGATAGCTGCGACGGAAAAGACATGCCGGCTGGGAAAGGAATGCCCCTTTGTCGATTTGTGAATCAACGGCTGAATTTCCAGCGCTTCATATGGACGCGGCGCATTGACATAGCTGCGGAAAAGACTGAGCAGGACGAAAGAAACAGCGGGTACGAGCAGAACCCGAAGCAGACGACTATCCCGCTGGAGTGCCAGATATACCAGAAGAAGCGGATAAAGTACATAAATCAGCCTTGTTAAAATTTTATTCAGAAAGAGCAGCGTATGCGTCAGTTGTGGATGGCGGCGCAGAGCAGATGTCCAGTTTTCATAATCCTGTACTGTCATGGATGGTATTTTCCTTTTCTTTAAAATAAAAATCAAAAATCACCTTTTTTTCCTGACCAACATAGAATGCACCAGATTACAAAGATGGAGGGAAAAATATGAGTGAACGAGTAACGCCCGGTCCTGTATGCGGAGATAACCCGATCCGGGAAGCTGTATGTGTGCACACAAACAAGGACAGCAGAGATACACATGCATTATTTCTGCTTTAAAACCGGAAAAATATACAGTTTTATGCTGGAATCGTCATATTGTTTGACCTTTTCGTAGTCAATACGTGTGACGATTGCTTTTAGCATATCATTTTTTTCTTTGGCGGATGCGGCATCCGTATAAGCGTGCAGGAGATGTTCTACCCGCGGGACAAGCTGTTTTTGCTGCGTCAGCGTCTCTGTGCTGTCATGCTCGGCTTTTGCGGCAGTATCAAATTTATCTTGCAGCTCCTGCTGTTTTTGTGCAATGGTATTGCGGCGTGTGACAAATTCTTCCGGGGAGTATATCCCAAGCTCCAACATATCATAAGCACATCCGAGCCGTACAGCTTCCTGTTCCAGCAGTCTGGAAATTCGCTTCTGCGCATTTTTTGCCTGCTGAACACGGTCATGGAGTTCCGCGATATACGTGCGGTCACCAATGTCAACTGTATAAGCAGAAAGCCAGCTGTCCAGTGCGGTAATCAATGTATCTTCCACAACGGGTAAGCGCGCTGATACGTTACCACAGGCGAGATTGCGGCAGCAGAGTGACGGTGTCTTGCCGTTGCGCACAACAAGCTGCATCCTGTGGCCGCATTGATGGCAGTACAAAATGCCTTGCAATGGGTTGACCAATTTGGTATCATTGCGCAGCGGTATATCAGGGTGTGAGCGTCTGCGTGCTTGGGATGCGTCGTACAGTTCTTTGGAAATGATTGGTTTGTGAATGCCTTTACAGATCAGGTATGCATCCTGTACGGGCCTATGCTTGATCGGTTCGCTGCCCTTGGAGGTGCGGACGACAGGACGGCGCCCCCAGTACACATATCCGGCATAAGTGATGTTATCCAGTATGGAACGCACAGCAAAAGCGCTCCATGGATTCCCTTTGCCGGTGAGAATATTTTCGCTGTTTAATATATGTGCAATTTTTTGGAATCCATAGCCTTTGTCAGCGTGCATATGAAAAATTTGGTGTACAACAGCAGCCTGTTCCGGGACAATGCGCAGTGTCCACCCTTTACCGTTCTCGATGCGCATACGTTCATAACCAAACGGTGCGGTCTTACCCAGAAATTTGCCCTCCTTGACAGCGGCGACCTTTCCGGCCTCCATCCTGCGGCGGATAGATTTATATTCCCGCCTGCTCATGAAAAGCCCAAACTCAAAATACTCCTCGTCAAATTCATTATTGGGGTCATAAGTCTTGACAGGCGTCACAATCTTCGTGCCGGAATATTGGAATGCCTGTGACACGATGCCCTGATCAATACTGTCGCCGCGGGCAAGACGTTCGATCTCCATCACAAGGACAGCATCCCATTTGCGGTTTTCCACATCGTGCAGCAAACGCTGCATTTCCGGGCGGGCCGCGATCGTTTCGCCGGAACGGACTTCTTCATAAATCTCGCCGATTTCCCGTCCTTGCCGTTTTGCCAGTTCCAAAAGGGTGGTTTTGTGCCGGAGAAGTGTGTTCCCGCTGCCGCTTTTTTCTGCATCCAGGTCAACACGCGATTTGCGTAAATAAATGGCATCCATGCTCGTCCTCCCCCTTATCTGCTTTTGATAAAAATATGCAGCAAGAGAAATGGGTAGAAGGGCGTTAATATTTGTACTTTTTCACAACTATATCATATTCAGGCACACTTTTCAACCAGCTGAAAAGTCGGTCAAGCAGACAGACTGTTGCGCATATAGAAGAGATGAGGTGATACTATGGACGCATATCAGCCAACAGAGGGCAACGTACTTGCTGAATATAAGACGACTTCCGGGGCGACTGCGTACATTATGGATACGTTCCTTCGAGATGTACCCGCTGAGGAACTCCGTATACGCGAGGAGAAGGCAAAAACGGAAGCGCGCAGACTGTTAGAGCGGCATCTGGGAACAGAGTATGGATGAATGCACATAGCTGATAGAATATCCAATTTGTTTGTATAGACAATGATTTGACACAGCAGTATAATTACCTTAATATGAATGTATATCCGGCAGTAAAGAGATGGTGGCGACCAGATGAAAACAATACAAATACAAGAGGAAATAAGGAACCACAGTTATGCGTGACTGGATGGGACGAGATATTCATTACCTGCGTATTTCCTTAACGGAACGATGCAATTTAAAATGCATATACTGCCGGGAGGAAACTGCATTTTGCAAGGCGAAAGAGGAATTGACACTTGACGACCTTACCGAGCTGATGCAGGCATTTACGGTGTTGGGCATTCGGCGCGTGCGCTTGACTGGCGGAGAACCATTGATTCGCAAGGATTTGGAGCAGATCGTTCACATGATTTCCAGTTTCCCGCAGATTCATGACCTGAGTATGACGACGAATGCACAGGGGCTTGCAAACCGTGTGGCCCGGCTGCATCAGCTTGGTTTGAAACGCATCAACATTAGTCTTGATTCCCTGGATCCAGAGCGATATCGCAGCATGACACGTGGCGGGGATTTCAATCAGGTGATGTGCGGTATTGACGCAGCGCTGGCAGAAGGAATGCCGGTCAAGATCAATGCCGTGTTGGTACGCGGTGAAAACGAGGAGGAAGCGGACGATTTTATACAGCTTGCCAGGGAATATCCGGTGGATGTTCGATTTATTGAACTGATGCCGTTCAGCGCACTTGGCACACAAGATAAACAGCGCGTGCTGAACAGTGAAATTCTGGCGCGGCATCCGGAGCTTTGTGCAGTGCCGCCGCGCGATCCATCGCAGCCGTCTGAGGATTATCAGGCAGAGGGTTTTGCCGGACGAGTCGGCTTTATCAGCCCTATTTCGCATAAATTTTGCAGCCATTGCAGCCGTGTGCGGTTGACCAGCGAGGGAAAGCTGCGCATGTGTCTGGGGAATGACAGAGAAACAGACCTCCGGCCTTGGCTGCATGCAGGCACAGAACAGCTGACACAGGTGCTGCGTGATGCGATCTATCACAAGCCGGAGGCGCATGCCTTTGAATCCAATATCTGTGCGCAACGGGCAATGAACCAGATCGGAGGATAGAACGGAACAAAATAACGAAGCCCTGCTGATCGTACTGACCGGCAGGGCATTTTTACTGTATCTTAGGTTTTATTGATCCCCAAAACGTCACACCGCGCGATCTGATATACGTCCGACGAGGAAGCATTCGGAAAGTGGATTTCCTTTTAAAAGCTTGATATGCTCGACCGCATACCCCTGCTGCATGACAAAAGCGGCAAATTCCTGTGCCGTCCATTTGTGAAATGTGTGAAAGCCGACCTTTTCCATTAACCAGATTTTTATTTTTTGATATCCAGGTTCGTAGACAAAGGTCGGCGCAAACAGGATGCCGTTTGGCTTCAAAACTCTGCGGACCTCTTTCAAAGCGACTTCCGGCTCCGGCATAATGTGCAGTGCATTTGCAATCACAACAGCGTCAAAGGAATGCGCATCATACGATAAATCGGTAGCATCTGCAACAGAAAATTGAATATTGGTATGCGCACGGTTCTTTTTTGCTTCTCCGATCATGTTTGGAGAATAATCTGTTGCCAGCCAGTTTTTGACTCTGTCGCATAAGCGAAAAGATAGCTGTCCGGTTCCGCAGGCAAGCTCTAATACGGACATATCGGAATGAAGTAAGGGCGTGATCTCGTGACAAATCGCTTCATAGGTACGATCATTTTTCTTCATAAATCGCGTATAGAGAAATGCAAATCGCTCCCAGAAGCCTTTGTTTGTATGCTCAGACATGCGTTGCTTTTTCCACATATCAGCGCTTCCGTTTCTTTGGCGCAGGAAGCTCGTCATACATCGCAGTCAGCAATTCATGCAAAAATACGCGATTGTCGACCGCATCGACCAGCAGCATTTCTTTTGCGCCTTCATAGGGAAGCTCGTAGGATGTATTTGGCATCAGAGTGATCGCGGCTTGTACTGGCTTGACAAGGAATCTGTCGTCATAGATACCACCGACGATCTTGCCGCGGTAATATATGATGTACTCTCCCATCATTGCCCGATATGTGATCTCATCTAACCCCGAAAGCTGTTCCAAAATATAATTTAGATATTCTTTGCTTGATGCCATCATCGATTCTCCCCTTTTTCATAAAAAACGCAGGCTGCAATGTATACAGCTTGCGTTAGAAATCTGTAACCAGATCAAGTGTAATACTTTTACCATGCTTTGTCAATTGTGCTGATAAAAGCTACACGGGATCAAGTCTTATTTTGTTGGTTCAGCATGCAGTGTGATATCTGTCTGTGCTGGGCCGCTGATTCGTTTTCCGGTATAGTCAAATCGGGAGCCGTGACAGGGACAATCCCAAGAACGCTCTTCAGGATTCCATGCCAGCTCGCAGCCAAGATGTGGGCATCGGACAGAAACCAAATATACCTTACCGGTTTTGTCCTTGTATGCGCCAACCTTTTTGCCGTTTGCCGACACCACGCCGCCATGCTCTTTCGGCAGTTTGTCCAGTGTCAGGTCTGGTGTTCCAAATGCCCTTTTTGCCAGTGATTTTGTGAATTGTCCGATGTTTGCAGATAATTTTTTGGCAGAAGCGCGCAGATAAAACCGTTGGGGAGAGAATACCTCTGCGTAGGCATTTGGCTGCCCGCGGATGAGGTCTGGCAGCAGAGTTGCAGCGACCATTGAGCTGGTCATGCCCCATTTCTGGAAACCGGTAGCAACGAACCAATTTGGCTTCGATCGCGCAAACCGACCGATATATGGAACATCGTCGATGGGGATGCAGTCCTGTGCAGACCAGCGGGCGACTTCTGTGCTATTTGGATACCAGATCTGCGCATTCTTCTGCAAGGCTTCATATTGTCCACCAGCTTGATTGATACCAGTCCGATGGCTGCCGCCGCCGAGCAGCAACAGATCTCCGGCATTGCGGAAGGAACATCCGTCGTCGTCGATACCGAGATATGCGCCATCCAGCTGCTGCGCATGGCGCAATGCCAGAACATAGCTCCGCTCCTGATGCATCCGCGCAAAATACATGCCCGGAAAATTGACAAAAGGATAGTGCGTTGCAAATACAATATGCCTGGCTTTCACATTTCCGTGGTTTGTGTGAAGTAGATTGCCGTCTACGGTTCGGACGTTTGTCTGCTCGTAGACTGTGACTTCCTCTGAAATGTTGGATAAAAATTTCAACGGATGGAATTGCGCCTGATCCTCAAATCGGACTGCGCCTTTGACAGAAAAGGGCAGGTTGATTTCCTGTGTAAAATTGGCGTTGATCCCAAGGCATTGCGCTGCTTCGGCTTCCTGTTTGAGCAGGTCGGGATTCGTGCACGTATATAAATACGCAGGTATGGCTTCAAAATCACAGTCAATATGACGCTCTTGTATTATCTTTCGATATGCGTGAATCGCCGCCTGATTTGCCTGCGCATATTGACGGGCGCGCTCGATGCCGAAATTCCGGATCAGCTTGCTGTAAATCAAATTATGCTGCGATGTGATCTTAGCGGTTGTATTGCGGGTCTGACCGCTTCCAATCCGACCAGCCTCAAGAACGACGACTGGTATACCGCGCTGCTGCAAAAAATATGCAATTAAAATTCCAGCGAGACCGCCGCCGATCACAGCGGTATCCGTTTCTATATTGTTATTTAACGGTCCGTGCTGGGAAATAGAAATTTCCTGACTCCAGATAGACTGCATATGCATTCACCCCATACATCTTTTTGTGATAGTATAGGCAGAAATGCATGGTATTATGATTGCATTGTCACTTTTACTGTTCTGCGCTGGAAAAAATACGATTTAACGCTTCATTTTCTGCAAAACCACAGACGCCAAAGGCACCGGGACCACTGTGGGAAGAAACGACGCAGCCTGTTCGCATCCAAAGAATTTTTTCAAATCCGAGATTTTCCGCGTCATGTGTCAATGTGTTTTTGAGTGCTTCGTCCAGACCTTCGGAATAGACCAAAGTAATCAGGCGTTTGTCCAGATTTTTCTCCACAGCATAATCCTGCAGCATTTTGGGTGCGACTTTTTGTATGGAACCGCGGTATTTTTTTGTCGCCTGCAATAGCCCATCATTTACCTCGATCAGTGGATTGAGCGAAAGGATCTTTGCACCGAGATATGCAGCATTGCTGACACGTCCACCTGCTTTGAGATAGGCGAGATCACCGGGGAAGAACGCCATCTGACAGTTCTTGCGGATCAACGCGACTGCCTCTATAATGTCTTCCGGCGTGCAATCAGGGTTCTGCCTGATATAATGCATCACAGCCAGTGTAGTCATCGTCTGACCGGCAGAGACATGCTTGGTGTCGATGCTGGTAATATAATCGCGCTCCTCTGCGGCGATGACAGCACTCTGATAGGAGCAGGTCGTTGCCGCCGAATAGGCAAGATGAATGATATGGCTGTCCGGATGTTGGGTGTGTATTTCATCAAATATCTTTTCAAAGTCACTCGGCGTGCAGCCGCTTGTTTTAGGCAGCATGCCGGTCTTTTCATAGTAAGAAAAAAGCTCGTGGATCGGAATTGCACCATCGTCACGTGTCTCCACACCAAAGGAGACATGCATCGGAACCTGATAAATACCAAAACGATCTGCCAGATCGGCGGGCATGTCAGCCCCGGTTTCCACAAGCAAAACATATTTCTTCATACTCTCTGTCCTTTCATTCAGGCGGTGTCTGAAAACAAAGAAAATGACGAAATTTCTGTTTTTGCAGATACACCCCATTTTGTATTTATTTTATCAGAGCTATGTCGCCAGAACGTAAAGCAACAGATGAGGTTTGTTTACGGATAGTTTACCAAAGAGCATGCCGTATTGCACAAATAAAGGCAGGAATGCTCCTGCCTCAATTTGCTTTGATGGGGACGGTAATCGTAAATTCACTGCCGATGCGCAATTCGCTCTTTACCGTAATCGTTCCGTTATTTAGCTCTACGATTCGCTTTGCGATGGATAATCCAAGTCCAAGCCCGAGCGAAGACCGGCTGGAATCCCCTTGATAATAGGGATCAAACAGATGCGCACACGTTTCATTGCTCATTCCCATTCCGGTGTCGGAAACCGTTATAACAGCAGTATTCTCCTCCTCCCGCAGGGTTACTGTGATCTCTCCACCATCAGGCGTGAATTTTACTGCATTACCAATAATGTTGAGCCATAAATGCTGCATCAGTTCCTTATTTGCGTAAAAGGAAACGTCGGGAAAATCACCGTTAAATTCAATCTGCTTTTTCATCCACTGTGGGGACAGGATGATGGAACACTGTCGCAGCTGCTCCCCCAGGTTGTAACGCTCCATATCTGTGATGATCTGCTGGGAAGACAGCTTGGAAAGCAGGATCGTATTGCTCGTCAGCATGGAGAGCCGTTCGGATTCATCCCGGATAATGCCCAAATATTGCCGCTGCACTTCCAGCGGAAGCTCCTTATCCAGAAGTAGCGCTGCAAAGCCATTGATGGAAGCGATGGGCGTTTTAAACTCATGAGAATAATTGTTGATGAAATCATTGCGCAGGATTTGGACGCTGGCAAGCTCGTCGCTCATTTTATTAAAATCGGCATATACCTGTGCCATGGGATCGTTGGGATTGATCGGGATTTTCACATTAAAATCTCCGTTTGCGACCTGTGCAATGGCGTTGGATAGTGTTTTCACTTCCCGGACCCGTTTTCGATAGGTATATGTGTTGGTGGAAACGAGGATCAGGCTCATCATGAGTAATGTGCCCAGTATTTCATATGCTTTTCCCAAGTATGCACGGTCAACCTTTATCACATCATGTATCAGCCAGGTCATCAGCATGTAGGAAACAATAGCGGTAACGATGATTGCAATGGATTGAACAAGGATCTCGGGGATCGACCGCCTTAAAAATCCGCTTGACGTCTTTTTGGTCATTTTTGCCTCTCCTTCCCGATATCCGCTTTATAGCCCAGCCCTTTGATCGTAATAATGCGGAAGTCAGAAATGCCGGCTAACCGGTTACGGATGCGGCTGATATGTGTTTTCACAGTGTCTTCTCCGCTTGCAGAGTGCAATCCCCAGATACTGTCCAACAGCTGCTCTTTGGAAAAAATGCGGTCAGGGTAGGACAGCAGCTTGAACAGCAGCTCAAATTCCTTTTTGGGGAATTCGATATACTGGGTATCGGTATAAACAGCATATTTTTCAGAATCAATCGTTGTCTGGTCGAGTATTATTTTTTTGCTCTGTGAAATATTCGCTCGCCGCAGCAGCGCGGCGATGCGCCACAGCAGCTCGTCGCTGCTGAACGGCTTGGTCATATAGTCGTCTGTACCAAGTGAAAAACCACGTTTTTTGTCACACTGCTCTTCCTTTGCTGTCAGCAGGAGAAAGGGGGTGGAGTACCCTTCATTCCGTATAGTCTGCAATAGTTCATAGCCATCCATGCGCGGCATCATAATATCCGCGACGATCAGGTCGATCCCGCCCTTATGGATGTAGTCCAATGCCTCCAGTCCGTCACATGCCGTCACGACAGTGTAGGTATCGGAAAGCCTTGCGGATGTCAGCAGCCGCATATTTCTATCATCATCAACGACAAGAACATTAGCCATTGTAATCGCTCCTTCATCTATTGTCATTTTATTCTAACATAATTCTGTAGCTGAAATATAAACTTATTTGTCCGAAAAATTTACTTATAGTTTACAATTGAAGAGACGTTAGCTAAGACTTCGGCCCCCGCAGCAACACAAGAAAGCAGGTAAAGAAAATCATTTGGTGAAAAATGATAAAAAGGGTATGCATATGGCGGTATACGTAGTATAATACATGAAGCAGGATGTTAGTACACACATACTTTCTGCTGCAACATACAAAACGATTTTAGAAAATAAAAGCGGGTAAACCTTATGACATTAAAAGAATTGGAAATTGGTCAGTCTGCGGTAATTGATGTTGTCGGTGGCGACGGCGCCTTACGACAGCATTTTCTGGATATGGGAGTTATTCCCGGTGCAGAGGTGACATTGGAAAAATTTGCTCCGATGGGCGACCCGATGGAGCTTCGGATACATGGCTATCAGCTGACCCTGCGGCTAGCGGATGCGGAAAAGATCACCGTACATAAGATCAAGCGCATTTCGCAGACTGCTAAGCAGAAGCAGGGAGGCTTTGGTGAAAAAACAGAGCATCCCGGACTGGGTGAAGGCGGCATCTATCATGTGAAGGCGGATGAAAATCCACTGCCGGATGGGACGCTGCTGACCTTTGCACTGGCGGGTAACCAGAACTGCGGAAAAACAACATTGTTTAATCAGCTGACCGGCGCAAATCAGCATGTCGGAAATTTCCCCGGTGTTACGGTCGATAGAAAGAGCGGCCCAATTCGGGGCAGAACAGATACGCTGGTAACAGATCTGCCGGGCATCTATTCGCTTTCCCCCTACACAAGTGAGGAGATCGTATCCAGACAGTTCATTGTAAATGAAAAGCCCAAGGGCATTATCAATATTGTGGATGCAACCAACATTGAGCGGAATCTGTATTTGACAATGCAGCTGATGGAACTGGATGTTCCGATGGTGCTGGTATTGAATATGATGGATGAAGTGCGTGGAAATGGCGGCAGTATCTATATCAATGCGATGGAAGAGCTGCTGGGAATTCCAGTCGTACCGATTTCTGCGGCCAAAAATGAAGGCATTGGTGAGCTTATCAACCATGCAGTTCATATTGCGAAATATCAGGAACGACCGGGCAGAAAAGATTTCTGTGACGAAAACGATCACGGCGGCGCTGTACACCGTTGTCTGCACGGTATCATGCATTTGATCCAAGATCATGCGGAAAAAGCGGAGATTCCGATTCGTTTTGCCGCCACCAAGCTGGTGGAAGGCGATGAACGTATCCTGCAGGCGTTGCAGCTGACACAGAACGAACAGGAAATGGTGGAACATATTATTTGCCAGATGGAGGAGGAACGCGGCATGGACCGGGCCGCTGCGATTGCAGATATGCGCTTTTCCTTTATTGGCAAGCTGGTGGACCGATGTGTGGTTAAACCGCGGGAGAGCAAAGAACGGGAAAGAAGTCGCAGGATCGATACGGTTCTCACTGGAAAATATACGGCGATACCGGCTTTTGCAGGCATTATGGCACTGGTATTCTGGCTCACGTTCAATGTGATCGGCGCATGGCTGCAGGGCCTGCTGGAAGGTGCCATCGAAGCGGTCACTGCGTTTGTCGATGCAGGGCTTACGGCGTGGAATGTAAATGAGGTGCTGCATTCACTGGTGATCGATGGCATCTTTAACGGTGTTGGCAGTGTGTTGAGCTTCTTGCCGATCATCGTAACGCTGTTTTTCTTCCTTTCCCTGCTGGAGGACACCGGATATATGGCACGCGTTGCCTTTGTTATGGATAAGCTGCTCCGGAAAATCGGCTTATCCGGCAGAAGCATTGTACCCATGCTGATTGGCTTCGGATGCTCTGTACCGGGCGTCATGTCCAGCCGCACCCTGCCGTCAGAGCGCGACCGAAAAATGACAATCATGATGATCCCATTTATGAGCTGTACCGCAAAGCTGCCGATCTATGGATTTTTCACAGCGGCATTTTTCCCGCAGCACAGCGGATTGATCATGGTAGCGCTGTATTTTATCGGAATCGCGGTAGGTATTTTAACTGCACTGATTTCCAAGAATACGGTGTTCCAGGGAGAGGCGGTTCCATTTGTTATGGAGCTTCCGAACTACCGCATGCCGGGGATGAAAAATGTTGCACAGCTGCTATGGGAGAAGGCAAAGGATTTCCTGCAGCGGGCATTTACCGTCATCTTTCTGGCAACGATTGTCATTTGGTTCTTACAGACATTCGACCTGCATCTGAATATTGTGACAGATTCGCAAAATAGTATTCTTGCTATGATCGCGGGCTGGATCTCGCCGCTTTTTGCACCGCTTGGCTTTGGCGACTGGCGCATCTCCACGGCATTGATCACTGGATTTATGGCAAAGGAGAGTGTTGTGTCCACGTTGTCAATCCTGTTCGGCACAACGGATACACTGCTTCAGGCGATCACACCGCTAGCTGCTGCGGCGCTGCTGGTATTCTGCTTGCTGTATACGCCCTGTGTTGCAGCGATCGCTTCCATCAAACGTGAGCTTGGAAGCAAATGGGCAGCAGGTATCGTGATTTTGCAGTGCGGCATCGCATGGCTTTGTGCATTTGCAGTCCATCTTGTGGGTATGCTGCTGGGACTGATATAAGTGAGACTGAGAAAAACTGAATACTGAAAATATAGACAGCGCCTTACCGGAAACCCGAAATCTGGTAAGGCGCTGTTGCATGTTGGTTGCCAAAGCTATATGCTTCGTTTCTTTTTTACATAATAGTTTAAAATTCCCCCGCCGATAATGATAAGCATTGCAACAAAGACCACCCGTTTGGAGGCTTCCTGTGGAAGCTGTCCTTTTCCGCCAATCGAGGATTGATAGAACGTGAGGGTATACTGTACCTCGTGCGGCGTTCCCATAGCAGTCGTGTCCGCAATGACCGTCATTTTGCTGTCCCAGCAACCGATTGGGATTTCAAAGACAGAGTTACTGCCTTCTGCACTGGTATTGTAGTAGGTTTCCGTCCCCACGATCATATAGTCATAATTTGAGCTGCTCCATTCGAGACGGGCATAGGCTTTGCCATCTCGTACAAGCATCAGCGTAGGAGTTGATACAGACGCCTTGCCGCTGCCGCCGGTTAGCTCGACAGAAACAGCGTATTCTCCATCTGCCATGTCCACGGATACGGCTTCTATCGGGGAAGCGATATCGTTCGCTTTGGAACTCTGCTCTTCGTAGCGGTCCAGAGCTTTTTCAATCAGGTCATAATCCGGTAAATCGATGAGCAGGGCTTCCTGCGGCAGGCTGTCTGCGCGGAATAAAATCGTACAATTCTGCCATTGCTGCTTCTGCGTGTCGTAGACGGAGAGCGGGATTTCGGTGTCCAACGCCTTTACCGGGATGGTAAATACACCGTCTGAATTTGCTTCTATGGCGTTTTCAGCAGCCGTTTCACTGCTTTCCATCGACAGTGCAGACAGGTCTGCGTTATCCGGCATAAGTTCTGCGGTGATCGTTCCATCTGTGACCGTGATATCTGCAAGCACATCCTGCAGCAGTGCGCAGTCGGATTCCACAGTCACCGCATATGCGCCGTCTGCAATATCGAAGCCGTAGACAGGGAGCATACCGTATTGTCCGACTGTGCTTTCTAAAGAGATGGCAGAAGCGCAGGGCGTCAGGAGCGCCGGAAGTAATGACAGCAGGAGTGCGAGGAATTTTTTTATTGAAATTTTCATGATGCAAACCTCCAGCTGTTACATGTTTTGCTTTTTATAAACAAACCACAGAGAAATACCGGTAAAAACGACAAGGTAGACGAGCTGGATAACGATGCCGTATGCATTCCAGCCTTCGCCGGACGCAATGCTTCTCAGCATGCCGCTTGTCTGGGAAAGCGGCAAAGCGGATACGACCTCCCGCAGACCGGAGGGCATGCGGTCAGTAGAGAAAAAAGTGTTGCAGAGATATGCCATCGGCATAATGATGTAGTTGGAAAAACGGGGGACATCGGCATGGTTTTTTGCAAGAAAGGAAACAACTACGCCAACAGCGGAAAAGACCGCTCCGTTTAAAAACATAATGGCGATAGAAGCCGCGTTAAAAATCAGACCAGTGCCGATCGGCATGACCAGAAGCAAAATGATCGCACCGGCATATAGCCCGCGCAGGCTTCCGCCGATGATCTGTCCCAGGATAAATTGCCACAGTGGCGTCGGAGATATCATGATCTGGTCGAATGCTTTTTCATATAATCGCTGTACATTCAGATTTTGCGCGATAGCATTAAAGCTGCCGTTCATTGTGGTCAGGGCGACGACGCCCGGGATCAAGAAATTCAGATACGGCTCGCCGTGTGAGGTCGTCTGGATCCCCAGACCGAATACCACCAAGTACATCAGCGGCGCGATCATGGCAGCCAGTGTGATTTTATAGAAATCCCTCCGAAATTCGACCCATTTTTCCCAAAGTATTGTCAGAATTCCCATGTGAACCTCCTATCGTGCAGTCAGATGCCTGCCGGAGCGTTCCACAAAAACATCCTCCAGTGTCGTCTCGCGCAGTGTGAGCCGGCCTTCCATTTTATCCAGATAAGCGAGCGCGGCTTTCCGTTCATGGAAATAATGGCTGTGGATACCGTCCGCAGTCATTTCGTCCACTGCAAATGCGCCGAGTTGGTCGATAAAATCAGCAGGGGTATTTACTTCCTCCAGCTTTCCATGATGCATCATAGCGACCCGGTCACATAACGACTGCGCTTCTTCAATGTAATGCGTCGTCAACAGGATTGTCAGATCCTGCTCATTCAGCTTGTGCAGTAGATTCCACATCTGCCTGCGTGACAGCGCATCCATACCGGCAGTCGGCTCATCGAGAATAAGGATCTCCGGGCTGGTCAACAGCGCACGGCATACCATGAGCTTTCGCTTCATGCCGCCGGACAGCTTTCGTACGGTACGCTTTCGAAATTTGAGAAGGTCACAAAATGCGAGCAGTTCCTCTGTACGCGCACGAATCTCTCTTCGCGGCATGAAGTACAGGCGGCCTTGGTATTCCATGATCTCATCCATCGTCATATCCTGCCGCATGGAATACTCCTGTGTAATGACACTAATCTTGCGCTTGATGTCTGTCCGGTTCCGCGTCAGCCGCTCTCCATCAATATATACATCCCCTGAAGTGGGGAGCAACAGGGTAGACAGCATACCGATTGTTGTTGTTTTGCCAGCGCCGTTTGGACCCAGCAGGCCGAAAAACTCGCCTGTTTGAATGGTGAGGCTGATGGAATCCACTGCGGTGAAATCATCAAATTTTTTCGTCAGATTTTTTAGCTCAATCATCGCAACATGGTTCCTTTGCAATAATCAGGGAATAATATCCCGCATCGTCCGGAATTTCATCCACACCGCGATAGATATGCTCCTTTTCCGTTCCACAGTTTTCCACCGTAACGATGTCACGTTTGCTGGCGGCTAATAATTCCTTGACCTGCTTCATTTTTCTGCCGGATTTCATCAGGACATAGTTGCCGGAATCAGGCAGCTGGTGTTTCAAGCTGTGTACAGCAGGGATGATGTGCAGCTGTTCGTTCCACTTGACAAGGGGGATGTTTACGCTTGCCGCAGCTGCACAGAATGAGGTGATGCCGCTTACCATAGCGGTGGAATAGCCATGCTGCTCGACTACCTGCTGAATGTATGTAAAGGTGGAATAGATCGAAGGGTCGCCAAGCGTCAGAAAAATGACGTTGTTTCCCTGCTTTAGGTGGGATTCAATGATTTGCGCGCCCTTTTGGTGATTGCGTTCCAGTTCCTCCTGATTATGCGTCATGGGCATATAGATCGGGATCAGTTGTTTTTCTGCAAGCGCAGGAACTGCCTGGATTGCGATTTGATACGCAATCGTTTCTGTTGGCACTGCGCCCGGCAGGGCAATAATATGGTTTTCTTCGATCATTCGTACGGCTTTCAAGGTCATCAGCTCAGGATCTCCCGGGCCTACACCGACTCCATATAATATTCCGTTCATTGCTATGTCTTTCTCCTTGTATGTCGGATTATAACTTTTACACAGATTTTTTAATTATACCACCAAACAGGCTGGAAAAACAGATGGTAGTCGCTTGTTTTGCGATGAATTAAAAAATTTTAAAGAAAAAATTGTCCCCGATGCTATGAGAAAATAGATATATATTATATATGGAATATATAGAGTACAAGGGACTTGGCGGAAAAATATGTATAAATTGTGTTGACGCTGGTAGTGAACCGTGCTATCATATATTGTAAAAATATGGAGTATTGTGATTGAAACGAGAAAGGCATTTGTCTTAAAACTTTTTACAAATTATAGCGGATATATAAGATAAATTTAAAAAATGAAAGAAAAACAAACGGGAAAATTAAATTTAAGAGAGTTTATTCTGTTGATTTTCATATTGATAGGATATTTTATTCTGCAATTTCCAAAGCTATCCAACCCGGCCTATGAGATGATAGAAAGCTGGAGAC
>JAUNWG010000107.1 GCA_030540435.1 Eubacteriales bacterium
GAGTATATTGAATTTGACAGCCAGTTTTTCTACATTTCCTCTGGAGGCAAACACAGTATCGTTGATAAAAAATCCTTGAATACAGATGATACAGCTTCGTTTGAACAGTTAATCAAACAAAATCATGTTACATATAGAGAACTGTAATTTTGATATGAAGTGTTTCGCGGCGTATTTTCAGTAAAGAACCGGATACAAATAACAATTTGAACCATTTGGACCATTGGAGAAAATTGCGATATATATATAATAGCTTCAAATAGGATTTAATTTTTGGGAGAATAGCTCGTCATTTGCAAAAAGCGACGTGTTGGAAAACAGGTGATAATTCCATAATATGCACACAAATTTTTAAAGAAAAAGAGGAGGAGAGGTAAGAATGGCGAAAGAAATAGTTGCAATGCTTTTAGCTGGCGGACAAGGCTCTAGGTTGTATGCACTTACTCAAAATCTGGCAAAGCCGGCAGTTCCTTTCGGTGGAAAATACCGTATTATTGATTTTCCGCTGTCAAACTGTGTGAATTCCGGAATTGATACCGTTGGTATTCTGACGCAATATCAGCCGGTGGTTTTGAATGAGTATATTGGCAACGGACAGCCTTGGGACTTGGATCGTTTGAATGGCGGTGTACATATTCTTCCACCGTATCAGAAGGCATCCGGCTCGGACTGGTTTAAGGGAACCGCAAATGCGATTTACCAGCATATTTCCTTTATTGATCGTTATGATCCGGAATATGTAATCATTCTGTCCGGCGATCAGATCTGTAAGCAGGATTACAGAGAATTTCTGGCATTTGCGAAGGAAAAGAAAGCAGATTTTACTGTAGCTGTTATGGAAGTGCCTTGGGATGAGGCATCCCGCTTTGGCCTGATGGTAACAGATGAAAATGCAAAGATTACTGAGTTTCAGGAAAAGCCGAAGAATCCGAAATCCAACCTTGCATCTATGGGGAATTACATTTTCAAGTGGGATATCCTGAGAAAATACCTCATTGAAGATGAAAACGATCCAGCATCTGAAAACGATTTTGGCAAGAATATTATCCCGAACCTATTGAAGGACGGACGTGATATGTACGCATTCCGCTTTGATGGATACTGGAAGGATGTAGGAACGATTCCTTCTCTCTGGGAAGCTAACATGGAAGTACTGGACCCGGAGAACAGCGGCATTGATCTGTTTGAGGATAGTTGGAAGATCTACAGCAGAAACAGCGGCATGACAGGTCACACTATAAGCACTAGTGCTGAGATCGAAAACGCAATGATCACAGATGGATGCTGCGTAGATGGAACTGTAAAGAATTCTATCTTGTATGCAGGTGTTACTGTTGAAGTAGGTGCAATTGTAGATGAAGCTGTTGTTATGAGCGGAGCGATGATTAAGTCTGGTGCAGTTGTGAAGCATTGTATCGTTGCAGAAAACGCTGTTATTGAAGAAAATGCAGTGGTAGGAAATGAAACAGGTGTAGCAACTGTAGGACCGGGCGTAGTGATTGGAAAGAATGCGAAGGTCGGACCGAACGCTATGATAAGAGAAAATGTAAAGGATGGTGAAGAACAGTGTTAAGTGCAGACTCCAAAGCAATGGGCATTATTTTCCCGAACAGCTTTGATTCACTGGTTTCTAAAATGGTTGAATTGCGCTTGATGGCATCTTTACCATTTGCAAGCCGTTATCGTATGGTTGACTTCGTTCTTTCAAGCATGTCCAACTGCGGAATTGATAACGTTGCAATTCTGCCGAGCAAGAATTACCGCTCCCTGATGGAGCATCTCGGAACTGGCAGAGAATGGGATCTTGCGAGAAAGAACGGCGGTGTTCATATTTTTCCACCGTTCGCTGAAAACAGAGGACAGATCGCTAATGGACGCATTGTTGCTATTAATAATATATTGAGATATTTAAGAGCGCAGAATGCGAAATATGTTGTCATGTGTGACAGCAATCTTGCGGTAAATTTTGATTTTAAGGCGATGATTCAGGCACACATTGATAGCGGGGCAGATGTCTCAATAGCATACAATGAACAGGCTCTGCCGGAATCCTTCCTAAATTCTGATGATGTCAATAAGGACTACTATTATTCCTTTGATATTACAGAAGGACGCATCAGTGAGATCAATGTAAATCCTACTGAGGGTGTACATAATCTGTCCATGAATATTTTCGTGCTGGAGAGAGAACTGTTAATTAAGCTGGTTAAGGATGCTTTCGACCACGGACTGATTCATTTTACGAGGGATATTCTTTGGGCAAAGCGAAATGAGCTTAATCTCTATGCTTATAAGTATGAAGAATATGTAGCACGCATTTGCAGCATTAACAGCTATTTTGATGAAAACATGAAACTTTTGGATAGAGAGAATCTGGATGCTCTGTTTGGAGCAGCACCTATCTTCACCAAGATTAGAGATGATAATCCGACAAGATACTTGAAGGGCACGAAGGTCAATAATGTGATGGCCGCAGATGGCTGCGTTATTGAAGGAGAGGTTGAAAACAGCATTCTCTTCCGTGGCGTAAAGGTTGCCAGGGATGCAAAGGTGAAAAACTGCGTTCTCATGCAGGATACTGTAGTTGAAGCCGGTGCGAACATTGAATACCTGATTACAGATAAAGAGGTAGTCGTATCCAAAGGCAAAGAGATGAAGGGCACCGACACATACCCCACATACATTGTTAAGGGATACAAAATTTAAAGAGAAAATAATTTAGAAAGGAAGTCATAATATGTACAACAAGTTAATGGGATGCTTAGCAAGCGTGAGAGCAAAGACAGATTTTAAGCCGGAGGTTGCAGTTATTCTGGGTTCTGGTCTGGGTGAATTTGCAAATGAGATCGAAATCGTTGATACCATCAGCTATAACGAGATTGAAGGTTTCCCGGTATCTACAGTAAAGGGCCATGCAGGTCGATTCGTATTCGGCTATGTTGAGAATACTCCGGTTGTTATCATGCAGGGTCGAGTTCATTATTATGAAGGATATCCGATGGCTGACGTTGTTCTTCCGACCCGACTGATGGGCCTGATGGGTGCAAAGAAACTTCTCCTGACCAACGCAGCAGGCGGCTGTAATCCGAATTTTAAGCCGGGCGATCTGATGATCATTGCTGATCACATTACCACTGGAGTACCCAGCCCGCTGATCGGAGCAAACATCGAAGAGCTGGGAACAAGATTCCCGGATATGAGCGAAGTTTACAGCAATCGTATCCAGACTGTCATCGAGGATTGTGCTAAGAAGTGTGGTATTGAGATGCAGAAAGGCGTATACGTTCAGTTCACCGGTCCGAACTACGAGACTCCGTCTGAAGTAAGACTGGCGCAGAAATGGGGCGGCGATGCAGTAGGCATGAGTACTGCTGTAGAAGCAATGGCTGCAAACCATATGGGCATGGAAATTGGCGGCATCTCCTGCATCACCAACATGGCAGCTGGTATCTCCAAGGTACAGCTGAACCATAAGGAAGTTCAGGAAACTGCTGACATGGTAGCTGATAATTTCAAGAAGCTTGTTGCTAAGGTAATTGTTAATATGTAATCCGTTCTTTCACAATGAAAGAATGGAGCATAATCGACCGTTGACACAATTATAACAGGGAAATAATATGTTTGCTGGCAATTGTATCAATGCTGACTCTGGATTTTAATGTTGCACCTCGTACACAGTATTATCCAGAGTCCAGTCGGTTATAAATGGTTCATTTGGAATAGAGTTATAGAGGAAAATACCGTGAGAAACTATGTAGTTAAAGGTAATATTTGTTACAGCAAGTCAAGCAATGAACTCTGTATCGTGGAAAATGGATACGTTGTTTGCGAAGAAAATAAGTGTGCAGGTGTTTTTCATGAATTGCCGGAAGCATATGAGGATTTTCCTTTGTATGATTACAGCGATCATATGATTATCCCGGGATTGGTCGATTTACATGTACACGCACCGCAGTATCCGTTCCGTGGAATGGCAATGGATCTGGAGCTGATCGACTGGCTGAACACCTACACGTTTGTGGAGGAAGCAAAATATGCAAATTTAGATTATGCAGAAAAAGCATATGACATTTTTGTAGACGATCTGAAACACAGCGCTACTACTAGAGCAGTTGTTTTCGGAACGATCCATAACGATGCTACGCTTTTGCTGATGGAAAAACTGGAAAAAGCGGGAATCGCATCTTATGTTGGTAAGGTGAATATGGATCGGAACAGTCCAGAATATTTATGCGAAGAGAGTGCTGAACAGTCTGCAAAAGCTACGGAACAGTGGTTGATTGCAAGTGAAAGATTCGAAAACGTAAAGCCGATCCTGACACCGAGATTTACACCGTCCTGCACGGATGAGCTGTTAGAGAGATTGTCCCAGCTGCAGAAAAAGTATAAAGTTCCGGTTCAGTCGCATCTGTCCGAAAACCTTGGAGAGATCGAGTGGGTTAAGGAACTCTGTCCGGGAACAAAGAACTATGGAGACTCCTACGACAGATATGATCTGTTCGGAAATGATTGCCCGACTATCATGGCTCATTGCGTATACAGTGATGAAGCAGAAGTCGAGATGATGAGAAAGCAGAATGTATTTGTTGCGCATTGCCCGGAATCCAATGCAAACCTGTCTTCTGGTGTAGCACCGGTAAAGAACTATCTGAAAAAGAACATGAAGGTTGGATTGGGTAGCGATATTGCAGCTGGATCAACATTGTCCATTTTCAAAGCAATGGCTATGGCAGTTCAGTGCTCGAAGTTGCGCTGGAGATTGTACGATCAGTATGTAGAACCGCTTACCGTTGAAGAGGTGTTCTATATGGCAACAAAGGGCGGCGGCGAATTCTTCGGCAAGGTCGGCAGCTTCGAAGAAGGATATGAGTTTGATGCTGTTGTTCTTGAAGATGTTTCGCTCAGACATCCGCAGGAGCTGACAGTAAAAGAACGTCTGGAGCGCATGATCTATCTTGCAGATGATAAGAACATTTTAGCCAAGTTTGTAAATGGCAATAAAATTCTTGAGAAGTAATCTTGTATCTATATATTCAAATTGACGGAGACATAGAATAGAAGATTTCGATGAAAGCAAAAACGCAGTTATTGAAAGATGCTTGAGAAAGCAGAGTATTTATTTAAATTCATACCAAATGCAATTGTGGAGGATAGCAAGAAGGGTCTTTCTTACGGACAATATTTGAGGATTAAAGATGAGTATGAATGAAGAAGGAGGCAAGAATAATGGGAAAGTATAAGCGCATTTTTACGATTGTTATGGACTCATTAGGAGTAGGTGCACTGCCGGACGCAGCAGATTATGGTGATGCAGGAACAGATACTTTGGGGCATATTTCACAATTCAGAGATGAGTTTAACATTCCGAATCTTCAGAAGATTGGTTTGGCAAATCTTCATCCGTTGAAGCAGGTAATACCGGTTGAAAAGCCGCTCGGCTACTACACGTATCTTTATGAGGCAAGTACTGGTAAAGATACAATGACAGGCCATTGGGAAATGATGGGTCTGCATATTACCAAGCCGTTCCAGACATTCACGGACACAGGATTCCCGCAGGAACTCCTCGATGAACTGTCTGCAAGAACCGGACGGGTTATTATCGGCAATAAGAGTGCCAGTGGTACCGAAATTCTCGATGAACTGGCAGAAGAGGAAATTGCTACAGGACATATGATCGTGTACACTTCTGCTGACTCTGTTCTGCAGATTTGTGGCAATGAAGAGACCTTCGGCTTGGAGGAGTTGTATCGCTGCTGTGAGATCGCTCGTGATATTACCATGAAGGATGAATGGAAGGTCGGACGTGTAATCGCAAGACCGTATGTAGGCAAGAAGAAAGGCGAGTTTAAGAGAACTGCAAATCGTCATGACTATGCCCTGAAGCCGTATGGCAGAACTGCACTCAATGCTCTGAAGGATGCAGGCTACGATGTAATTTCTGTAGGCAAAATCAACGACATCTTTGTTGGTGAGGGCATTACTGAATCCAATAAATCCAAGAGCTCTGTTCATGGTATGGAGCAGACGATCGAGATCGCAAAGAGAGAGTTCAATGGTCTTTGCTTTGTTAACCTCGTAGACTTTGATGCCCTATGGGGACATCGTCGCAATCCGGAAGGTTACGCACATGAGATTGAAAATTTCGACATCAAGCTGGGTGAATTGCTGAGCCTGATGAAAGAAGATGATCTGCTAATCATCACCGCAGACCATGGCAATGATCCTACCCATACGGGCACAGACCATACAAGAGAAAGAGTTCCATTTTTAGCATATTCCCCTTCCATGGAGTGTTGTGGGAAGTTAGATAACATGGATACCTTCGCAGTGATTGGTGCAACAATTGCTGAGAACTTTGGCGTAGATATGCCGGAGGGGACAATTGGTAGCTCGATCTATGATAAGCTGATTTAAGGCTTATTTAAAAAATATAAAGGAGATAAGTGTACGGGTTACGAATATACGCCATTCATTGATGTCTTAGCGGACAGCCGACACCATATGGACATGCGGGGTTGTCGCTATACAGTCCCCGTCATTTACCTCCCCGAGTTCTGTAGTATGCCAGCGACCTACAGGAGGATTTAACAAAAAAGTAATAAGCGGA
>JAUNWG010000023.1 GCA_030540435.1 Eubacteriales bacterium
ATACCATGTCAGTGAAGGCTTCCAGATCGCCTTCGATGCGGACAGTCTCCGGCTCGCCCTCAAAAGACGGCAGCGGCGAACCATCGCTCATGTAGGTATGGATGAAATGTCCAAGGCCTGCACGCGGCGCGTCGTATTCAAAGAAGAAGCGCTTGTTGCATGCCGGATCGCCGTCAAAGCTCTTGAGAATAGACAGCTCATATGCGCCGTCCGGCTCAACAATGCCGGAAATACGCGGCGTATAGTTCGGGCCGTCCGGCTCAAACTGACGGGTACGCAGCGCTTCGATATAGCTCTTCCCTGCTGCAAGGCCGTCACGGACTGTATCGGTCTGATCGCCGTTGGTGACAATGGTCGCGCCCTCATAAACACGTACCGGATGGTAGATAATCAGCGACGGATCGACCATCTTGGACGGGTCAAACGCTTCTGTACGGATGCCGTCCTCCGTCTCTGTAAAGACGCGGTTGCGGCTGTTCTCGCTGCGGCCCATGATGAAATACGCGATAACCGCAGACTTGTTATCTGCGCTGCGCCCGAGCACGATGCCACGTCCCGGATAGCTGTTGCCGCGCAGCAGTGCTGCAAGATCAAAAATTTCCATAAAACATCTTCCTTTATGTGAGATTCAAATATTGCACTTACTCCGTAATGGTTACAATGCCGTCGTCCGAAACAGACAGCCTGCCTTCGCAGAACAGCGAGACAACACGCGGCAACAGGATATGCTCTGCCTGTGCCATAACGCGCTTCTGTAGGACCTCCGGCGTGTCGCCCGGTTCTACATCAACCGCCCTCTGCGCGATGATTGGGCCTCCGTCGGTAACAGCATTGACAAAGTGCACGGTCGCGCCCGTTACCTTTACGCCCTTCGCCAGTGCAGCCTCATGGACATGCAGCCCATAAAAGCCATCGCCGCAGAACGACGGGATTAACGACGGATGCACATTGATAATGCGGTTTTCAAACGCCTTGCAGAAGGATTCATCCAGAACCGTCATAAATCCGGCAAGCACGACTAAGCCGATATCCTTTTCTTTCAGAAACTGTGCCAACGCTTCACAGTACGCTGCACCGGACGGATAGTCCTTTTTCTTCATGACATAGCCCGGCACGCCGGCATTTTTTGCGCGTTCCAGCGCATATGCCTTATCACTGGACGAAACAACGGCGCATACCTGTCCGTTTTTGATCTCGCCCCGCGCCTGCGCATCCAGAATCGCCTGTAGGTTCGTACCGCCGCCGGAAACCAGAACAGCAATGTTTACCATAACTGAACTTCCTTCTCGCCTTCCCGGCACTCGCCGATGATGTAGCCAGTCTCGCCAGCATCCGCAATTGCCTGCAGCGCCTTGTCCGCCTGATCTGCCGGTACGCCGACGACCAGACCTGCACCCATGTTGAAGGTATTGTACATATCGCGCTCCGGGATATTACCGGTTTCCTGGATCAGCTTGAAGATCGCAGGCGTCGGCAGTGCAGCCTTTTCGATGGATACCGAAATGTTTTCCGGCAGCATACGCGGAATATTCTCATAGAAACCGCCGCCGGTGATATGGCTCATTGCCTTGACATCGACCACGCCGATCAGCGACTGGATGGTCTTGACATAGATCTTTGTCGGGGTCAGCAGCTCTTCACCCAGCGTCTTGCCGAACTCAGAGATATAACGGCGGACGGATTTTTCATTGATGCCCAGCGTCTTGCGGACGAGGGAATAGCCGTTGGAATGCACGCCGGAGGAAGCAACGCCGATCAGGACATCGCCTGCTGCCAGCTTCGAACCGTCGATCATTTTATCGTAATCGATAATGCCGACCGAGAAGCCCGCCATATCATACTCATCCACCGGGTAGAAGCCCGGCATTTCAGCAGTCTCGCCGCCAACCAGCGCACAGCCTGCCTGCTTACAGCCATCGGAAATACCCTTTACCAGCTCCGCAATGCGCTCCGGATAGTTCTTACCGACTGCAATATAGTCGAGGAAGAACAGCGGCTGTGCACCGCAGCATGCAATGTCATTGACACACATCGCAACGCAGTCGATACCAACGGTATCATGCTTATCCATCAGGAACGCCAGCTTCAGCTTGGTACCGACACCATCCGTGCCGGAAACCAGAACCGGGCGCTTCATCCCCTGTACCGGCGGCTCAAACATACCGCCAAAGCCGCCGATGGAACCGAGCACACCCGGGATATAGGTGCTCTCAACAAACGGCTTCATTTTCTTTACAGCTTCATAACCGGCGGTAACATCAACGCCTGCTGCCTTGTAACTCTCAGAACGGCTGTTAAGCATTTTCTCCAATCTCACTTTCAAACATATTCTTTTTTGTTGTTGCTTCGGAAATATCCATCGGGTATTCGCCGCTGAAGCATCCATTGCAGAAGCCGCACTTCGCGCCTACCGCAATTTTATTTGCTGCCTCGATCGACAGATATCCGAGGGAATCCACACCGATCACATCGCGGATCTCTTCCACTGTGCGACCATATGCGATCAAATATTCGCGGTCCGGTACATCAATGCCAAAGAAACATGGATGCAGGAACGGCGGCGCGGAAATACGCATGTGTACTTCCTTTGCACCGGCATTGCGCAAAATCTTAACCAACCGTGCACAGGTGGTTCCGCGGACGATAGAATCGTCAACCAGGATCACGCGCTTGCCTTCAAGGTTGTTGCGCAGTGCATTCAGCTTAATGCGAACAGAGCGTTCGCGCTTATCCTGTCCTGGCTGGATAAAGGTTCTGCCGATATATTTGTTCTTAATCAGACCGACATCATACGGGATGCCCGACGCCTTGGAATAACCAATGGCTGCCGGGATACCGCTGTCCGGTACGCCGACAACAACATCCGCTTCCACCGGATGCTCTTCAAACAGGTAACGGCCTGCTTCCTGCCGCGCATATGCGACCGAAGCGCCATCTACCACCGAATCCGGACGGGCAAAATAGATATACTCAAATACGCACATCGCAGAGTCGCATTTTATGCCGCAGTGCATGGACTTCATCTCGCCGTCTTCTACGACGATGACCTCGCCCGGCTGTACATCACGGATAAATTCCGCCCCCAGCGCATCCAGCGCACAGGTTTCAGAAGCGAATACATAAGAATGGTGCAGCTTGCCGACAACCAGCGGACGGAAGCCATGGGGGTCGCGCGCAGCTACCAGCTTACGCGGGGACATGACAACAAGGGAATATGCGCCCTTCACACTGCTCATCGCATTCAGAACAGCTTCCTCAATACTGCCGCATTTCAGACGCTCCTGCACAATGGTGTATGCAATGACCTCTGTATCAGAGGAAGAACGAAAAATGCCGCCCTGCAGCTCGAAATCCTGACGCAGTTTACCTGCATTGACCAAATTGCCATTGTGTGCAATGGCAAGATTGCCCTTGCAGTGCGTGATAACAAGCGGCTGCGCGTTTTCCCGCGACTGCAAACCGGTCGTCGAATAACGGACATGACCAATTGCCATCGTGCCCTTCAGACTATCCAGTATGCTCTGGTCAAATACCTCGTTCACCAGTCCAACATCCTTGTGGCACTTGATGACACCGTTCTTATTCACGGCAATGCCACATGCCTCCTGTCCTCTGTGCTGGAGGGCAAACAACGCCGCGTGTGCATCATGTGCCGGACTGATGATATCAATATCCTGTTCATTTACATAGATGCCGAATACACCGCACTCCTCATGCAGCTTGTCCTGCTGCAGGTCAAACGGAGTCCGTACGGCCTTTTTCATTTTATATTTCATACAATTCCTTTATACTCAAAGCAAAATCGTGTGGTCAGGCAATATTGTTGTACGCGAAAGATACGGATCTATTCTTCCAGCAGCCTGTGCAGGACCTCCTGATACGCGTCTTCCGCGCCGCCCATATCCCGGCGAAAACGGTCCATATCCAGCCGTTCACCTGTCTCTGTATCCCAAAAACGGCAGGTATCCGGCGATATTTCATCCGCCAGGACAATGGTGCCATCAGCCAGACGTCCAAACTCCAGCTTGAAATCGATCAGGTCAATATCCAGCTGCTGCAAACGTGTCCGCAGGATATCATTCGCCCGGAATGCATAGCGTTCAATCGTCGCCAGTTCCTCCGGCGCACATAAATCAAGCGCAAGCGCATGAAACCGGTTGATCATCGGGTCTCCCAATGCATCGTCCTTATAATTGTATTCCAGTACGGGTGATTTCAGCCGCGTTCCCTCCGGCATACCTATGCGAGTGGAGAGCGAACCGGCAACAACATTGCGGACGATCACCTTCAGCGGTATCATCTGCGCCTTGCGGATAACAGTTTCCCGGTCAGAAAGCTGTTCGACCAGGTGGGTCGGGATGCCCTGCTTTTCCAGCAGCCGCATCAGATCATTGCTGACGCGGTTATTGATGCTTCCCTTGCCCGCGATCGTACCTTTTTTCCTCCCGTGGAATGCTGCAGCGCCGTCTGTATATTCCACAATAATCAGCTGCGGATCATCGGTTGCGTATACCTTTTTTGCCTTGCCCTCGTACAGCTGCTCTTTCCTTTCCATAGAAAATAATCTCCTATACAACGGCATGGGAAAACAATGATCCCGTTTTAGCAGGTATATTCCTTACGGATCTTCTCGTCTTTTGCTTCCACTTTCGCCTGCATATCAGCCTTAAACTGTGCGAGCTTTTCCGCCAGCGCAGGCTCACCAAGCGCCAACATCTGCACGGCGAGGATCGCGGCATTTTCTGCACCGTTTACAGCAACCGTTGCTACCGGAATGCCAGACGGCATCTGTACCATAGACAGCAGGCTGTCCAGACCGTCCATAAACGAGGACTTGATCGGTACGCCGATAACCGGCAGTGTCGTATATGCTGCCAGAACACCGCCCAGATGCGCTGCTTTACCAGCTGCCGCAATAATAACGCCATAGCCGTCTGCTGCTGCATTTTTTGCCAACCCTTCTGCTGCCGCCGGTGTGCGGTGCGCAGAAATAACGCGGACATCAAACGGAACGCCAAACGCCTTCAGTCTGTCAATGCAGCCTTCCATGACCTTGAGATCGCTGTCCGATCCCATTACGATACATACTTTTTTCATTGTGAACTCCTTCTTATTGATTGTCTGTTCAAAAACCAGCACCAACAAAAACGCAGGACACCGTACCTATATACGATGTCCTGCTATAACAGCTCTTCATTGCTCCATCCCTGATGCAAAATGGCGGCAGAAATTCCCATGACAGAAAAGCTGCTGCGAACAGCACATAGACTTTGCCATGTTGTCGGAATAACCAGCAAACATAATTTCGCCGCTCCTTTCAGCCAAATGGAAAAGGGATAGATACCACACTACTATTTTAGTACAGCAGCCCGCCTTGTGCAACACTTTGTTTTCCAATTGTAAAAATCTCGTAAGAATCACCAAGAAATCTGTAGTTCCGCATTTGTTTTTGAGCTTTTTGTGTGCTTGACATTTGTCACAATAGCAGTTCTCGCAGGAGCTGCACACTGTTTCATTCTGAAAGCAATTCAAGCCATTGCCGCAGCACATTGTCCCTGTAAAACCGCTCCGCGCGCACGGTTGCATTGCGGCCCATCTGCTCCTGCAGCGTGGTATCCGCCATCAACTGCTTGAGCTTTTCGGCAAACAGCGCCTCATCGCGATTTGGAACAAGGAAGCCGCTCACGGTATCTTCAATGATGGTTGCCGGGCCGACACGGATATCAAACGAAACCGGCGGCGTGCCGCACGACATCGCCTCGACCAGAACCAGACCAAAACTCTCAGAGACAGAGGTCAGTGCAAAGCAGGCAGATTTTGCCATCTCGCGCAGCAGCGCATTGTGCTCCAGTACGCCGGTAAAGCATACATGCTCCTCGATCCCCAGCTCACGCGCATATTGCTTCAGCTCCTGTTCCAGATTGCCTTCGCCTGCGATTTTCAGCATCCAGTCGGGATATTCCCCACAAACACGCTTCCAAATGCGCAGGAGCGTCGGAAAATCCTTGTCCGGGTGCAGCCGTCCGGCGGCAATGACCTGCTTTTCCTTCCGTACCGGCAGCTGGATATCCGGCGGCTCAATAAAATTCGGAATGGTGATACATTTTGTCCGGTCATTGTGCCCCTGCATAAAGCCCTTTACCTCACTGGTCGTCTGTTCCGTGAGCAGCACAAAGTAATCGATATTCTGGTACTTTTTCTGGAAGTCATGCACCAGCTTTTTGTCAAAATTATGATCACTATGCAGCTGCGCGATCTTGATAACTCCAGGAGCGCCATAGCGGGACAGCAGTACAGAATGCTCATGACGTGTAGAAATAACGATGCCGTCCGAAATATTCCGAATCGCACGCTTCATCGTACTCATTTTGCGCCACAGTGTAGCAGCTGCACGGGCACCCTCGCGGAAAAGGCGCGCCGGATTCTTTTCGCGCAATGCCTCGGCAAATTCTTGCCGGTTTGGGGAATCCTCCGTCAGGTAGGTGATTTGGACTCGTTCATCCATTGGATATGCCGGCTCCCCCAGACGGTAGGTGCACAGCACCTCAACGTCAAAGCCCTGCTTGACAAGCGCATTGGCAAGCGTCGCGATGACCATTTCCACGCCGCCATGCTTGAGATGCAGACTGGTGAGATAGACCTTGCGTTTGCGTTCCCCTGCAGGCTGCTTCCCGGTCAGCAGGGCGTATACCTGCTCCAGATTGCCGCGCTCTTCCTCGGCCAGCTGCCGCGCGATCTCATGCCAGCGGCTATCGCCTTCTTCCGCTGCTGCACGGTCGATCTGCTTCATCAGCTCCTCGCTGGTGACATTCTGTATGTGCAGTGTTGCATCCTCACGCCCGATCGACCGCAGGAAGCCGTCAACCTTGAGATCATAGGAAATCCCTATGCTGGGCACACCGTTTTCAACGGCAAAAATCAGGGAATGAAGACGCATACCGACAACCAGCGACATGCGCGACAACACAGAAATCGTCTCCTTAATGGTAATGCGTTCCGTGATCAGATGGTATGGACAGCCAAGATATTTGATCACCCTTTTTGCGGCTTCACAATCATGTGGAAATTCGATCGGAACAAAAACCGGAATCAAGCCATACTCAGACCATGCATACTGTGCCGCCCGTGCAATTTCCGGTGCCGCACGGTCGAACCCTTTCCAGTCACGCAGCCCGAAGCCAATATATTTCCCATCTGATGGAATACCCAGCCGTTCCAGTAGTTTCTCTGTCTGCTCCGCCTCCAGCGGCTGAATGCAAATCGTCGGGTCGGCAGTCCGCACAATACTCGGTCGGCTGACGCCCATCCGTTTGATCTCACTTACAGAATCCTCATCCCGCAGTGTAATGATGTCTACATAATTGTCGATTACGCGCGCCGCTGCCCAGCGGTGGAAACGGCCATATACCGGGCCGATACCGCAGCCATACATCATGACCTTGCAGCCATGCCTTTTTGCAAGCATCAGCGTCAGCAGGTAATAATACAGCGACCGGCTTGAGGTCGCATTTTGAATCAAGCTCCCGCCACCGCTGATAAACAGCTCCGCCTGATCCAGCGCACGTCCCAGCGCCCCGAAATGGAACATATGGTAGGACTGTACCGGATTGCGGCGCCGTGTATCATTTGGGCGGCGCGATGCCACGCTGACCGGAAGATCCGGGTCCACCTGATGCAGCTCATGGATGATCGCATTCAGGATGGCATCATCCCCGGCATTGCCGCGCCCATACGCCCCGCATATCACCGCACCGTCACGCCCATTTGCCCGGCGCTCGGCCATATGCTTCGTCTGGCGGTACACATGCTCCAGCTCCTCCGCCGTCTGGCAGATGCTGAATGTCCGTGCCGGGTCTACACCCAGATCACTCAGTGCATATTCTGCGATCCGGCTGCCATCGGCAACACAGCTATCCGCATTGCACAAAATCCTGCGCACCTTTTTCGTATATGCCGCAGGGTTGGCATTCGTACAGTCAAATATAAATGGGATACCGCTTTCCTTTGAAATTTTGCAGCCGCAGACTGCCGCATCCGCGCCATGACAATACAGAAGGTCCGCACCCGTTGCGGCTGTCTCTGCCTGCCTGACAGATGCCGTGACAACCGTCATATCCCGCAGCTCCTCTGCCAATGTCAGCACTGCGGACGCTGCCCGTCCATCGTCTCCGCTTCCTATAATATGAATAATCTTCATTTTTCGTCCCCTGATCCGTTATTGCGCATTATTAAGTGAATGATAGCATACCGTTCCGGCAATGTCAACGCGAAGCCGAAGTTCCCGCCAAATGCTGTCTGTCCCCTTCCTATCTGCTGTTTTTTTTGGTATACTGACATATGGAGGAACTGCTATGGACTTACTTGATTCACTAATGGACATGAATATTGACTGCAAGACCGCTGCGCTGGTAAACCAGCTGCTGGAGCAGCATGCCCCCGGTCTGGCACCATGTGCGATACCGCTGGCAAATGTGCTTGACCAATTGGAAAAGGAATACCCTATCACCGTGCTGCCCGCAGGCAGCATCCATCACGCCCGTACCGCGCTTGCTGTCATTGAAGCGCATTTCCCAGAGGATGCGGACTATCTGCCCTATGACCCCGAGGAGCGGAATGCTTCCGCTTGGTCACTCAGCCGCACGCTCCGTCTGAACATCCGCTGCATGGAAATAGCAGACGAAGGTACCGGACATACTTTATACAAACAGCAGCAGGCACAATTTGAACAGCGCACAGCTGGCTTCGGACTAAAATGGATCCCCATGCCCATCCGTATCTGTGCGGAAACCACCACCGGATACTGTCTTGTCACCGGCTCTGACCCGCTCCGCGACCGCATTCTCTGCCTGCGCGGCGTGTCACAGGAGGATATTGACACCTGCAGCCCTGCGCTGATCGCCTATCTGCGCGCCGCGCATGGCTCCGGTGCTGTATAAATCCTGCAAAAGCTCCAACTTTTTTGCGCGCTGCGCTTGATTCAGTGCGTATCATTCATTATAATAGGGATGAATGACATCGTTTTACTACTGCTTCCGTACTGTCCCGATATCGGGAAGGGCGGAAACAAGAATAGAGAGGACTAATTATGGAATCTATTTCCCTTCCAAAGCCGTATGTCGATGCAGTGGCTGACTGCGCCGCACATATCGGTGAATCGGTTACATTCCGCGGCATCGTACACCGTGTACGCGATATGTCCGATTTCGCTTTTGTTATCGTCCGCGTTGACCGCGGCCTCATCCAGTGCCTGCTCAAGGATGATATTGCAGGCATCAGCAAGTCGGATATCCGCGACGGTATGGTCGTTGAAGTTTCCGGCTCCGTACGCGAGGAAGCACGTGCAGAAAACGGCTTCGAGGTCGAGCTGACCGCTGTTTCCGTTCTTGCCAAGCCGTATGACAAAATGCCGGTCCCGCTGGGTAAAAAATATATGGGCATCAATCTGGATACCAATCTGGAATATCGCCCGGTCACCCTGCGCCATCCGCGCATGAAGGCGATCTTCCGTATTCAGGGTGCACTGTGCGACGGCTTTGCAGAATATATGCAGTCGCAGGGCTTTGTCCATATGAATTCCCCAAAGATCGTAGCAGCTGGCGCTGAAGGCGGTGCAAATATCTTCAAGCTGGACTACTTTGGTCAGAAGGCTTATCTGGCACAGTCTCCGCAGTTCTACAAGCAGTATCTTGCAGGCGTATTCGGCCGCGTATTTGAGATCGGCGGCGTTTACCGCGCGGAACGCCACTCCACTTCCCGCCATCTGAACGAATATATCGGACTGGATTTTGAGATGGCCTATATCGATTCTATGACGGATGTTATGGAGATGGAAACCGGTATGCTGAAGTATGTCATGGATTATATCCGTGAAAACTGCAAGCCGGAGATCGAACTGCTCAAAGCCGACATTCCGGTCATTGACAGCATCCCATCTATCACCTTCAAGGATGCCAAGCAGGTCATGCTGGACGAGTTTGGACACAAGTCCAAAAACCGTTTTGACCTGAACCCGGATGAGGAACAGATGCTGTGCGATTATGCAAAGAAGCATTTCAACAGCGAATTTATCTTCGTCACCCACTTCCCGTCCTCCAAGCGCCCGTTCTATGCAAAGGATGACCCGTCTGATCCGTCGCTCGCACTGAGCTTTGACCTGCTGTTCCGCGGTTTGGAGATCACCACTGGCGGTCAGCGTATCAACGACTACGAGGAACAGGTTGCCAAGCTGGAAGACCGCGCGATGGACAAGGAGCTGTTTGAATCCTTCCTCATGCTGCACAAATACGGTATGCCGCCGCACGGCGGTCTGGGCATCGGTCTGGAGCGCCTGACCATGCAGCTGCTCGGTCTGCAGAATGTCCGCGAGGCTTCTTTCTTCCCGCGCGACATGTCCCGCCTGATTCCGTAACGGTATCTATATTAACCGCATATGCAAACAGCCTGCCGGAAATCCGGCAGGCTGTTTTTGTCTGTCTGGTTTTGTTCGTATCAGCTTATCATCACGGCTCCAGCACCGGTGAGAGGTCATATACGCGCTTGGAAAGTGCGATCGCCTGCTCACGGGTCGCAGTTGCATAACCGCTTGCCTGTTGTGCGGCAGTCACTGCCTTTGGTGCAAAGCGTGTTCCGTCTTCAACACCCTTGAAGATACCCATTTTTGTCAGGTAATAAACCGACGGCTTTGCCCATGCAGAAATGTACGCATCATCCGCATAAGCTTTTACACCGGAAGTATCCAGATAATACTGGTTGTCGGTCGCGATCGACCAATCTTCAAAGGTATACTTCTTGACAACGCGGCAGAGCATCGTCGCCAGCTCTTCCCGTGTGATCTGATTATTTGGGGCAAACTTCGTGTCCGAAATACCGACTGCGATATTCAGTCCATATGCCTTTGCAATACTTTCGATATCTGCATTGCCCTTGATGTCGGTGAACGGTGTGGAAACGACCGGGGCAGTCTTTCCAGTCAGCGTTTCATACAGCTTAACGGAAACCGCAGCAAATTCCGCACGGGTTACTGGCTTGGTCATATCCTTTCCCGCAAGCGATGCCGGGATCAATCCAAGCGCATCCGCCTGTGCCAGCTCAGGCTGTGCCCAGATCGAACCGTTGATATCAAATTCAAGGATCAAGCCAATGTTGCTTGTGGAGAAAAAGCTTTCTTCTCCCTTAATCCAGTTCTGATAGTTGATGTCGTTCCACACGCCGCATTTGCTGGTATTGCCCCAGTGGTGGCGCTCCATCTGCAAATAGTGCTCATTGTTCTGAAAATTATTAAATGTGACCTTAGGCCCCCAGAAAGTCCACGGTTCACCGGTAACCCATACCCATGTACCCTCTTTTGCCTCATCGGTGCCACCCAGCCAGTATTGCGCCTTCGTGCCGCCCTTGACCAATCGTGTTACGATCTCGTTTTCCTCTGCAGAAGTGATGGTCGCCAGATGTCCTCCCTGCTCCTCACAATATTTTTTGGCTGCAAACCAGTCCATGCTGTCCTCAACACGCTTATACACATGTCCATTGAACGTGACCTGGCTGCCTGTGATAGCCTGCAGCTCCGCTGCCTTCTCCACGCTGTCCGTGCCTGCGCAGTCAATATCAACCGCACCTGCGCTTACCGCCGCCAGGGAGAAAAGCATAACAAATGCTGAAACCAAAGATAGGATGCGTTTCTTCATAACAATTACCTCCTTTTGGTCAAGAATATCATAAATTTCACATTTTTACAATCTTTTCATTGTTTTTTGCTCGTTAATTTATACATATTATACAAGTAAAAAGAGGTATCGCTATCATTCTATACAAAAAACAGCGGAGCCATCTGCTCCGCTGTCCTTCCTTTTCCAATATAACGAATTAGTCGTCGTCGTCAATGTCCAGATAATCTTCCAATGCCTTGAACAGCGCCTTAGTGTCGGTGTCGTCCTCAACAACCAGCTTGAGCGGCTCATTCAGGCTCAGCAGGAACATACCCAGCAGGGACTTTGCGTCAACCATACCGGACTTGCCATGGATCCAAATATCAAACGGGAACTGGGTTACGATCTTGTTGATCTTCTGGATATCTTCAGTATTCTTTACACGGATAGACCTAGTCATAATAAATCGACCTCCTAAATTAAGTATGGACGAACTCCGGTACGCAGGGTGATTGGACCGAAGCTTCTTTCATGGCTTCATTATATCATAGCGTTTGGCTTTGTCAAAGGGAATTGTTGAAATATTTTCCACCGTCGGGAAACTTTCCACGAAAGTACCAAATTTTCAATACCTTAACGAACAAAGTTTGTCATCGTACGCGCACCGGTTTCCGGCGGGTCAACGACGCCCTTGCCATGCTCGATCAGCTTGAGCAGCCATGCCATATTGCGCCCCAGCTTCTGCATAACCTCAATGCCCTCGGTATCCTGACAGACCTCACCCTTATCCAGTCCATGCGCTGCCTGCCAGTAGTCAGAGGTTGCCATCACCATTTCCATCGTATTCATATATGCATTGAGCTGCTGGTAGGTTTCCAGACCGCCCGAACGGCGCAGTGTGACCACTGCCGCACCGACCTTATGATGCAGCTTCGGTCCCGCTACAAGGAATGCACGGTCAAGAAAACACTTCATGCCGCCTGCAATGCCGCCGTAATACACCGGCGATGCGAGAATAATGCCGTCTGCTGCGACCATCTTATCAATCCATTCATTGACCGGGTCTTTCTGGATACAGTGCCCGCTGCCGGTATCCAGACAGTTGTAACACGCGACGCACGGGTTTGCCTTCGCGCCCACCTGTACAATTTCCATTTCGATGCCCTGTTTGTTCAGCTCCTCCTCAATGAGCTTCAGGCATATCTCCGTATTGCCGCCCTTACGCGGACTGCCGTTGAATGCAACAACCTTCATATTACCATCCATCCTTTCTGTGTGCAGTTCTCTGCACTGTCCTTCTCTTTTTTCTTCTTTTTTTGCGACCTGACCGCTGTGAAGCAAGCCGCGCGTACCACGGCTTTCCCTTGCAGATAAAATTGCAGTGCCTGCGCTTCATCAAAATCAGATTCAATTCAAAGCCTAAAAACAGGATAATTCCTGTCATATACATCCAGAGCATCAGAATCATGATCGCGCTGATCGAGCCGTAAAGCGCATCATATTGACTGATGTTGCTGATATAAAATGTGAAAATAATCGTACAAATAAACCACGCCAACAGGGTAAACAATGCACCCGGCAGTGCATCGCGCAGGCGCATGATACAATTCGGCGCCAGATAGCACAGCAGCAGCAGAAACAGAAACATCAGCCCGATTGCGATCAGGAAACGTCCATACTGCCATAGCCATTGCAGCTGGTAAGGAATTTCAACATATTTCCCGATGATATTATATAGCGTATGTCCAAGAATGACAAGGACAAAGCTGAATACGATCGCAAAGATAAAGCCTGCAGCCGTCAGCACTTCAAAAATCAGCTGGCCTATACCGCCGCGGCGGTTTGGAATATTATAAATACGGTTCACCGTATGCATCAGCGAACTCATCGTCCGGCTGAGGAAATAAATGCCAAGGATACTGAAGCTGAAGATGCGCCATATAAATGCAATAGGCGAGATCTTGCCCAAATATCGTGTGATGATCGGTGAAATAATACGTTGGATATCACCGGGAAAAAGGCTGAGAACCTGCAACAGCGTGACCTGTGAAACCGATGTCACCGACAGCAGCGAGCTGACCAACAGCAGCAGCGGAAAGATCGAAAACAGCAGGTAATAGGACAGCTCCGCAGATGCCTTCGGGATGCCATCTGTAAAATAGCAGCGTACCAGCTCCAGTGCAAGCTGCTTGATATATTCCTTCTTTGTGGTGTTCGTCTGTCTTTGCAGAAAAATTCCCTCCCTTCAGGAATGTACTGTATCCTGCTGTTCAGTATACCATATTTCATATTTGCCGAAAAGGAGAATTATTCTCCGGGATAAAAAGTCAGCAGCAGGAAGGACAGTGTCACATCGATCTCCGTCAGCGCCCGCAGCCGTTCCAACCCCTTGCGCGGCGTGCGGTGCGCATATGGCGTCATGGCAAACAGCGTCTGGATATCACGTGCATTGTCGATATGGACAGAATACGTTATTTTATGTCGGTCTGTCAGCTGATATCCGTCCAGCTGATGCTTTTCCTCGCGGTTCTTGTATGGCGTATCATAAACGGCACATTTCAGCTCCCACAAATGCTCCGCACCCGGTACGGCACACAGCACGGCACCGTCCTGCCGCAGCACACGCTGAAATTCCTCCGCAGGCGTAGGCGCAAAAATCGAACAAATCAGATCCGCACAGTGGTCTGCCAATGGCATATGGTATGCGCTGCCTGTGATATACTGCGTATCTTTGTCCCGCTTTGCCGCATACTGCGTCGCGGATTTTGAAATATCTATACCGATGCTGCTGCCCAGTCTTCCCTTTTGCTGCAGTGCCTGTGTGAGCTGCCGGGTATAATACCCTTCGCCGCAGCCTGCGTCCACAAGATTGACCGCTGTTTTCCCTTCAGTCAGCTGTTCTGCCCGGCGGCACAAACCCGCGGCAAGCTGCGCATAATAGCCGCCATCTAAAAACTGCCGCCGTGCCAGCACCATCTCCCTGCTGTCGCCGGTGTGCTCCCCGGCGCGTGTAGACAGCAACAGGTTGCAATAGCCCGACCGGGCAATATCATAGCTGTGTCCATTCGGACAGCGCAGCACATGTTCCTCACGCAGCAGCGGTGCACCACAGTGCGGGCAGATGAGCATCATTCCACATCCCCTTTTCCATCATTTGTATATCAGTTGTTGTATTACTGTAGACTTCGGCAATTCCCTCGTACTTACTGTCGCACATGATACAATTGTTATAATGTACAGCTATTATACCACGCCTATGCAGCAGATTCAAATACAGTTGCATTTTTATATTGCTGGTGATACAATACGGTTGTCTGACAGGAGGGATATTATGGACACAGCTGTTTGCTGTTTTTCCGGCTATCGTCCGGAGAAAATGCCGCAGGATATGGCAGAAGGCTCGCCTGCCTTTTTGGACATGCTGTCGCGTCTGCGCAATGCCATCAAAAATGCATCAGAAAACGGCTGCCGGTATTTTCTGTCCGGCATGAGCCGTGGCTTTGATTTATGGGCAGCGGAGGCAGTTCTGGAGCTGAAACACAGTGGCTGCGATATCCGTCTTTGGGCTGCAATCGCATTTCCCGGCATGGATGAATACTGGGAACCGGAATGGCAAAAACGGTATGGCGATGTCCTGCTGCAGGCTGACCGTATCTTCCCTGTTGCGCAAAAATATTCGCCGGAATGCTATACTGCACGCGACCGGTTTCTGGTGCAGCAGAGCAGCCATTGTATCTGCTTTTTTGACGGTGTCCCCGGTGGTACGGCTTATACTGTCAGCCTTGCCCGCCGGTCCGGTTTGACGATTGACAATCTGGCAGATATGCAGCTTGCTTTTGATTCCATACGATAAAAGGAGTTTTGTCACATGCGCGAATTGATTTCCATGTTTCTTACCTTCGCCCGCATCGGCGCGTTTACCTTTGGCGGCGGCTACGCCATGCTGCCCATCCTACAGCGCGAGGTCGTTGATAAAAACGGCTGGTGCACGGAGGACGAGCTAACCGATATGTATGCCATCGGACAGTGTACGCCGGGCGTTATTGCAGTCAATGTTGCCACCTATATCGGCAACCGCAAACGCGGACCGATCGGCGCTTTATTCACCACGCTGGGTATTGTATTCCCATCACTCGTCATTATCATCGTCATTGCATCCTTCCTGACGCATTTTGCAGAATATGCCGTTGTGCAGCACGCCTTCACCGGTATCCGCATCGCCGTCTGTGCGCTGGTCACCAAGACCATCTACACCATGGTAAAGAAAAACGTCAAGGATTTTGCAACGCTGCTTATTTTGCTGCTCACCTTTGTTGCAGTGGTCGTACTCAATATCACACCGATCGCCGTTGTACTGGTCTGCGGTCTTGTTGGCGCACTGCTGCACGGCGGCAAAGCGAAGGGGGCATAAGCTATGATATATTTACAGCTGTTTTTTGAATTTTTTAAAACCGGTCTGTTCGCCGTCGGCGGCGGTCTGGCAACACTTCCATTTCTGAAACACATCGCGCTGAAGTATTCGTGGTTTACCGTCAGTCAGCTGACAGACATGATCGCCGTCTCCGAATCCACCCCCGGACCGATCGGCATCAACATGTCAACCTACGCTGGCTTTCACGCAGCCGGGCTGCCCGGCGCTGTCGTCTCGACACTGTCGCTCGTACTGCCGTCCTATATCGTTATCCTCGTCGTCTCCCATTTCATGGAAAAATTCCGTGACTCCCCGCTGGTCAATAACATCTTCTACGGCATCCGTCCGGCAACGGCAGGCCTGATCGCCGGTGCGATGTTTGAAGTATTCGTGATGTCTCTGTTCAATACAGAGGCGCTGTCCGGTGGCTCGTTCATTGGATTTTTCCGTCTCCTGCCAATCGCTCTTTACATTGCAGCGTTGGTCGGCATTTTCAAACTGCCAAAGCTGCACCCGATCGTATTTATCATCTGCGGCGCAGTATTGGGCATCGTGTTCGGACTTTGAGCAGGAGGCGGCACCATTATGCCATATAAAAGAATGACGTGTACGGAATCCCTTCGGTTCCATACACGTCTTTTTTATGTTCCCACCATCCCCAAAAGCACAGGAACTGCCAGCAGCCGCCACAGGGCAGAGCCGAGCAACAGTACACCGCACAGCACCAATACCCCGCCATATCGTGCCAAGCCGACAGCATAGCTGCGCCGTTCCGTGTCCAGCACTGCCGTGCACAGTAAAAGCATGGCAGGAAGCCATAGCACCGCCGAAATGCCGATGGATACCAGAGACAGATAGATCCCCCACACGCCGGACTCTACCAACGCCGCTGCCGCTGCAAAGGCAAGCAGAAAGCCACGCACTGCTATGAGAAAAGATATCCACAGCAGCCGCCCGGCAATTTTTCCCAGCAGCACTGCCGCGAAAGCCCAACCAAAAGTGCCTCCAAGACACGCTGCTACTGTACGCAGGGTCGGCATTTGTCCGGCAGCATTGCTGGAAACCAGCGCTGCCAGCTCGTTTACATAATTTCCCTCCGACTGCGGGATATGCATACCGGTAAAGCTGCCTGCCAGCACGCCGCACAGCAGCACCGCAATCAGAAACGCAAATACCGGCGACCGCCGCAGGCGCCGGGCATCAGAAAAGCTGAGCATACCTCGTTTCATCGCCGTTCCCCTTTCCGGTTCCCTGCTAACAAGATATTCTCAGCCTGTTTCTGTTATTCATTTGTTTTTTAAACCTGCTCGGTTTCAATTTCACCGATGGAACGGAAACTATCCTCAACTGCAGATTTCATGTGGTTCGGAAAGCGGTGCGAGTAGGTCAGATGAAATACCTCTGTGCCGTCCTCACGCTTTTTCTGCTCTACGATAACAACATATGTCGCCTTGGCAACACGATCCTGTACATACTCAATACTGCGTCCCGGAATGGTAGATACCAATACACGTCCGCGGGTCGTACCGCAGACGGAGGAAAGCAGTGTAGAAAATTCCTGCTTTTCGCCTGAAAGAATCATGATCTCCGAACGGAGCATGGATGCCGAAACATCCGGCGTACAATCCACGCCGAGTCCCAGATAATGCTCCCGCTGGACAGCGTCCTTTTCAGCAATATGAATATGCTTTGCGGAAACAACATTGTTCCGTAAAATTCCATCCAGAAGGCGATCGGAAAGTTCGCTTCTACCGATCATACCCAGTCCAATGCTATGCGGCATATTAATCACCTCTATATATGTTTCTGACATACGGCGGCGGGGAAACTCCACCGTACCAGCCTGCCGGTGCATGATGCATCCGGTTTTTAATATCTACATTATAGAGCGATTTTTTTAAATTTCAACTAAATTTTGAGCAGTTTCTGAGATTTTGTCGGGTTGTCAAATTATTCTTCCATCAATTCAGCTGCTTTAAGGTAAATTGCACATTCCAGACGCTTTTTCTGCAGCTCACAGCCCATCTCATACGGCGTTTCAATATCACCGTTCATATTGAAATTTGCAGCTGCGCAGCCGCCGGAGCAGTAGAATTTCGCCCAGCAATCCTTACATTTCGGGCGGGTACATACATTCAAACGGGAGAAATGGTCGGAAATATCCATATCAAATTTTCCGTCATCCAGCGTGCCCAACAGGAATTCCGGATGCCCGACAAACTGGTGGCACGGATAGATCTCGCCATCCGGCGTAACCGCTACATATTCATACCCGGCGCCGCAGCCGCGCAGGCGCTTGATGACACACGGGCCTTGCTGCAGATCGACCATGAAGTGGAAGAAATTGAAGCTCCTGCCTTCCTTTTTGCGCTGCAGCATGATGTCTGCGAGCTTCTCATATTCCTCACCGATGCGCGGCAGGTCTTTTTCGCTCAGGTCATAGCCGGTACCCGGTTCGCTCGTTACCGGCTCGACAGACAGCTGGTCAAAGCCTTCATCCGCAATCGATAGGACATCCTCGGTAAAGTCCAGATTTTTGCTGGTAAAGGTGCCGCGGACATAATAGTCCTTGTCTTTGCCGCGCTGGTCAACCAACTTCTTAAACTTCGGCACAATGATATCATAGCTGCCAACACCGCCAGCTGTTGGGCGCATATCATCATTGATGCACTTTCTGCCGTCTAATGACAGGACACAGTTGTCCATATTCTCATTGATATAGTCGATCTTCTCATCATCCAGCAGCAGACCATTGGTGGTGATAGTAAAACGGAACTTTTTGTTTTTTTCCTTTTCGATCGACCGGGCGTAATCGACGGTTTTCTTTACCGTCTCCCACGCCATCAGCGGCTCGCCGCCGAAGAAGTCTATTTCAATATTGCGGCGCGCCTTTGATTTTTCTACAACAAAGTCAATCGCCTTTTTCGCCACGTCAAAATCCATTGTCATGCGCTTGCCCATACCGAAGTCGCCGGTAGAAGCAAAGCAATACTTACAGCGCAGGTTGCAGTCATGCGAAACATGCAGGCACAGCGCCTTGATCGGTGCGCCCGTCGGGATGGCTGCCGCAATGTTTATGTAATCGTCGTCTGCAAACAGATAGCCGTTCTGCTCCAGCTCATACAGCTCACGGTACGCCTCGCGCAGCTGCTCCGGCGTAAACGAGTCAGACAGGCTGCGGATAATATCCTCTGGACAATCTTCTGTCATACCGGGCGCCACAACAGCGGATAATGCATAGGCTGCATCGTCAACAACATGGACGGAACCGCTGTTAATATCCATCAGGATATTGACACCCTTCATGGAAAAACGATGTATCATGTTAAAATTACTCCTGTCAAATTGTCAAAAAATTTCGGGACTGACATGCGTCAGTCCCGATCCTGTTGTGGATGTAAAATCCTGACTTACTTGTCGTGCTCGCACTTCTGGTTTGCAACCGTGCAGGAAGTCTTGCAGGCAGACTGGCAGGAGGTCTGGCATTCGCCGCAGCCGCCCTTTGCAGCAGTTTCCTTAAACGTGCAGGTGTTCAGAGTCTTGATGTGAGTCATGATGCATTCTCCTTTCCTGATTTTAAATTAGCGCGTACCTGAAACTCAGATACTGTCCAGAGCAAACAAATTATTATTTGCGCCGTTTTTTCTTTTTTGCCGCCGCTCCCGGAATTGCTCCCAGCAGCGAAGCGGTAAGGCTGATACCGGCTGTAATCCCTGCCGCCGGTGCGGCAAACGCTGCATCGCGCAGGGTCAGCCCCAGCACAAACAGACAGCCAAGCAGCAGCACGCCAATGAGCATCCCCATCGGCAGCCGATGGGCCGGTGCACGCCTTGCACCCCAGAAGGATGCAGCCAAGCAGCCGCCAGCCAGCGGCACATACGCCGCTAACGGCGCCATTCCCTGTCCGATCTTTCCGGAGGAGAGCAGTGCCGCACCCACCAGCGTGCCGCCAAAAATCAGCAGCAGGCCAAGCAGCATCGGTGCTGCCCAAAATACAGCCCTGCTGTCTGTCGATTCCACACGGTTCATCCATATCCCTCCCTGTCGTTCCTTTGTCTCCACAAATACGTTACGCGGGATGGCTGGAAATCATGCGTTATCTTTTATTTGTTTTCGCTGTCAACTTCATCGACCTTGCCGCGGACAGCCCATTTCTTGAAACGCATCCGGTTGCCGCTGGTCTCCAGTACGATCTCGTCATCGTGTACCTGAACGATCTTGCCGACGATGCCGCCAATCGTACAAATACGGTCACCAACAACGAGCGATTCACGCATTTCCTTGTCTGCCTTGTCGCGCTTTCTCTGCGGACGGATCAGCATGAAATAAAACAGAACGATCAGCAGGATCAGCGGGAGAAAGGACAGATATGTCTCTGCGCCCGGCATCTGTGTGTCTAATACAAAATTAAACATAGTCTATGTCTACACCTCCTGTCCAAATTCGCAATATAACAATTATAAACAATCGGTTTGCAAATTACAAGCGTTTTTCCCTGTTTGTCCAACATTTGTTTGTTGTTTTCCTCTTTCGATGGTATAATAGAGCTATCATCAACAGGCAACAGGAGGTTTGATTGTATGAAAGTAACCAGCACAGGTATCGAAAACGGCTACTGGGCCGACCGTTTCGGCAAGCACGGCAGCGATATTTCTCCGCAGGGCAAGGCGGTTCGCTCTGTTCCATTCTCCATTATTGATCCGCCAGAAGGGACGGTCAGCTTCGCGGTCATTCTGGATGACCCGGATTCCATCCCTGTCTGTGGCTTCAAATGGATCCACTGGACATTGTGTAATTTAACGCAGACAGAGGTTCCGGAGGACATCAGCCGGCACAACCCGGATTTCATTCAGGGCACAACCAGCTTCCACAGCGCCGTCAGCGACGAGACCATCGAACAGGCCTCCTGCTATGGCGGCATGGCGCCACCGGATGCAGACCATGCATATGATCTGGATGTGTATGCACTGGACTGCACGCTGGACCTCCAGCCGGGCTTCTACCTCAATGAAATGATTCATGCGATGCGCGGACATGTGCTGACGCACGCACGTGTCACAGCAAAATACCGCGCTTAATGGAACCCTTTTCACCCGCAGGCAGCACCTGCGGGTGTTTTTCGTTTTACTCTGTGATCGTTGTCGAGAAGGTAAGCGTTTCTGATGTACCCGGCTTCAAGCAGCGCACACCCACCTTGTTCTCCAACGCATGGTCAAGATATGCTGCGTCCGGCAACGTGCTCCACGGCTCGATGCAGACATAATTGGTATCCGAGCCGGTATATTTGCTCCAGATGCCAAGGTAGGGGAAATCCGCAAAGTCCATGCGGACGCAGTGCGCGGACTTATCGCTCTTCACGCAGACCGAACGAGTCTTGATATCATCCAGGATCAGCGCATCCAGCGCAAACAGCTCACTGGTCAGGTACAGCTTCCCGTCCTGTAATGCAACGTCCCGCTTGTCCTTGGTAATCATCAATGCCTCGTTGTTGATGAGCGGATGTACCGCATCACCTTCGCCAAAGTCAACATAATAATCCGCCATTGTCTCGCCCGGCTCCAACGCAACATTATACGCATCATGTCCGCCGACCTCGTAGTACATATCCACATCGCCGTGATTGGTCGTGATGTGTTCTTTTTTCAGCGTATTGCCGTCCAGCGTGTAACGCACGGTCAGCGCAAAATCAAACGGGTACATCGGTCTGGTATAGTCGTTCGGCGTAAGGGTGAAGTCGATGGACTGCTCGGTCTGCGCCGTGCATGCAAACTCCAGATCGCGTCCGAAGCCGTGCTGCGTGATGGTGTATTCCTTCCCGCCGACCGTATACATCTTATCCTTTAATCGCCCGACGATCGGAAACAGGATCGGCGCATGGCGTGCCCAGATAGACGGGTCTGCCTGCCAGACATATTCCGTGCCTGAGGCTTTGGACTTCATCGAGCTAAGCTCCGCGCCCTTGCTGTCGATAGTAACGGTAAACTGTTCATTTTCAATGATATACTGCATGGTTCTCTCTCCTTTTTTTCATCTTCAAAAAAATTTCAATTCCGTTGTTTTTAGTTTACCATTTTAAGGAATGTTCGTCAATGGCACATGAAATTCCCTCTCTGTACAAAATATTTTCCATCCTGCTGCGAACCATTTCCTTTTCCGCTACAATGTTAAAGTGTAAGGGTTCTACACAAACTCAGACGTCTGAAACCCATCTCAAAGGAGCTTACAACCCATATGACGATTGAAGAACTGACGCAATGCGTGGATACTTATGGGAGTGATATCTACAGCTTTTGCAGGCATCTCACGCGGAGTACCGCGGAAGGGGAAGAGCTGTATCAGGAAACCTTTCTAAAGGCAGTCGAGCTTGCAGAAAAAATAGATATGCACAACAATCCCAAAAGCTACCTGATTTCCATATCCATCCGGCTATGGCGCAACAAATGCCGCAAGCAGGGCTGGCAGAAATCACATACGGAAAATCAAAGCATGGAAATTCTGCGGGAAAACGGGCAGGAGCTGTGCGATTGCACCAGTCATTCCCCGGAAGAGCAGTGCATTGATCGGGAATTACATGCACTGGTGGTGCAATGCGTGGATACACTGCCCGCACTGTACCGCATGCCGGTCTGTCTGTATTATTCCGCCGAGCTTTCCATAAAGGAAATTTCCACAATGCTAAAGCTGCCGGAGGGAACGGTCAAACGCAGGCTTCACCGCGCAAGAACCCTATTGAAAAAACAATTGGAGGACGCAGGCTATGAGTAAATATAATATGGATACGCTTTTGAGACAGGCCCTTGCCCCGGTACAGCCGAGTGAACAGCTGAACCAAACGTTAAAAGCAGAAATGGAAGCACATGCAGCTTCCGGAAAGGCAGGAATCATCATGAAGTTCAGAAAAAAGAAGATATTTATTTTGTCTGCTGCCATATGTGCAGTCCTTGCTACCGTCGCTATCGCATCCAGCGGTGTGATTTCCTATGTTACCGGATATTCTTCGTCCGACGAATATACCAGCTTCTCCCAGCTGAATGACGTCGAAGACAAGGCGGATTTGGATATCCATGCCGTCGAGCAGTTTGAAAACGGCTATTCCTTCCACAAAATGTATATCAACTACTGGACAGATCACGACGAATCCGGCAATGCCCTTTCCAAGTACAAAGGAATCCATATCACTTACCAGAAGGATGGAGAACCGAATATCTGGCTGGATACCGAACATGCAAAGACGGAAAATCCCGCAAAAGAACGCACACCAGTACAGACCAAGACGATCCAGGGCATTGATGTCCACTATTTCAACGACACGTATAAGTTTGTACCCGTAGACTATGAGCTAACACCGGAAGATGAGGAAAATCTGAACCGAGACGATTATTTTATCTCCGAAGGGGCGGATGAAATCAGTATTACTATGATGTCCTGCGTATCATGGAAGCAAAATGGGATTGCGTATTCCCTGATCTGTGATTGTCCTGACGGCCTTCCGGCAGAAACGCTGTTTGACATGGCTGCCGAGCTGATCGGCATGTCATAAGCACACGCGCACCGCAGAGTTTTCTGCGGTGCGCATCTTTTTCGCCGCACAAAAGTATTTGACATTTCCCCCTGTGCGACGTATAATAGCAGACAGAAAGACAACTGCACATTGGTCTTCAACTGGGGATCCGCGGCAAGCGGCTGAGAGTGGAATAGAGTGCTTCCTTACTCATTGAACCTGAACGGTTAGTACCGGCGTAGGGAGTTTTGAGGAATCCGCTTTACAGGCAGCTGCATGATCGGGCCACGACTTCCATAGGTCGATGGTCTTTTCTTTTTGTATTTTCCAGGCAAAGGAGGAATTTTACATGAAAGTAAACGGCGAAACTGTTACAGCTGCTGACGGCATCACAGTGCGCGCTCTTCTGGACCAGCTGGGATATCCGGCAGGCCGTATTGCCGTAGAGGTGAACGGCGCTATCGTTCCCAGAGCAGAACATGATACCTTCGCGCTGCATGACGCAGATGCCGTAGAAATCGTCTGTTTTGTGGGAGGCGGTTGATGTTACAGCTCACCTTAAATGGTTCCCCACTGTCGCTGCCGGAGGGTAGCTGCTTGCAGGATGTTGTACAGCAGTATATGCCGAAGGCCTCTGTTGTCATTCGCAATGGTTTTCAAACGGGTGAAAATGTTCCGCTGCACGAGGGGGACAGCATCACCGCCATTGAAAAGGGCGTCATGCCGCCACAGGACGTGCTGGAGCATATGATGGCTGCGCGACATACGCCGCAGGTACATCAGCGTGTCAAGCAGGCATGTGTCGGGATTGCCGGACTGGGCGGTCTCGGCTCGAATATTGCCGCGATGCTCGCCCGCACCGGTGTTGGGCATCTCATCCTCGTGGATTTTGACACCGTTGAGCCGAGCAATTTAAACCGGCAAAACTATTTCGTTTCCCATCTGGGCATGAACAAAACCGATGCCACCGCACAGCTGCTGCACCAGATCAACCCATTTATTCAAGTGGAAACCCACACGGTCCGTGTGGATAGCAGCAATGCCGTCACGCTGTTCGGCGGCTGTGACGTGGTATGCGAAGCCTTTGACAACCCGAACTGCAAAGCGGAACTGGTTTCCACGCTACTGAGTGAAACCGACTCTGTCCGCATCGTGGCAGGCTCCGGTATGGCAGGCTATGGCTCCAGCAACGACATTGTGACACGCAAGCGCATGTCCCGCTTATATGTATGCGGCGATGGTGAAACAGCTGCGGCAAACGGCGTCGGATTAATGGCGCCGCGTGTGTCTGTCTGCGCCGGACATCAGGCTAATATGACGCTCCGGCTGCTGCTGGATATTTTTGAAGTTTAATTTTTTTAGATATAATTAATCATGTAAGGAGATTTTTATTATGACTGATACATTTGTTCTCGGTGGACATGAGTTTACCTCCCGCTTTATCCTCGGTTCGGGTAAATATTCTCTCGATCTGATCGAAGCTGCTGTTGAGCACGCAGGCGCACAGATCATCACACTGGCGCTGCGCCGTGCAACACTCGGCAGCATTGACAACATTCTGGACTACATCCCGAAGGGCGTTACCCTGCTGCCCAACACCTCCGGCGCACGCAACGCCGAGGAAGCCATCCGCATTGCCCGTCTGGCACGCGAGGTTGGCTGCGGCGATTTCATCAAAATCGAATGTATTCATGAGTCCAAGTACCTGCTGCCGGACAACTATGAGACAATCAAGGCAACCGAGGTGCTTGCAAAAGAAGGCTTCGTCGTTATGCCGTACATGTACCCCGATCTGAACGCGGCGCGCGATTTGGCAAACGCCGGTGCAGCAGCAATTATGCCGCTTGGCGCACCGATCGGCACCAACAAGGGCATCCTGACCAAGGAATTTATTCAGATCCTCATCGATGAGATCGATCTGCCAATCATCGTTGATGCAGGCATCGGCAAGCCGAGTCAGGCATGTGAAGCGATGGAAATGGGCTGCGCAGCTGTTATGTCCAACACCGCAATCGCAACCGCAGGCGACATCCCGGCAATGGCAGGTGCATTCAAGAAGGCAATTGAAGCTGGCCGCACGGCGTACCTGTCCGGTATGGGCCGCATTCTGGAAAAGGCTTCTGCATCTTCCCCGCTGACCGGATTCCTGGCTGACTGAGGAGGCGCACACACATGAGTGAGATCATCAACGCGAAATACATCACGCGCGAAACCAATCATATGGAATACCAGGAAGGCATGGAAGTCGCCCCCGGCAATATTATCGACCAAGTCCTTTCTGCCCGCGAAAGCTACGACGAAACCAAATATACCGCCGCAGATGTTATCCGTGCGCTGTCCAAGGACACGCTGTCGCCGGAGGATTTTGCTGCGCTGCTCTCCCCTGCTGCACAGCCATATGTTGAACAGATGGCAGCACGCGCACAGCAGGAAACGCGCAAGCATTTCGGCAACTCCATCATGATGTTTACGCCGTGCTATATCGCCAATTACTGTGAAAACTACTGTATCTACTGTGGCTTCAACTGTCACAACAAGATCCGCCGCGGCAAGCTGAACATGGAGGAAGTCGACAAGGAAATGGCGGCAATTGCCGAGTCCGGCCTGAAGGAAATCCTCATCCTCACGGGCGAGAGCCGCTCCATGTCGCCAGTAGACTATATCGGTGAGGCATGTAAAATCGCCCGCAAGTATTTCACGGTCATCGGCGTGGAAATCTATCCGCTCAATTCGGACGAATACCGTTACCTGCACGAATGCGGCGTAGACTACGTGACCGTATTCCAGGAGACATATAACCCGGACAAGTATGAAACGCTGCACCTCGGCGGCCACAAGCGTATTTTCCCGTACCGTCTGAACGCACAGGAGCGCGCGCTGATGGGCGGTATGCGCGGCGTCGGCTTTGCCGCACTGCTCGGTCTGGACGATTTCCGCAAGGATGCGTTTGCCACCGGTATGCACGCATATCTGATTCAGAAAAAATATCCGCATGCGGAAATTGCGTTCTCCTGCCCGCGCCTGCGCCCGATTATCAACAACGATAAAATCAACCCGAAAGACGTACACGAGACACAGCTGACACAGATCGTCTGTGCGTACCGCCTGTTTATGCCGTTCGCCAGCATCACAATCTCTACCCGCGAGCGCGAAGGCTTCCGCAACGGTATCATCAATATCGCTGCCACAAAGATTTCCGCAGGCGTATCTACCGGCATTGGTGAGCACATCGACAACGAGGAATCCAAGGGCGATCCGCAGTTCATCATTGACGACGGCCGCAGTGTAGAAGAAGTGCGTCAGGCGATCATTGACCAGGGTCTCCAGCCGGTATTCTCCGACTACATGTACGTGGGCTAATGCTGATCTGTGTCACCCACCGGCTGCTGTGCCCAGATGATTTTCTCACCCGCATCGACCGCATTGCTTCCCAGCATCCGTATTGTATCGTTTTGCGGGAAAAGGATCTGCCGGAAACCGAATATGAAGCGCTGGCGCAGGACTGCCTGTCCATCTGCCGACGGTACGATGTCCCGCTGCAGGTCAATACGCATATTGCTGTGGCGCGCAAACTCGACTGCGGCATCCATCTGCCGTTCCATCTGCTGATGCAGCATCAGGAGGAGCTTGTGGATTTTGCGCGCGTCGGCGTATCGCTGCATTCCTCCGAGGAAGCCGCCCAGCTCGCCGGGACGCCCGCAACCTATGTGCAGGCAGGACATGTGTTCCCGACAGACTGCAAGAAGGGTCTGCCACCCAGAGGTCTGTCCTTTCTGGAAAGCGTCTGTCAGGCGACTGATCTGCCAGTATTCGGCATCGGCGGTATCAATGCGGAGCAATACCCTGCTGTCTTGCGGACAGGCGCTGCGGGCGCCTGCGTTATGTCCGGCCTGATGACCTGCTCCGATGTAGCACAGACCATGCAGCCGTTTTTGTAAAAAATATATCTGATTTTGTCAACGAGGACACAGTTTTCCGCTGTGTCCTCGTTTATTTTCTACCGCAGTGGATATGCAAAACGCCTCACAGCATGGATATTTACAGTGAGCGTTATAGAAACTGGAAATGTTTTGTTTGTAAACTCTCCCATGATCCGCTTGCATTTTTCCGTCATTGCTTTATACTGGAAAGGAAAACAGGAGGATATTATGTATGAAATTGCTCATTATTACAGCGCCACTCGGCAACGGACACAATGCCGTCGCCAATGCGGTTTCCAGCTGCTTTACACAGATGTATCCAGATTCCGAATGCAAGGTTCTGGATATGTTCGAGTATATCAGCCCGCGGCTGAAAAAAGCCACTGCAAGCGGTTATTTTCTCTCCATGAAAACACTGTCCCATATGCACGGTGTGGCATCCAACGTATATGACTATCAGGACGAAAAGGATTTCAATGAATATACGCCGTCCCGGTTGGCGGATGAATTTCTGGCATCCAGGCTGCGGCACGCCATCAACAAGTATGCCCCCGACTGCATTATATGTACCATGGTTTTTGCCGCACAAGCGGTTGACCTGCTCAAGGAACGCGGCGCCGTCACCTGCCCGTGCTTCGGCATCATTACAGATTTTACCGTGCAGAATTACTGGTGTGATGTAGAAAACTTTGAGTATATCGTCGCACCGAGCGAATATCTGGAACCACAGTTTGTCCGTCGGGAAATCGATTTCTCGCGTGTCCTGCCGTATGGAATTCCGATCCGCAACCGTTTCCGCCACTCGCACGACAAAGCCGAAATGCGGCAGAAATTCGAACTGGATCAGGACCTCCCGACCATCCTCATTATGAGTGGCGGCATGGGCTTCGGAGATATCCCGGATTATATCGAAGCGATCGAAGCGCTTCCGTTTACGGTGCAGATCGTTGTGATCTGCGGCAGCAATGAAAAGCTGTATGAACAGGTCTGCGCAATGGATGTAACCATTCCGATCAAGGTATTCGGCTTTGTTGAAAACGTGGATGAGATCATGGACGCAGCGGATTGCCTGCTCAGCAAGCCGGGCGGCATCACCACCAGTGAATCGCTTGCAAAGTGTCTGCCCATGCTGATGATCCATCCACTGCCCGGCGTAGAAGACCGCAATGTCGAATTTTTACAGGCAAACGGCGCAGCGATCTATGTCACCAAAACCTTCCCGATTGCGGACGCCGTCAATCTATTGTTCCGCTGTCCGGGCAGGCTCGACCGACTGAAGGAAAGCATCCGCTACATCGCAAAGCCGGATGCAGCCCCTGACCTGTGCCGGAAAATCGCACAAACCATTTCAGACCAGAAGGAGTAATATGCTATGAGTATCAAATATGCATTTATTGGAAGCGGCAGCATGGCAAGGGCAATGATCGGCGGTATTGTCACCTCCGGGCTTGCCGCACCGGATTGTGTGATCGCGGCGAATCCATCCGCGCCAAAGCTGGACGCACTAAAAAAAGATTTTGTGATTCAGATCATTCAGAAGGATAATGCCGCTGCCGCCGCGCAGGCAGATGTTGTCATCCTGTCTGTCAAACCACACCTGTATGAAACCGTGATCGCGGAGATCAAAACTGTAATCCGGCCGGAGACGATCGTTGTCATGATCGCTGCCGGACAGACGATTGCCGCAAATGAAGCCCGCTTTGGCAAGCCGGTCAAGCTGGCACGTGTGATGCCGAATACACCGGCGCTTGTCGGTGAGGCGATGTCCGCAGTGTGCTTCAATGCAGAAATGTCCGACGCAGATCAAGCTGTCGTCCTGGCAATGCTCCGCAGCTTTGGCAAAGCGGAGATCGTACCGGAGCGCATGATGGATACCGTCACTGGTGTGAGCGGCTCTTCCCCGGCATACGTTTACCTGTTTATCGAAGCCATGGCAGATGCAGCTGTCCTGCACGGTATGCCGCGTGCGCAGGCGTATACCTTCGCTGCGCAGTCGGTACTCGGCGCTGCAAAAATGGTGCTGGAAACCGGCACACATCCCGGTGCACTGAAAGATGCAGTCTGCTCCCCCGGCGGCACTACCATTGAAGCAGTCGCCACGCTGGAACGCAGCGGAATGCGTGCCGCTGTCATCGATGCAATAGATGCCTGCATTAAAAAATCACAGGCGATGAGTAACTAGGTTGCATCTTCTGTGCAAAAAATCCGACCAAGCCTTATAATAATTCCGCAGAATCACATACTGTTCATGAGGTGATTATTATATGGCAAAGCAAGGAATGAAACGTCCGGACTGGACACCTAGCCACCCAAAAAAGGACACGCCTGCTGTGCCGGAGCTACAGGGAAAGGCAAAAACAGGAAAGTGTAAAGCAAATCCGATCATCCCCGGAACCTCTGCTCCGTCTCAGAAGGTATTCCACACCCCTCCGCACCCGGAAAAGCCGATCTCTGATGCGTACCCGGTAATCGATACCGATCTTGCCAGAGACAATCTGGAAAACGATATCCCTGAACCAGACCTTCCATGACGTGCTTTTATCCCCGGCCTTGTGCCGGGGATTTCTTTCGGCAAATCATAACCACTAGTAAACTAGTGGTTTGAGTAAGCCCTAGAAGGGCATAG
>JAUNWG010000108.1 GCA_030540435.1 Eubacteriales bacterium
ACCCCACTTGTTATCCAGTATATCATACTGTCTAACAAATGGGGTGCAATTCACAGGAAGCTTGTCCTGTAACATGCTCTTTCTTTTTGGTCTTGGTCGGGCTTATTCTTCCAATCCGAGATAGTTTAGGCGAAACAGTGTCTGCGGCAGCGATGTGCCGGACTGTATCGCGTCATAACAGACATCCATCAGGTTGGCAGCACTGTACTGTGCCTGCTGGAAGATTTGGAAATAATCCGTATAGTGGCGCATATATGGCGTCTGCGCATCGATCCACGGCTGGTGACTGAGGTTGGCACAGTCAGCCTCCAGCGGCTGCGCCGGACGGATGAGCGAGGAAACAGCGCCTGCGCTGCCCAGACGGTTTTCGACCCAGAGGGCGGCGGAAGCACGGAGCCCGTTTTTGTCATGCAGCAGATACAGGATGCGCAGCATGGAGCGCATCGAAGATTTGACCGCTTTGGGCGGGATGCGCGTGCCATAGACCTCCCATATCGCGCCGGAAAGTAGCGTGCCGATGGCGGAAACCGCTTTTTTGTCCATGGAAAGCGCCAGATCGGCGCGGAAGGCAGCGCTGCCGCCGGGCTGATCCTTGTCCAGCAGCGCACGGTCAAGCTCCGCTTCGCACAGATTGTGCAGTGCGCCGTGCGACAGCTGTGGGTACAGCGGGTCAAGGCGGTAATTGGAAATATACGTGACAAACGGGTGCGCCGCACTGTCAAGCGCGTAATGGCAGCAGAAGCCCAGCAGGTACGCTGTGGCTTCCGGCTCATTCAGACGTGCACATTCCGCGGCAAGGGCGGAGAACATGCGGCTCACGCGCTCCACGTGAATACGGTGTCCCGTGCGGGAGACACGATTTTCTACGAGCGGCTGATGATAAAACAGGATATCCGGGCCTTGTGCACCCCAGCGGAATGCCATCGGCGCGGCGGAAACAGCTTTGGCGATATAGGGCTGCGCCTGTGAAAGGGCAGCGTCGGCAAAGTGGTGGTGAGAGACAAACGCAGGCATGATAAAATACCTCCAGTGTCATGCAATGATAGGGTTATGCTACAATATATCGAATCATATCGTATAGCTTTATTATAGGAGTGTTTTCACAAAAAGTACACAATTTCGGCATACAAAATTCGGGGCGAAAAAACATTACAATTCCGTTACACTGACTACATTTGAATACTTGCAACGCAAACGCAACAGGTGTATACTATAAAAGTATGTTAAAAAACAAACGGGCAGCTGATTGCCCGATGGAAAGCCAAAGGAGCGAATATCATGAAACTTGGTATTGTTATGGTGGCGCCTGTGTCCAAAACCTGTTAAGATAGGATAAACGTTGTTATCACGGGGTTTCCGATAGCGCATACAGAATATAATCCTACATAATCGGTTGTAACCGAATGTGAAAAAGGTGAGTAAAGGTGAGTAGCATCCCTATCCCGCCGACATAAATGCTTATAGGCTCTACACGGAGAAATCTGTGTAGAGCTTTTCTTTTGGTCTAAAACGTTCCAGTAACATTCAGACGGATTTGGGGACAGTGGGTAGTATTATCCTATGCCTATAGAAAGAACGAAGCTGGGGTGTGTTTACAGGGTGTCTGACACGCGTTGTTCATTGAAAATAAACGCAAAATATGCTATAATTCGTGTAAAATCTGGAAGTAAAACAAAGGGGATGCTTGATTATGGGGAGAGCCAACGGTTTTACCGACAAAGTAGCGTTGAAGGATGAATTTAACATTTAAAAGTACATAGATGGGCTGACTACGTTTATCTCCACCTGTAATACCCCAATGACAATTTCCATTCAAGGCAGTTGGGGTACCGGCAAGACCAGCATCATGCAAATCATCAAGGGCAAACTGTCTGGAAATATCCAGCCAGTGTGGTTCAATACATGGCAATTCAGCCAGTTCAATCTGGAAGACAAACTGCCGCTTGTGATGCTGAGTAAGCTGGTCAGTGCAGTTTCAGACAGCAAGAGCGAACAGGCAAAAGAGCTGATAAAGAATGTGTTTGAGGGCATCAGCAAGATTGCCATTGGATATGTTTCTGGCGGCTCAACGAACGGTGATGAAATCAAAAGCCTTTTCACACAGGACTTTATCGGGCAATTGGATTCTCTGAAAGATTCCTTCCAGAAGCTGGTGAACGCACGAGCGGGAGAAAACGGCAGAGTTGTTATTTTCGTGGACGATTTAGACCGCCTTGAACCCCGAAAAGCGGTAGAACTTCTGGAAGTCCTAAAACTGTTTCTGGACTGTGAGAAATGCGTGTTTGTGCTTGCCATCGACTACGATGTGGTATGCCGTGGTGTTGAAGCAAAATATGGGAAGCTGTCAGATGATAAGGCAGCCAACGAGAAGAAAGGCAAATCCTTCTTTGATAAGATCATTCAGGTACCGTTCAAAATGCCTGTTGCAGAATACAACATCCAGAACTACATTAAGACCTGTTTCAAAGAAATCGGAATCACTTGTGAAGATAGCGAGATCTCCATTTATGAGGATTTGATTAAACGCTCCATCGGTGCAAATCCCAGAGGTATGAAGCGGCTGTTTAATGCCTATCTGCTCTTGAAAATCGTGGTAACGGATGCCGTATTGGAGACTGATAAAAACAAGCTGCTGCTGTTTGCTGTGCTGTGTCTCCAGCACGCCTTTGAAAAGACCTATGAGTATCTAGTGCGAAACAGGAACGAATTGACAGGTGAGAATTTGCGCCTATTGGAGAACAGCGATTATCAGGATGTGAAAACACATTTGCCTGAGTATGCTGCTTCCGAAGAAGAGTTTTTACGGCTCAAACCATTCATGGAATCATTTATTCGCCTAATCAACCGAGACGATGATTCAAACGATATCAACAAAGATGAATTGGCAAATCTGGTGAATGTGATGGGTATTTCGTCCATTACTTCGGCGGGTGACGAATCTAAGCCTTACCGTGCAAAAACTGAGGTAAAAGACATCCGTGAATTGAACATAGGGGGAAAGGATTCTGCTTTCCTTGAAAAAATGATTTCTGCTGTAAAAGCTGTCGCACCGGATGTTCGAGAATCCATGCGTAACAACAAGACTGTTACGGTGGTTTTTAAGAATAAAAACGGGGCTGGCACTACATTTACGGAGTTTTATGTCCAGGCAAAAAGCTATCTGGTATATTGCAGTGGGCGCAACGAAAGTGTATTCCAGATACCGGAAATCACAGAAATTCTCCAACGGAGAAATATTTACGATATCCATAAAGAATCCAACTATGCCTATGTGAAGTTCAAAATCGCAGAAGGAGATACCGAACTGTCAGACCTGACGGCTTTGGCAGAAGCCTGTTATAAATCCTATTCTGAGTAATTCGTTGCGGTTTTCTTGTGGAGTACCAGCAGAGACAAGAGACGAAGTACCATATTACTTCTATGCAGCCACGCCATTTTATCGGCGTGGCTGTTTCTGTCCGATACGGATAAGGTGAAAAATAACAACAACGGCTATCTGCCATAGACAAAAAGCCGCTGTTGATTCCTATAGATTAAATTTGATAGGTGTACTCCTTAAATCTCTCCTCTCGTCCATACCCGAAAACACTTCCAAGCGGGTAGCCGTTCCTAATATCCAAATCAAAGCTTTTCAGCAGAAACAGGATATCATGCAGCCCTCCATCTGTGTATAAGGTGCTTTCAATCAAGATATGGGCATTGTCGGTGATGATGGCATCCAGTTTCGGTATTTTCCCTTTTAGGTCAGAATACAGGCTCCATAACAGTGCATCGTGAAAGTAAAGAGGTAACTCATTTACCGCTGATTCATAGAAGTGAATCATTTCATGTAAAAGCACCGTATCATCGTCAATCAAGTCAGGGGAAATGCAGATGGATTGCTCCTGATTGTTATAGCAAGCGTCACTGTCGTTCTCAGGCTCAGTAACAATGAACTTGACGAATTGGCATGACGCATACTGAATGGAAACGGGCATATCCATATATGTTTCTGTCCAGTTCTCACCTCCAGCATCCCTTATCCCTATTTTTGTGAGTTCTCCGGCAGGAGTGCCGGGCGAGAATTTCATATCCTCAAATAGAGGTTCAAAGGAAAAAGCACGGTTGGCAAGAGTGCGTTCCGCAATGGTGGCCTCATTATAATACCATTCACCGAAATCGAAATTCATATTCATGGACAAACCTCTTTGATAACCTTCTATGTGGGTTAGGTTCCACTTTCGGTAGTAGTACGGTCACGAAGTCCTACTTCAAACCTAACTGCGGCGCGATATTTACCCGGTCTTGCATCATCCTCGGCCTGCCCCCAAAACTCTGTGCTTTCCATGCTTTCGTTGCTGAATGTGCAGAGCAGATTATTTGTCGCATTCAGAGTTCCGTATTCTTGAGAAGTCAGTGTGACTTGGGTTGTATTGGAACTGTTGTTGACTTGCGTCATTTCAATTTTTCCGCTGGCATTAAAACAGTTGGGCTTCAGCGATACATAGACTTCTTTGTCATCGGCGAGGTCAGCATAAGAAAGGGATAATCTGTTGGGGTAAGATACGTCAACGATGGACGGAATTTCAATCATATACATGGATTGTTTTTCGTATTGGAGTGAGATATCATAGTCCTCCACAGCGTAAGCCGCAATAGGGGTGATTCCTATTGCCATGACCGCAGCAATCAAGATGCTAAAGATACGAGTTTTGTTTTTCTTCATATTCTATCCCCTTTCGTCATTGTACAGTCAGATTGAACGCAACTTCCGCACCGTTCAGTTCTGACAAGTCGTTCTGTGAGAAGCACTGATACCGTATGTTGGCGTTATATTTGCCTACATCCAAGGCCCGGTTGAGTTCTATGGTATAGAAACCTTTTCCGGGTTCAACCAGTCCACTTTCCCACAGTGTTTCATTCTCAAGTTCTAGACTGATAATCATGTAGCAGGTATTTTCTTCCGGGTTGTAAAGATTGACCCGTTGTTCCGTCTCTCCTGCCATAAATACCAATTTTTCCATGCACGGCAGACGGATACTATCTGAATCTACCCGCTCTTTGTCCAGTTCTTGGTCTCCCTGCCATTCCGTTGCGTTTGGGTCAAAGTTTGGAAAAGTAACTGGTACATCCGGGGGCAAACACCACCAAACAATACCTCCACCCACGGCAAGAAGCAACAGCAGAATCAGCAGAATGGATTTCTTTTTCCTGTTCGTATGTACACCTCCCGATTTGATAATGAATGAATCATTCCTATCACCCCCTCCATTCATAGTAGCGTTTCCATTGTATATTTTTGGAGAATGAAGGTACAGGCAAAACGGGTGTGTAACTCCTATTTTCTACCTTTTTCTTTCCACCGAGAAGCCGTTCTATCGTCTCCGGGAAAGTACGACAGATTTCCCGATAACACCTGTTCGATAACAACCTTGCTGTAATGTTTCTCTGGTTGTATGAAGTCCGGGTATTCCGTGTGGAGTCGCTGACATTTGGGACAATAGAGCCGCCGCAAATTAAAAATGTAAGTGTTTCCGTCTGAACCAATCACCGATCGGCGTTTGGAATCTCTGACAGTAAGTTCTCCCGAACAGTCCGGGCAACAAACAGGGTCGTGGTTTTCAATGATGTAGTATTTTTTTTGAAAGCGATTGAGTAATTCTCTGTTTTTATCACGAAGATACCTCCATCAGTAAATAAGTCCTAAAGAAGTCCTGTACTATTACGAGTTTTTCAAGTAGAAAAATCTTCATTTTTCTGTGGCAACATAAGCGCCGCAAGGATTGGTGTAGAGTTTTTCAAGTTGACACATTGAGTTTTTCCATCATTTTTTCCCGAAAAGGTATTTACCCTAAGAAAAAGGCTTGATTTCTCCAAATTCATGTGATTCAATCGGCTGCATCATAAACAAGGGGGAAAACGAGCATGAATGAACAGGAAAGGAATCCTAGCCTTTTGCGTAGCCAGATGGAACAAATCGCAAATGACTTGTCGGATTTGTTCTTGACCATCACAACGATTTCGTGCGGCTTGGAATCCGAAGCCATTGAGCCACAGGTAATCGCCAATCTGAACACCATCGCAAGGTGTGTTGCCTTTATCCAGAAATACGCTTTTTGTGCGCTGGATTCCGATGATGGGGACGAAAAAAACAGGCACGAATGAACATTGGCGTTCATCATGCCTGTTTATTTCATACTATCAACCAGTATTTCCAATGCTTTGATTTGGTCTTGGGAAAGCCCTGATACGTCCAGAATATCAGTCGGGGCGGCTCTTCCAAGCAAATAATCGGTACTACAGTGGTACAATGCAGCCAGTTTCAGCAGAACATCCGTGCTTGGCACCCGGACACCCGTTTCATATCCAGACACGATAGATGGAGATATTCCTAATCGGTCTGCAACCGTTTTCTGTGACAAGTCATATTTTTGGCGCATCTGCTGTAAGCGTTCAGCTAAACCGTCAATCATCCAAAACACCTCCTGCGTTGATTATATCCACAATAAGAACGCAATAGGC
>JAUNWG010000109.1 GCA_030540435.1 Eubacteriales bacterium
AGCAATCCATATGCGGCAATACAATCGAAATACGAAACTTTCCCGCGAGTCAGCAAATGTATTGCCGATTATATTTTAGAGGATCCGGTTCATGTTACATCGATCAGCGTCCAACAGATGGCGCGCGAACTCTCGATTGCAGAATCCAGCATCATCCGTTTCTGTAAAAATATAGGTTGTTCCGGCTTTAGTGAAATGAAACTGATGCTTGCCAAATATGCACCTAACTCCATCCGCACTATTTTTGAAGATTTATCGGAAACGGATTCTGTCGAATCAATTACGCAGAATGTATTCAATCGAAATATAGATACAATTCAACGTGCGCTGGACTGTCTTGATTTGGAAAAAGTTGCACAGGCGGCTGAGCTAATGAGCCAGGCAAAAAAAATCCTTATCCTGGGAGTCGGCGCATCCGGGACAATTGCAGAAGATTTATACATTCGCCTAATGCGTGTCGGTCTTTCTGCGGAATCTTTTACGGATTCCCATCTTATGCAAATAGCAGCGAGTCAATGCGATAAAGACACCATCGTGTTTGGCATTTCACATACGGGGAGATCTCATGAGATCATCTCCGCAATGGATTTGGCACGTTCCTGCGGTTCAAAAACCATAAGTATGACTGGCTACCCAAACACACCAATTCAAAAGGTATCAGATACTTGTATTGAGCTATATTCTCCTGAACAGTTGTTTGTCTCACCGCGTGTAGCACAAGTTTCCCTGTTAGATAGTTTGTATGTTGCTTTGTCCATTCGTCACAAAAAATATGTTGTACAGAATATTAAACGCATGAATGATGCACTGACTGATTATCGGTTGTAAGGTTTACATTGTAGCACTCGATATTTAAAGCGGAGGGGATACCGTTTCGGCATCCCCTCCAGAATTATTTGGGATTTGATTTTACATAATTAGAATTTCTGATCGTATAATGTCAGAATAGTTGCTGCTTGAGCGCGGGTTGCGTTATCGCGTGGCAACAGATAATTCACACCGCCAATATTAGCGCCAGAAATAATCCCCTGTTGTGTTGTCCAGAGAACTGCGTCAACCGCCCATTCGGATACTGACACTGCATCTGGGAAGTTCAGTTTACCGGTGACTTTTGGTGATTTCTGCGCAGCATAGAGCATTTGTGCCAATTCCTGACGCGTAATGCTTTGATCTGGTGCAAATCGACCTTTGCCGACACCAGCGACAACATTCGTTTTGTATGCCCAAGTCACCGCCTTGCTGTACCACTTTCCAGCTGGCACATCGGTAAATACCGGCGTCTCGTCTACATCTGGTTTTCCAGCGCGGTTATACAGGATTTGTGCCAGCATCGCACGTGTGAGATTCATATTTGTTCCAAAAGTACCATCACCATTGCCGACCATAAATCCCTTATTGTATACATAATTAATATACGGCGTATACCAATCAGCATATACATCGTTGAAGTCATCAACAGCGGATTTTTCACCGTAGTCATCAAAATCCTTAGCATAGTTGCGGTAAACAGTGCTGTCCTGATGACCAGCAGCGCCTGCAAAGGTGCCCTTTTCCCAATCAATCAGAGTATTCCAGGTTTTGGTAGAGCCTGCGGTCAAGGTATACTCGTTCAGAACCGGAACACTGGATTCTGTATTGTTCAGGTCAGACTTGAATAAGGTCACAATGCGAACATATTTGGCTCCGCTCATACCGGACAATTTAATGCTGTTCGTACCACTGGTCAAAGTAATCTGCTTTTCTTCCTTTACAGTTTTACCATCATCGGAGGTCTGTACGGTCGCGGTAATGCCTGCCTTTCCAGAGAAGGACGCGTCATATGCCAAAACAGTTGGCGCTGCAGTTGCCTCAATCCATTCTGTGGTATGCGTACCTTCGGTTACGATGTTTTTGCTCTCAAAATCCAGCCAAATTTTCAGATTTTCTTTGGATGCGGTGTTGTCCATCGGGTTGTCATACAGTGCATTGACTTCATCTTCTGTCAGCTTGGACGTGTAGAAACGGACTTGTGAAATAGCGCCTGGCAGCATGGTATGATACATGCCACGGTTGCGATCGGTCTGCAAAGTGTTTTTGAAGCCAAGACCGATATAAAGCGGTTCTCCATCCCAAGTTTTGATTGGTGCCGTAAACGCTGGCTTATCGACGTGCGCACTGTGCAACTTTTGCTTCGGATCATTTTCATAAGAATCACCGCCGGTCTCAAAGCTGAAGGAACTGGTATACTGTACCCAAGTGTCCTTCTTGATGCCAAACTGGTCATCGCTACCATCGTTCCAGCTGAATTCACCATTGTCGTCGAGCAAGCAAACGCCATACGTCACCTTGCCGGTCTCACGAACTGCCATACGGAACATATATGGAGTTCCCCAGCCAAGACCGATGCCTTTTACCATCAATGGATTGTGATCCGGGATTGCGCCCTTGCCATCAAGATCAACATACGGCTCGGTCAGATCGGAAACACCGCCAACCGTACCGCCGCTCGGAAGATTTGCCCAAACCATACCGGTCATAGAATCTGTCGGTGTATAGCCGCCATTATCGGGTATCTCGATGTAATCACGTTTGCCATCAAGCACCAGTGTTTGCTTCCCGTTTGTATCAGTGCCATATTCCGGCTGACCATGGATGTATGCATCATTGCCGCTGCCGGATTTATCCTTAACAATCGGCATACCCTGAATAGAACCTTCAATCGAAATAGTCTGCGGTTCTGCATTGCCAATGGTTACTTCATAATCGCCGGCTTTGTCAAAAGTGTAGGTAAACTCTGCAACTTTGGACTCTCCGGATTCCAGCGTGTACTTCTTGCTGTCGATGACTTTGCCATTGATCTTGAACTCAGCAACTTCTGTTCCTGCGTCATTGCCGATGTTGACAACGTCAGCCTTGATGTGCAGCACATTACTGTCTGTATCACTGATCTTTCCATCGCCCTGTTTCGTGCGAATATTGGCAAAATCAAAGGTCGTTGGACGATATGTTACATTAACTTCTGCTGTCTGATTTGCGATCTTGAGCACATGTTTGCCAAGAGATTCCATACGCAAGGTGCCTTCCAAATCTACGGAAGCACCCGGATCGAGCTGGACAACGCCGTCCTTAAATTCATACAGGTAACGAACCGTGCCGTTGTCATCTACGGGGATAACAGCTGCCGCCAGACCTTTGCCCACGTTCTTGACGGTTGCCTTGATTGTAATCTCACCATTATACAGCACTTCACCCGGCGTGATGGAGATATTAGAATATTCCAGTTGCTGCTTGTCCTTGGCGATCATAGTGGTATTGGCAACGATAGAATCTGAACCTTCATTGGTTGCACCATAGTTTTCTACCTTCATGACTCCACTGCCTGGCGTGCTGGTAATATAGAAGAAATCACCTTTTTTGTTGTAAGTTCGCGCATCCTGATGTGTCAGGTATACGGTGCCTGCGCCAACCTCTGGATTGGACGAAACCGCACGTGCATAGCTATGTGTATGACCAGAGATCATGAGATCCACGTTGCCCGGCTCGATGACGTCCGGAATGTAACGTTTGGTATATGCGTCAGATACCGGATGATGCATCATAATCATACGAAAATCAGCGTTCTTTGCATCTGCTGTCTCCAGATCAGCCTTCAGCCATTTCATCGCATTGTCGATGGTACCCAGCGTAGCTTGGTCTGCCTTATTGCCAGTTGCTTCGGAGTTCATCTGAAACAGACCCCATGGGTTACTATTCATCGTGATAATATGAATGCCAGCGTAATTGAAAGAGCTGTCACCCTCAACCGTTGCACCATATTCTTTGTCTTGGATGGAATAGACGTAGGTATCGAAATAGATACCGCCTTGGTCGTGATTACCGCTCGAGTATACTACAGGATATTGATGAATGAAGTCATTTTCTTCTTTTCCTTGGAACCAGAAGCTGAACTGTTCTGCCTGTGCTCCTGTGCCTTCAACAAGGTCGCCGCAGTGCAACATGACATCTGGATCGAATTCATGCACTGCATTGTTCAGTTCGGAACGTGTCGCAAAAATATGCGAATCAGACAACGTAATCATGCGAATTTCCTTCGGATTATCGCTCAGTGTCCGAAAACTCGCCTCACAGGCTGCACCGTTCTCCAGTTTTACCCGGTAATAATACGTCTCACCAGGTTTCAGATTATCTAACTTGTAGTGGTACAGGTTCATTTTAGAACCCTGAAATTCCGGGGCATCATCGTTAATTGCAACGTCGATTGGTTTACAAAGATTATTTTTGTCCGTGCCATATTCGATCGTTGAAGTTCCTGCTTTTGTGCTTTCCCAAACAACAACCATACTAGTTGACTTGGGCGCGAGCAGATAGGGACCATTCTTAAATTGTGCTCCAGTTTCAGTAGCTAGGGATGTTGTCGGAAGTAACCCGATAAACAAAACAAATACCAAAACCAGAGATTGTGCACGTTTTAATACTTTACTCATCGTCTCTCTCCTTTTTTATTATGTACCGAACAATTGATGCGAATGAGCCACCTTCCCATTGTGTATATTTCGTGTACATTTTGTGAAGTCATTGTATCATTAGAGAGAATAAAATTCAATATCAAGCGCAATTTATCTGCATAAAAATGAATTTTTTTCCGTATTGTATAATAGATACATCATAGACTTGTACAACATTACTAAATATTTGATTCCAAATGCCGGGAATAAAGGGATTTTTTTACACAATGATGAAAATATAGTAAATCGTTGATGAACAACGAATACTATAATTCCTATAGACGGATCCGGATGTATCAGGCGCTGCTCCTGAAACAGCCGGAAGGGATTCCTATTCCCAGTGAGCAGACTGTGTACAGAGTCATGGATCAGATTGGCCTTAGACATCGCCCAAAGCGCAAGCCGAACGGAACTACAAAAGCCGACCGAGAAGCGATGAAATTGGATGACCTTTTAAGGTGGGCTTTCCATTCAGATGCCTTGCTAAAAAATACGTCACAGATATCACAGAGATCAAGGCGGTGAATGGGAAGTTGTATGTATCGGCAATTTCTGATTGCCTATCCGTCTTTGGAAAGAGCTACTGTCCATAGTGACCGCATCGCGGGGTAGGCAGAGTTCAACAGACTTCGTTTTATTGACTTGTAGCTAAATTTAGGGTATAATATAGCCACAAGAAGGGAGCTGATGTTATGAAGATTATTCCTATGCGCGATTTAAAAAACACGGCGGAAGTAGAACGCCGCTGTGCAGAAGAAAACGGCCCCGTTTATGTTACAAAAAACGGGTACGGACGTTTGGTTGTCATGGATATCGAATACTATGAGAGAACCATGCAGAAGATGTACGAAGCCAAAGCCGTTATGGAAGGTCTTGAAGATATCAAGGCAGGACGCACAGTAGATGGTGACACAGCAATCGGCAATATAAGGAGCAAGTATGGAATCTAAGTTTCAGTATCAGCTGTCACAAAAGGCGGAGGCTGACTTGGATGATATTGTTTCCTATATTGCAATAGAACTGTTAAATCCGCAGGCAGCATCGGATTTTGTGGACAAATTACAGAAAGTGATTGACGAGGCATGTTCTTTTCCGGAGAGCGGTTCTCCTGTCAATAATGAGTTTCTTTCTAGTACCAAGGTACGAAAAAAACTGGTTGGCAACTATATCATGTATTACCTTCCTGTCATGGATGAAAAAATGGTCTATATTGTCCGAATTATATATGGAAAACGGAACATGGATGAAATACTGCTTCAGCTAGATTTGTAAAATTGGATAAAACGATGGCGCATCGTCGTGAAATAGAGCGCCTATGTGTTGCGCATCATAATTCTCTCATATTAAGTGTATTAACTGAGAGAAAGGATATAATAAGAATATGATAAGGGCGACGCTTGAAGTAGAGAACGCGCTGCTACGCACCCTATGGGTCAAAAGAAGTGTGGGGATTGGCACATCCCACCGAGCGTTGTTTTTATGATGAGTAAAGCAAAAAGATTACTTGAGGTGGTAAATTTCGTCCCGACCACACGCCGATGGTACTGACAAGGGGAAACCCTGAGAGATGCAGGAGAACTTGGGACGCCTGCCAAGTAATCCTTTGATATTGAGTATTAAACCGCTAATCTTCGGAGAGGCGGTTTTCTTATGCGCAAATTTGGGGCAAGCACGTGGGAGTCCCTAGGCATTCATACCTAGGATGAAAACACCTTAAAAAGATATCTTATCCGACAGGATAAAGATTACTCTCAAGAAATCAAAGACTTTTAATTTTTGCTACAATTTCTACTGTAATGATTTTCTTTTCAAAGAGGTGATTGACATGAAAAACAACAAAAGACTTACTCTGTTGGATTCCAAGTATATCCCACTGGTGAATGCGGTTCTGGATCAAATTGACAAAGAGCTTTGCCGCTCATGGTGGAACGAACACCAAGAAGAGATGCTTTCTCCTTTTCACAATACAGGAAGCGAATTTTCGAATGATACAT
>JAUNWG010000110.1 GCA_030540435.1 Eubacteriales bacterium
TGCCGGACTGGTTCGATGCGCCTTCAGGCGCTTGCAAAGTCCTATGCCCTTCTAGAGCTTACTCAAACCACTAGTTTACTAGTGGTTATGATTACTGCGCTGCAACATTGCACAATACAACAAAAGCAAACCCGCTGGGCGGCATGTACCGTTCAGCGGGTTTTTTATATCATGCGGGGGGATATCTCAGCTGTGCTTTACCCTTGGCAGGTGCAGGTGATGGCGGCGGACAGGGCGTTTTGCCGGGGCCGGAACTGCCTGTCCCTCCTGTGGCTGCTGGGCAGCTACTTCGCGTTCGATCGGGCGCAGGACATAACCGGCGCGCTTTGCCTGGCGCATATACTTTGGTACCCAGACATTGGTAACATAGAAGACGACCGAGATCGAAGTGCCAATGACCCAGCCGATCGGATAGGCATAGCACACACCGGCGAAGCCGAGCAGCGGGACCAGTGCAAAGGCAAGGATGACGCGCAGTGCGAGGTCTGCCAGTGTCGTCACCATAAACGGCCCCATGGCGCCGCCGCCGCGCAGGGCGCTGTCACAGCAATTCTTAATGCCGACCAGCGGGTAAAACGGTGCGACGATGAGCAGGTATTCTAAGCCGATGCTGATGACCGGACCGTTGACAGAGGAGCCGAGGAACAGCTGGAGAATCGGCTCGCCTGCCAGGAAGAACAGGACGATGATGCCGCCGATGACGACCTCAGACATCAGGATGCAGGCACGCACGCCCTGCCGCACACGCGGGATGTCCTGTGCGCCGATGTTCTGCGCGGCAAAGCTGGACAGTGCATTCGGCAGCGCGTTCATGACCATGATCGCAAACGTGCTTACCTTGAGGGCGGCGGAAAAGCCTGCAACAGTGTACGCGCCGAGGGGATTGACCAGACCCTGTACGCAGAATACGCCGACCGAGACGAACGACTGCTGGCAGATAGACGGAATGGCGATCAGGCTCATGCGGCGCAGCAGATGGGTATCAAAGCGCGCCGGCGTGCCGTTCGCCGGAATGTGGGACAGGCGGCGCACCAGTGTCACAATCGCCAGCAGGGAGGAAATGCCCTGTGCGATCAACGTTGCCAGACCGATGCCTGCAATGCCCATGTCAAATGTGCTGACAAACAGCACATCCAAAATTACATTGAACGTCGTGGAGAAGGCAAGGAAATACAGCGGTGTGCGGCTGTCGCCCAAGCCGTTGAAAATCGCCGTCGCCGTGTTGTACAGGAACAGGAACAGCAGCCCGGCAATGTAGATGCGCAGATAGACCATCGTCGGTTCAAAGATATTCTTCGGTGTGCTGATCAAGCGCATGAGTGCAGGGCAGGCAGCTTCGCCTGCTGCGGTCAGCGCCAGCGCCAGCGTGACTAGCGTGATAACCGCAGTATTGACTGCGGAACGCATCCGCACGGTGTCATGCGCGCCGAACAGCTGGGAGATGACGACCGAACAGCCGACGCTTGCGCCGGTGGCCACAGCGATAAACAATACGGTGATCGGATATGCCGCGCCGGTCGCAGCCAGCGCTTCCACGCCCAGAAAACGCCCGGCGATCACACTGTCGGCAAGGTTGTACATCTGCTGGAATACCATGCTGAGCAGCAGCGGAACGACAAATTTCAGCAGGATTTTGAAAGGCGACCCTTTGGTCATGTCAGTCATCATGTTTTTTTACCCCTAATCATTGTTGCAAAAGATGTGATAGAATCAAGAAATGTACAGAAGTTACTCAACAAGAACTCCTTCTTCATTTCGAATGTGATTGTAGCACACTGCAAAATAAATGGATAGGGCAAAGTTCTACAGCTTTTGAAAGGAAAATGATGGATATTTTATACAAAATTTAATGTTACTATTTGTACGAAATGACGAATGATTTTCAAATCATAATATAGATATTTTTTTCACAAAACAATAGGGAAAATCACCGAATATCAGAATACATACTGTATAATTCCTTATAAATTCCTCCTTTTGCAATTAGCTCTTCATGGGAGCCTTGCTCGGCAATGCCGTCTGCGGTCAGTACGAGGATTTCGTCTGCGCCGCGGATGGTGGTCAGGCGGTGGGCAATGGTGAATACCGTTCTGCCGTGCGCCAGCTTTTCCAGCGACTGCTGCACGAGGCGTTCGCTTTCGTTGTCCAGCGCGCTGGTCGCTTCGTCCAAAATCAAAACCGGTGGGTCCTTGAGGAATACGCGGGCGATGGAGATGCGCTGCTTCTGTCCGCCGGACAGCTTGACGCCGCGCTCACCGATAAACGTATCATATCCGTCCGGCAGGGCAGAGATAAATTCATGCGCACCGGCGAGTTCGGCTGCGTGGACGATCTCCTCCCGCGAGGCCCCCGGCTTGCCGTATTCGATGTTGTGCAGCACGGTGCCGGAAAACAGATAGTTGTCCTGCTGCACCACGCCGATCTGGGAACGCAGCGATTGCAGGCGGATCTTGCGGACGTCTATGCCGTCTAACTTGACCGAGCCACTTGACACATCGTAAAAACGCGGGATTAAATTACAAAGGGTAGTTTTACCGCCGCCGGATGGGCCGACGATCGCGATATTTTCCCCGGCGCGGACATGCAGGTTGATATGTCCCAGCACTTCCCCGGCGTCGTCCTCATAGGAGAACGAGACGTCGTCAAAATCGATCTCACCGCGCACCGTACCGCAGTCAACAGCATCCGGCGCATCGGTGATGTCCGGCTGCTCGTCCATGACCTCCAGAAAACGGTCGATGCCGGTCATGCCGCGCTGGAACTGTTCCATAAATTCCACAATACGGCGGATAGAGGCCAGCAGGGTCTGGACATACAGCAGGTATGCGACAAAATCGCCGGGGACGATCGCGCCGCGCAGCAGGAACAGGCTGCCGAACACGAGCACGACCAGATTCATCAGCCCGTCAAAGCCGCGGGTCGTCGCCTGAAAGCCGCCCATCCAAAAATAATTCAGTTTTTTCAGCTGGAGCCAGCGCTGGTTACCCTCCTCGAATTTTTGCAGCTCGGTCTGCTCCTGCGCAAAGGATTTGACCACGCGGATGCCCAGCAGAGAGTCTTCCACCTGCGCGTTGATCTCACCGACCTGCCAGCGCGATTCCTTAAATGTCTCACGCATCCGGCGGTTAAATTTGTAGCAGCAGACCAGCATCACCGGCAGTACGGCAAACGTGAGCAGCGTCAGCGGGATGTTGACCGTCAGCAGGATGGCAAACGAAACGGCGATTTTGACACCGGCGATAAAAAATTCCTCCGGGCAGTGGTGGGCAAATTCCGTGACGTCGAACAGGTCGGAGGTGATGCGCGCCATCAGCTGACCGACTTTCGTGTTGGCGTAGTATCGGAAGGATAGGGTTTGTAAATGGGCGAATAGCTCGCGGCGCATGTCCGTTTCAATGCGTGCGCCCATGACGTGTCCGATGTTTGCCATGAAATAGGAACCGGCAGTGTCGATGATGCGCAGCGTCAGATACAGCAGGCCAAGGCGGACAATGAGGGAGACTGTCAGCGCGGATAGATTATATTGCGCCAGGTTGGTTACATACCGCACGATGACCGGCAGCGCAAGCTCACAGATGGTGGTCAGCGAGGCGCAGAACAGGTCGAAGACCAGTACCGGCACATAGGGGCGGAAATAGGGTGCAAAACGGCGGATCAGCTCCGGCGTGGAGCGGGTACGCCCGTGGGAATCGTTCAATGGGTTCGCTTCCTTTCTTAGGGATGATTTAACTTTATAAGGATACCGCAGACAGGGTATCTTTTGCAAGCGCAGGCGGCAAAAAACGTGAAAAATGACGGAATGCATACAGCGATCCGCGTGCACGCGCTTTTTTTGTGCTAAGATTACATGGAATTTGCCCTTTTTGGGCAAGTTGAACCTATTTTTTATACGCGGCATTTGATAAGATGAAAGAGAATAAAAATATAAAAGGAGAATCACATTTCTATGAACAACACGGGAACAGCACCCAATCCCCTCGCGCCGGCAGATGCACCGGCGTCTGTCAAACCGAAGAAAAAAGAAAAGCTCAGCGTGCAGAGCTTTGTCCTGATGTTCATTGCCGGCATCATCAGCGCGATCGGCGTTACGATGTTCCTGGCGCCGGCGCATTTATATGACAGCGGTATTTCCGGTACCTCCATGCTGCTGTATCAGATCACGCCGGAGCAGTTTTCCTTTTCGCTGTTCCTCGTTGTTCTGAATGTGCCGTTGTTCCTGTTCGGCCTGCGCAAGCAGGGCACGGCGTTTACCATTTATTCCGTCTTCGCGGTCATTATCTTCTCGCTCTCTTCGCTGCTGATCGAGGATGTGCTGCCGATTGATGTGAGCAGCGGTTCCCCGTTTGCCGGGAATGATGTGCTGCTGTGCGCGCTGTTCGGCGGCCTGATCTGCGGCATCGGCAGCGGCCTGTCCGTACGCTTTGGCGGCGCCATCGACGGCATTGAAGTGCTTGCCGTTATTTTCTCCAAACAGCTGGGGCTGACCGTCGGCACCTTCATCATGATCTATAATATCTGCCTGTATACGCTCATCGGCTGCATTTTCCAGAGCTGGACGCTGTCGATGTATTCCATCGTGACCTATTGCGTAGCGGTCAAGGCGATCGACTTTATTGCAGAGGGTCTGGATAAGGCAAAATCCGCCATGATCGTCACCTCTAAGGCGGATGAGATCAGCGACGCGCTGTCCGAAGCCTTTGGCACGGGCATTACCCATATCGACGCCCGCGGCTATTATTCCGGCAGGGAGAATACGATCGTGTTCTTTGTCGTCAACCGGTTCCAGATCACCAGATTGAAGAAAATTGTCACGGAAATTGACAAAGGCGCGTTTATCACGATCACAGAGGTATCCGACGTGCTCGGACGAAGCGTAAAGACGAGATAAGACCAAATACACGCCAAAAGAGGCAGCCTATCATGGCTGCCTCTTTGTTATATAAACTGATAGATCGCCTTTGCTACGCCGTCGTTGTCGTTCGTGTCCGTGACAAATTTCGCCAGCTGCTTGACTGCATCGTCGCCGTTGCCCATGACGACGGGCATACCGGCGAGCTTGAGCATATCGGTGTCGTTGTCGCTGTCGCCGATGGCCATGACCTCGTCCATGGAAATACCCATGACGTGCGCCAGCTCCCGCAGTGCGACGCCCTTGTTGACGCCCTTCGGCATGACCTCAAAGTTATTTTCCGCCGAGCGGGTGATGTGGATACCCGGCAGCTGGTTGATCTCGCCCAGCGCCTCCGCCAGCACAGCGGTATCCCCGCGGGCGAATACCTTGGATACCGGGAATTTATGTGCCCGTATCGCAGCGGCGATATCCGGCAGCACGACCTTGCTCGCCCAGAAGCCCTCCGTCCGCTTGGTGCTGGATAGGATCTCATCCGAATATGGGTTCAGATACAGCCGGTCGCCTACGTAGATCATCAGCGTCACCGGGCGGTTCTGCACCGCCTGCGCCACCTGTGCGCCGATGTCCCACGGCATTGCCCATTCCTTGACATTGCGTACATTGCGGACGTCGGAGATCGCCGCACCACCTGCGGAGATGAGCAGCGAGGAGGCGCCGATCTCTTGGGAAAAGACTGCCGCCTCTCCCACAATGCGCCCGGTACAGACAATGACCTTCACGCCTTTGCTGCGCGCATATGCCACAGCCTCTACGGTCGATGGCAGGATATCCACACGGCTGGTCAGCACTGTGCCATCCAGGTCAAGTGCGATCAAACGATACATCAATGACTCATCCTTCCTTTTTTCTGTCAGATCACCTGCAGCACGATCGCGCCGCCGAGAAACAGCACCGCTGCAACGGCGCAGACGGCGTCCGCCCGTCCGAATTTCAGCTGCCGCAGATGGGTACGCCCGATATCACCGCGGTACAGGCGGCATTCCATTGCCGTCGCCAGCTCGTCTGCCCGCCGGAAGGACGAGACAAACAGCGGCACGAGGATCGGGATCAACGCCTTTGCGCGGTGCAGCAGGTTGCCGGATTCAAAATCCGCGCCCCGCGCCTTTTGTGCGGACATGATCTTGTCGGTTTCTTCCACCAGCGTCGGGATAAACCGCAGCGCCAGCGACATGACCATTGCCAGCTCATGTACCGGTACATGCAGCTTTTTGAGCGGCGAGAACAGACGCTCCAGACCATCCGTCAGCTGGATCGGAGACGTGGTATATGTCAGCAGCGAAGCGCCTGCGATGAGCAATAACATGCGCACGACGATGAGCACTGCCCGGCTGATACCGGCGCTCGTGATGCTCACCGCGCCGAACTGCCATAGTACCTGGCCGCCTGCCGTCATAAACAGGTTGAGCACGGCGGTAAATACGATAAGAAACAGCAGCGGTTTCAGACCGCGCAGCACCATGCGGAGCTTGAGTTTTGCGATATACACCAGCCCGACAATAAACACCGCCAGCAGCACAAACGGCAGCGGTCTGTCACACACGAAGATCGCAATA
>JAUNWG010000024.1 GCA_030540435.1 Eubacteriales bacterium
TTCAGAACAAAAAGAAATGACCGCCCAGCTTCCACACATGGCAGTCATTTCTTTGACTAACTAATTGGGGGGGGGGCGCACCGTCTATCAGGTGCGCCTCTCTTTCTATGTTCAGCATACCATGCCGGGACAGGTTTGTCAAGCAGCTGGTAAATTGCGCACCAAAGCGCCCCGCAGGATATCCTGCGGGGCGTTGCAATTTCCTTATTCGCCGTCGTCGTGGCTGGTAGGGTCGACGTCTGTGTCCTCCTGCTGCTCTTCGGCAGTCGGGCGGAACAGGCGTGTTGCCGCATCATCCAGCAGACGCTGCGTCTTTTCCGCGTCGGATTCCTCCGGTTCAAACACCTTCGTTTCCGGCTCGGTATTTTCCTCTTCCGGGGCGTCCAGCTTACGGTCGTCTGCCGCTGTGCCCGCAGCGCCGGAGTCAATATGGAAATACTGCTCGCCGCTGGCGTGATCTGCCACCTCTTCGCCGTTGAACAGCTTCTCGAAGACCTCGCCGTCCATCGTCTCATTGCGGATGAGGTATTCTGCAACTGCGGTCAGCTGCTCCATGTGCTCCTTGAGGATGCCCTCGCACTGCTCATATGCACGAAGTACAATGCGGCGGATCTCTTCATCGATCTTGGCTGCAAGCTCCTCGGAAATCGAGTCGCTGCGCTCTACCATCTCACGGCCGATGAAGATCTCCTGCTGTCCGCTGCTGTAGTTGATCGGGCCGATGAGGTCGCTCATGCCGTACTTGGTGACCATGCTCTTGGCAACAGAAGTCGCGCGCTCGATGTCATTGGAAGCGCCGGTGGAAATATCATCCATCGTCAGCTTCTCTGCCACACGGCCGCCCAGCAATACGATCAGATCATCCAGCATTTCCTTCTTGGAGGAATACCATTTTTCCTCCTGCGGCAGGCTCATGGTAAAGCCGCCTGCACGACCGCGCGGGATGATGGAAACGGTATGCACCGGGTCCTGGGACGGCAGACAGCGGGTCGCAATGGCATGGCCTGCTTCGTGGTAAGCCGTCAGCTTCTTCTCGTGGTCTGTCATGACACGGCTCTTCTTTTCCGTACCCATGATAACCTTGAGGAACGAATCCTCAATATCCTCCATGCTGATCAGGCGCTTGTTGCGGCGCGCTGCCAGCAGGGCGGCTTCATTCAGCAGGTTTTCCAGATCAGCGCCGGTAAAGCCTGCGGTGGATTTTGCAATCGAATCAAAGTGTACATCCGGGTCGAACTGCTTGCCGCGCGCATGGACCTTCAGAATCGCCTCACGGCCCTTCATATCCGGTGCGCCGACATAGACCTGCCGGTCAAAGCGTCCCGGACGCAGCAGCGCCGGGTCAAGGATATCCTGCCGGTTGGTGGCTGCGATGACGATAACGCCCTCGTTTGCGCCAAAGCCGTCCATCTCCACCAGCAGCTGGTTAAGCGTCTGCTCGCGCTCGTCATGTCCGCCGCCAAGACCTGCACCTCTGTGCCGTCCGACCGCGTCGATCTCGTCGATAAAGACGATCGCCGGGGCATTTTTCTTCGCCTCATCAAACAGCCCGCGCACACGTGATGCACCGACACCGACATACAGCTCGACGAAATCCGAGCCGGAGATCGACAGGAACGGTACGCCCGCCTCACCTGCAACGGCGCGCGCCAGCAGCGTCTTACCAGTGCCCGGAGGGCCGACCAGCAGCACGCCCTTCGGGATACGTGCGCCAAGCTGGGTGAACTTCGCCGGACTTTTCAAAAATTCAACGATCTCCTCCAGCTCTGCCTTTTCCTCGTCCGCACCGGCGACATCCTGGAACGTAACATGCCGCTTGTCGTCGTCCGCATGCTTGATGCGCGGCTTGCCGAACTGCATTGCGCCGCGTCCGCCGCCATCCGCCTTGTTGAACATGAAATACCAAAACAGCACCATAATGCCGATCAGCACAGCATATGGGATCAGGCTTGCCCACCACGGGATATCCTGTGTACGCCAGTCATAGGTCTTGATCGTGCCGTCCGCCTGCTGTGCACGGATCGTCTCGCCGAGGTCATTGAAAAACAGCTCGACGCTCGGCAGGCTGTAGCTCAGCGTGCTGCCGTCCTTGAGCGAAGCGTTCAAGGTACTGCCGTCGATCACAAATTCCGTTACCTGCTTGCTTTCAAACGCATCGATCACATCAGAATAGGTCACTGCTGTGGTGTCGTTCTGCTGCAGCAGTACGGAAACCGTGACGACAAGGAGGATAACAATGATGGCATAAAAGCCGATCCCCCTCATTTTGTTACTAGGTTTTTTATTCAAAAGTATATGTCACTCCTCTCCGTCTTTACGGAAGTGTTATTTTTCATATACCGACGGCTTGAGCACGCCGACATACGGCAAATTGCGATACTTCTGGTCATAATCCAGACCGTAGCCCACAATAAATGCATCCGGAACCGTGAAGCCGCTGTATGTGACCTCCACCGGTACGACACGGCGCTCCGGTTTATCTAAAAACGTGCACAGTGCGATGGAAGCCGCACCACGCGCCTTTAGTGTCTTCATCAGATAACTGAGTGTGCGTCCGCTGTCGAGGATGTCCTCAACGATGATCAGATGGCGGCCCTCCACGCTCTGGTCAAAGTCCTTGACGATTTTCACCTCGCCGGAGGACGTTGTGCCCGCGCCATAGCTGGAAACCGACATGAAATCTACCGTACATGGCACGTCGATTGCACGCACAAGGTCTGCCATAAAAATAAACGAGCCTTTGAGCACACATACAATGATCGGGGTTTTATCCGCATAATCCTTTGAGATCTGCGCGCCAAGCGCCTTTACCTTTTCGGCAATTTCCTGCTCAGACAGAAGTACCCGTTCGATGTCCCTGTTCATATTCCCTTCTCCTTTTTTCTCTGTAACCCGTCCCCCGCAGGGGAAACCGCAAATATACCGGTGTTCCCATAAAAACCGCTGTCTGTTCCGATCCCTGCCGCAGCAATAATGGTATCCCCGCAGCACAATACCGGCAGACCATCACGTATCTCAGGCGGGATGCCGCGCTCTGCATACAGCCGCTTGAGCGACCGTGCGCCACGTGCGTCCGGCAGCGTCATTCGGTCTGATGCGCGCCATGCCCGTACCGTGAGCCGTAGTGAATTGATTGTATCATATGCCACCGGATAATGCTTGAACGAACTGTGAATATCCGATATTTTTCTCGTTAAAATTACGGTGTATGCGCCGAACTGTGCCGTTTTTTCCGGTGTAAGGCAAATTTCATCCGCCGCCTGCCGCACCTGCTCGATGCGCACTTCACCGCCGCGCCGCACGGCGCGCAGCTCCCCCGGAAGGCTCACCGTCCCGCGCTTTTTTCGTGCCAGCGACCGCACGGCATCGATATGCCTGCGGCTGATCTCGCCCATCGGGGCACCGGCCTGCATCAACATACTGCGCACGGCGCGCGCTGCCAGTGCCTCCGGCATCGCCGCCAGCTCCTCTGCCGGGACCTCCGTGCCGTCCACCTGCGCCAGTGCATCCAGACAGGCATTGTCCTGCCGCAGCAGCTGCGCCGTCTGTGCCGCATGGCGCGCCGCCTGCGGTTCGATGTCCCGCAGCGCCGGGATCACATGATGCCGGATGCGGTTGCGCGTACAGCTGTCCTCCAGATTGGTCGCATCCGTGCGCCAGCCCTGCCCGTGTGACCGGAGATACGCCTCCACCTGCCGCCGTTCGACAGCGATGAGCGGGCGGATGATATTGCCGCGCACCGGCGGGATGCCCGCCAGCCCTGCCGCGCCCGTACCGCGAATGAGGTGGAACAGCATGGTTTCCAAATTATCATCTGCCGTATGCGCTGTTGCAATGCGCCCCGCGTGAAAACGCTGCGCACTGCGCGCAAAAAAGTCATATCGCAGTGCACGCGCCGCCGTTTCTACCGACTCTCGCTGCTGCTCTGCCGCCGCAGCCGCGTCGCATTGCTCGGCAACAAACGGGATATCATATGCCGCGCACAGCGCCCGGCAGAACGCTTCATCCGCATCCGCCTGCCCGCCGCGCAGACCATGGTTCAAATGGCAGGCGCAGACGTCATAGCCCAGCTCATGCAGGCACAGCAGCAGGCTCACGGAATCCGCACCGCCCGACAGGCCGCACAGCACCCGCGTGCCGTCCGGGATCATGCCGTACTGTTCGATTGTATGGCGTACCAGCTGCTTCATTCGTGTATCCGGTCCTGATTATAAAACGTGGTGTACTGACCGATCCACTGCAGCATGACCGAACCGGTTGCGCCGTGGCGGTTTTTCGCAATAATGATCTCCGCGTTGTTTTTTTCTTCGCTCTCATTGTCGTAATATTCATCGCGGTAAATGAACAGTACGATATCCGCATCCTGCTCGATCGCGCCGGACTCGCGCAGGTCGGACAGCATCGGCCGCTTGTCCTCGCGCTTTTCCACGGCACGCGACAGCTGCGACAGGCAGATGACCGGTACATTCAGCTCCTTCGCCATGATCTTCATGGCGCGGGAGATCTCGCCGATCTCATTGACGCGGCTTTCGTTGCGCTTGCCGGACTGCATCAGCTGCAAATAGTCAATGACGATCAGTCCGAGGTTGTCGCCCAGACGGCGGCATTTTGCCTTGATCTCCGCGACTGTGATCGCCGGGTTGTCGTCGACATAGATATGCGTCTTTGCCAGCGTATTTGCCGCGCGGGCGATCTTTGTCCAGTCGTCCGGCTCCAGCTCGCCTGTCTTGAGCTTCTGCGAATCGATGACCGCCTCTTGCGACAAAAGACGGGACGCCAGCTGGTCACGGCTCATTTCGAGCTGGAACAGCACAACGTCCTTGTCTGTGTGCTTGGCGGCATACAGTGCAACATTGAGCGCGAAGGCAGTCTTGCCCATGCCGGGGCGCGCTGCAATGAGGATAAGATCGGATTTATTCAGTCCGGTCAGACGCCGGTCAAGGTCGTGGAAGCCGGTGGGCAGACCCGGAAGCCCGCTCTCGCTCTGCGCCAGTTCATCCAGACGGTTGTATACGTCGAGGATGATGCTGTTGATCGGCGCAAGCCCCTGCACCTCGCGTCCGTGCCGCACGGCATAGATCTTCTGCTCTGCGGCCTCCGCGATGTCGCCTGCCTCGCCTGCGCCCTCATATGCCATCGCCTGGATATCTGCGCCCGCCGCTGCGACCTCGCGCAGCATGCTTTTGTCGCGGATGATGCGCGCATATTCGCGCACACCGGCTGCCGTCGGCGTGACGTCCATCAGCTGCGACAGATAGGCGCGTCCGCCGGCGTCGTCATACTCGCCCTTGACCTTCAGCTCATTGAGCACGGTCACGGCGTCAATGCGCGCCGAATCGGTGAACATCTCGTACACCGTCTCAAAAATGCGGCGGTTTTCCTCCGCATAGAAATCCTCCGGCCGGAGCAACTCGATGACCTCCGGGATGCAGGACGGGTCGATGAGCATAGAGCCAATGACCGCCTGCTCCGCTTCAATCGCCTGCGGCAGCTGCCGCGCCAGCAGATCATCCATTGCCATGCCGTATCGCCTCCCTCTGCCTGCATGTGTTCCGAATTATTCCGCCTCGGTGACCTGTACCTTCAGCTTGCCGACGACCTCCGGATACAGCTTGACCTTCAGCTCAAACGTACCGAATGTCTTGATCGCTTCGTCCAGAACGATCTTCTGCTTGTTGATCTCAATGCCATGCTCCTTTTTGAGCTGGTTTGCGATCTCCTTGCTGGTGACAGAGCCAAAAATGCGTCCGCTTGTGCCGCCCTTTGCGGTCATGTGCACGGTGATGGACTCAAATTTCTTGGCATTCTCCTGCGCCTCCGCGCGCTCCACTGCCTCGCGGTGCTTGCGGGATTCCTCCGCCTGCTTCATCTGGTTCATATTATCTGCTGTTGCCAGCACAGCCAGCTTGCGCGGCAGCAGGAAGTTTCTGCCGTAGCCCTCAGATACCTCGATCAGCTGACCCTTTTTGCCCTGTCCTTTGACGTCCTGCTGTAAAATTACTTTCATGAAAAAACCTCCAGTGGTTAACGAAATGGTATGCTTATATCATTGCACTTTATCTATGGCTTCCTCGTCCTGTGCACTCTGGCTCTCCAGATATGCATCGATCGCACGGTAAATGCGCTCCACAGCGGCCTCCCGGCCGGTGCTTTTGAGCTGTGCGCCCGCCGCCGTCAGGCTTCCGCCGCCGCCGAGCAGCTCTGTAATCACCTGTACATTCACCGCGCCCATCGAACGCGCGGAAACAATCATATCATTACCGTGCGGGAATGCGACAATGCTCGCCTTCACGCCGATAATATTCAAAAGCTCATCGGCAGCCTGTGCCGCCGTCGGGCGTGTCACCGGGAAATCCGTCACAGCGACAACAATGCCGCCGGGTGTGGTGCGCGCACATGAAATGACGCGTTCCCGCGCGATGTAATCCTCAAAGGAGCTTTGGAACATGCGCTTGACCTCGATCATGTCCGCGCCGGCACGGCGCAGATAGGCCGCCGCCTCAAACGTGCGCACGCCCGCCTTGATGGAAAAGCCCTTGGTGTCAAGATAGATGCCCGCCAGCAGGCTCTCCGCCTCGATACGGCTGATGGTCTGGTTGGGCACCATGTATTGCAGCAGCTCGCTCACCAGCTCGCTGGCGGAGGACGCCGACGGCTCATGCATGTTCACTGCGCAGTTTTCGATATAATCCGCGGCACGGCGGTGGTGGTCGATAACAGCCACGCGGCGGAACCGCTGCAGCAGCTCCGGCGCATCGACAAAATCCGGTCGGTTGGTATCCACAACCACCATCAGGCTGTTGCCGTCTATCAGCTTGACCGCTTCTTCCGGCTCGATGAATACGCCGTCGTATTCGCCGCTCGCCTCTACCTTTTCCAGCAGCGGCGCTGCCAGCGTCTGCGCGCGGTGCAGGACGATATGTACCTGCTTGCCGCGGCTGCGGGCAGCACATGCCACGCCGACCGCCGCGCCCAGCGCATCGATATCCGAATGATGGTGTCCCATGACGAACACCTGCGAGGAATCGCGCATCAGCTGCCCCAATGCATTCGCCATGACGCGCGACTTGACCTTGGTACGCTTTTCGACCTCCTTGGTCACGCCGCCGAAAAACTCAAACGCAAAGCGGTTTTTGATGACCGTCTGGTCGCCGCCGCGTGAAAGCGCCATATCCAGCGCAAGGCTGGCAAATTCGTATTTTTCCTCCAGCGACCGGCCGTCGCGCCCGATGCCGATAGACAGCGTAGCGTTGATGCCCTCCCGCGAGACAATGGAGCGCACGGAATCCAGCACGGAAAACTTATCCTGCGTGATCTCTGCGAGATTGCGCTCCTCCATGACAAAGATATAGCGGTCGCGGTCATACTTGCGCAGCACGCCGTGGATGTCCTTTGCCCACTCGCCGATACGGTTGTCGATCGCCGCGAGCAGCGTCGCCTTTTCCGAGTCGCTGGCGTTTTTGACCAGCTCCTCATAGTTGTCGATGGAGATAATGGAAACGACCGGGCGGCTCTCCTCAAACCGGCTGCGCAGCGAGACAAGCTCGGTCGTGTCGATCCAATACAGCGTCATGAGCACGCTGGCGCTGCCGTCCGCCGGACGGATCGTCGAGCCGATCACCGTATAATATTTGTCACCGACCTTGACTTCGGACGGGTACACCGTCTTGTGTTCCAGCAGCCATGTATTGTCAAAGCCCGGAATGATGTCGTCCAGCGTCTGCTCAAACAGACTGTCGCGCATGTCGTACACATCATTGAACAGGTCATTGCACCAGATGATCTGCCCCGTTCCGATCATGCATACGGTCAGCGGCATCGGCATGCCAGTCAGGCCCTGCTGGTATTCCGCATCCGCGCCCAGCGAGACCTCTTCAATATACTGTAGGATTTCCTTCTTCCGCCGCTTCATCGTCATCACGTAATAGCCATACAGAATGGCGCACACGAGCAGCTCAAAGCACGCTAAAAATCGCGAAAAGCACGCGCTGACACCGGCAAACACCAGAAAAACGATGAAATACATGCCGAAGCCCGGCTCCAATATCTTCGATAACCGTTTCTCCAAGATGGAAAAGCCTCCTTTCCGGTTTTCCCGCCATCGAAAAAACCGCAGCGGCGCACTGCCACTGATACATAATGCATTATAGCAAACCCGCACGGCTCTGACAAGCATTTCCGCGCACTATCTCGAAACATTTTTTACACAAAAAGCCCCCTTTTGCAAGGGGGACGTTTGATCTTGCTGTTTCTCCGGCATACTGTGGCTGTTACGAAAAGTGTTCTTTTTCGTCCCGCCGAAACACCACACGCTGCGCGCCGTGCAGCAAACTGTTATAGGCGCGAACCACCGGCTTGCTGCTCAATATCCACGAAACGAGAAACGCATACAGCGCCAGCACAATGAGCTGCGGGATGCCATAGCACAGCTTGCCCGGATATTTTACCTGTTCCAGCGCCGGCAGCAGCTTATATACTACGTCTGTGATATCCTCCCAGTACTCCACCAGCCACAGCATGGGGAATGCATGCAACAGGTATACCGTCATACTGCCGCGCCCGATGCGCGTGAGCAGGCCATAGCCCGCCGGGATCAGCCGGAGCAGCATAACGCCCAGAAGCGGCGCGGCAATATAGATCGCCAACCGGAAGATCACGCCCTCCCACGGGCGCAGCCCCTGCACTGCGTACGAGCTGACCAGCTGGAACGGATGACTCACACCCTTTTTCGTCCGCAGCGTATCGGTCAAAAACAACGTCAAAAATGCGCCTGACGTGCCGCACACCAGCACCACCGGCACCGGCAGCCGCCGGATGCGCGCCATCTGCTCCTTCGTGCAGAAATAACCCATCAGGTAAAACGGCAGGAAGCATACCGTGCGCGAGAGCGACAGCATCCGTCCAAAATATTTGTCGCCGCCTGCGACCAGCGCCAGCGCGACCGATCCCGGCAGCAGATGCCGGAACCGCAGCAACTCGGGCAGCAGCAGGCGGATAATCAGCAGCGTCATCAAAAACCAATACATGTTCAGCGGGCGCAATAGGCCATATTTCAAGTCTTCGGTCTGCCCGCAGCGCATGAGGTAATACAGCGTGTTGCACACAAAAAACGGTATCAGGTATTCCTCCAGCGCCGTGCGGCGGCGTTTTTCCGCATTTTTTCCAAAATAGCCGGACAGAAACAGGAACAACGGCATCTGCACCGCGAGGATCACGAGCCGCAGCGTATACAGCAGCGGCGTTTTCTGCCCCAGCATATCATATAAATGTACAAATACCACGCTGATGATCAAAAGCCCCTTGAGATTATCCAGCGCAGCGTCCCTTTCCCCTTTCAAAACCGACGCGCCCCCTATTTGTCCTCCCCGTCCGGGGCCTCCTGCTCCGGCGCAGGTTCCGCTGCGGGCTGTGCCATCGCCTCCGCTGCCTGCTTGTCCTCCTTTTCCATCGCGCGATGCACGACCACATGGCTGCTTTCATCAATATGATCCAGCCACGCATAGTCCGCGGCTTCCTCCGGCAGCTCCTTGTCCTTGAGCGCACGGGTGATAATGTCCGTCAGGATGTGGTACAGCACTGCGAACACGGGCACGCCCAGCAGCATACCGGCGAAGCCGAACAGTCCGCCGAACAGCAGGATGGCAAACAGCACCCAGAAGCTGGAAAGTCCCGTTGAGTTGCCCAAAATCTTCGGACCAAGGATATTGCCGTCAAACTGCTGCAGGATCAGCACATAAATGAGGAAATACAGCGATTTGAGCGGGTCTGCAATGAAAATAATGATAAACGATGGAATCGCGCCGATGAACGGACCGAAAAACGGAATGATATTGGTCACGCCGACGATCACGCTGATGAGCATGGCATACGGCATATTCATGATTGGCAGCACCACGCAGCAGATCAGGAAGATAATGAACGAATCGAGCAGCTTGCCGCCGATAAAGCCGGTAAACGTCTGGTTTGCATAATGCGCATATTCCGTGATGATATTGCCCCAGTGCACATCAAAAATCGCATAGATACAGCGCTTGATGCCGCGCATAAACCGCTGCTGCCCCGCCAGCAGATAGACCGCCACAATGATACCGATGAAGAAATTCTTGAGAAAGGACACGGTATTCATGACGCCGATGGAGACATATCCCAGCGCATCCTGTATGGACGGTGCGATGGAATTTTGTATCCACTCCTCCGCGTAATTGATCGCCTGGGCGTACAGCGACATCGCCTGCTCCTCCAGCTCCGGGTTGCTGCGCAGCAGCCTCTGCAGGCTGTTGGACAGGTTCATCAGGTTATTCGGCAGCGAAACCGCCATGCTGCTGATGCTGGTGATGATCTGCGGGATGATAAGCGCCAGCAGACCGCAGATCAGCGCGCCCGCGCCCACAAAGGTACAGACCATCGCAAGGATTGCCGCCCACTGGATCGCGCGCCTGCCTCTCCAATGAAACGTATAATAAAACAGCCTCTGGAATTTGCGGCGCGCCCAGTTATACGCCGGTGACAATACATAGGCAATGCCGATGCCGACAATGACCGGCATGAGGATATTGATCAGCTTTTTTATCCCCGCCGCCAGCGCGCCGAATTTATAGATACAGAAAAAGATCAGCAGGGTCAAGCCACCGGCAATGACGATCGTAGCGCCCCAGCCGAAATATTTTTTCATGCTTTCTTTCACAAAAATATCTCCTTCCGCGGAAAAGTTTCTATCGCTCCTATTGTAGCAGATTTTTTTCCGCACTGCGGAGAATTTTCGGATTTTAACAAAAAATTTCCCATTCGTTTGTATTCTCTGCATTGTTTTCAGAATGTGCCTATAATTCCCTACTACTTTTTGTGCACATTATCCATTGCATTCGACGGCAAAACTGCTTATACTTGTTACTAACCAAACTGAACATTCCGCTGAAAAGACAGCGATGGAGACAGTAGGTTTGCGTAGAACCTCCCAGCGAACCGGGGTCAGTGTAAGCCCGGCAGCAGTATATGCATCCTGAAAATCACTCCTGAGTCGCACGCCGAAAGCAGGTTTCCCTGTCGAGTAGGTTATGCCGGATTTCCCCGTTATCGGAAGCGCATATGCACGTATGCAGTAACAGGTGGTATAACGAAGCACGCATGCTCTCGTCCTTTTACGGATGGGAGCTTTTTATATGTTTTTCACGGAATGGATAGAAAAGCTGTTTTTAATGATATCTGATGTATAAAATGGAGGAGATTTCTCATGGAAAACACAGTCGAGATCCGCTGGCATGGCCGCGGTGGTCAGGGCGCCAAGACGGCCTGCCTGCTCCTGGCTGATGCAGCCTTCAGCTCCGGCAAATATGTTCAGGGCTTCCCGGAATACGGCCCGGAGCGCATGGGCGCGCCGATCACTGCCTACAACCGTATCAGTGATACGCGCTGCACCGTACATTCCAATATTTATGACCCGGATTATGTCGTCGTCGTCGATGAGAGCCTGATCGAAACAGTCGATGTGCTCAACGGCCTGAACCCGAAGGGCGCGATCATCGTCAACACCGCGAAAACACCGGCTGAGGTGCGCGAGGAGCTGGGCGAATACGCAGGCCGCGTCTGCACCATCGACGCGCGCCGCATCTCGGAAGAGGTTCTGGGCAAGAACTTCCCGAACACCCCGATGCTCGCCGCTACCGTCAAGGTGTCCGGCGTCGTTGATCCGGATCAGTTTGTTTCCAACATGGAAGCATCGTTCAAACACAAATTCGCAACAAAGCCGCAGGTTGTCGCTGGCAACATGACCGTGCTTACCCAGTCTATGCAAGAGGTACAAGTAGGATGATTCACGCAAAGGATATCAATGAGCAGTCCAAGTGGCAGGAGCTGACTCCGGGCTGTGAGATTTATGAGCCGGCTACGGCAGAAATGACTATCACCGGCGAATGGCGCACCATGGCGCCGAAGTGGGACCCGGCAAAGTGCAAGCAGTGCCTGCTGTGCGCGCCGTTCTGTCCGGATTCCTCGATCCCGGTCACCGCAGGCAAGCGGCAGGATTTTGATTTTGACCACTGTAAGGGCTGCGGCATCTGTTATAAGGTATGTCCGTTCCATGCGATCTCGTTCGGAAAGGAGGAAAAGTAACCCATGTCTATTCGTGAAAGATTATCCGGCAACGAGGCAGTTGCCTATGCAATGAAACAGATCAACCCGGACGTTATGGGTGCTTTCCCGATCACCCCGTCCACCGAGATCCCGCAGTATTTTGCACAGTATGTTGCAGACGGTGCGGTTGACACGGAGTTTGTCACGGTCGAATCCGAGCATTCGTCGATGTCCACCTGTATCGGCGCTGCTGCCGCCGGCGCCCGCGCCATCACGGCGACTTCCTCCTGTGGTCTTGCGCTGATGTGGGAGTTGCTGTATGTCGCTTCTTCCTACCGCCTGCCGATCACGCTGGCGCTGGTCACCCGTGCGCTGACCGGCCCGATCAACATCAACAACGACCATTCGGATGCGATGGGCGCACGCGATGCAGGCTGGATCCAGATTTTTGCCGAGAACAACCAGGAGGCATATGACAACTACATCCAGGCAATGCCGATCAGTGAAAACCCGGAAGTCCGCCTGCCGATCATGGTATGCCAGGACGGCTTCATTACCTCCCACGCAGTAGAAAATATCGAGCTGGAGACCGATGAAATGGTCAAGGACTTTGTCGGGGAATACCAGCCGGAAAACTATCTGCTCAAGCATGAAAACCCGCTGGCTGTCGGCCCGTATGGCGTTTCCCCGTACTATATGGAGGCAAAGAAAGCACAGGCAGAAGCAATGAAGCGCGCCAAGCAGGTCATTCTGGATGTCGGCAAGAAGTTCGGCGATCAGACCGGACGGTATTACGGCTTCTTTGAAGCATACCGGATGGAAGACGCAGAAACTGCTATCGTCCTGATTGGCTCCTCCGCCGGCACTGCACGTGCGACAGTCGACAAGCTGCGCGCAGAGGGCCGCAAGGTCGGCATGGTCAAGGTCCGTGTATTCCGCCCGTTCCCGTTTGACGAGATCGCACAGGCGTTGTCCGGCTGCAAGGCAGTTGCGATCTTGGACAAGGCCGAGAGCTTTTCCGCCGCAGGCGGCCCGCTGTTTGCGGAGACCCGCAGCGCAATGTATGATCTGGAAAACCGTCCGAAGGCGATCAATTATGTCTATGGTCTGGGTGGCCGCGACTTCCGCGTGGAAGACTGCACCTATATCTTTGACCAGCTGGATGAGATCGTTGAGACCGGCAAGACCGGTGAGGTTTACCGCCATATCGGACAGAGGGAGTAACACATCATGGCTTATAGTTTGAAAGAACAGTTATCGAAGAAAGAGCGCTTTGTCGGCGGTCACCGTCTGTGTGCCGGCTGCGGCGCAGGCATCACTGTGCGCGCCGTACTGCGTGCGCTGGAGGAAGAGGACAAGGCCGTCGTCACCAACGCGACCGGCTGTCTCGAAGTTTCCTCCTTCCTGTATCCATATACTGCATATACTGACAGCTACATCCATTGTGCCTTTGAAAATGCCGCTGCGACCTGCGGCGGCGTAGAGGCTGCATATAATGTCCTCAAGAAAAAGGGTAAGATTCAGGATAATTACAAGTTCATCACCTTCGGCGGCGACGGCGGTACGTATGATATCGGTTTCCAGTCGCTGTCCGGCGCGATGGAACGCGGGCATGACATGGTATATGTCTGCTACGACAACGAGGCATATATGAACACCGGTATCCAGCGTTCGTCCTCCACCCCGCGTTTTGCTGATGCAACGACCACGCCGGTCGGTACGGCTTCTTACGGCAAAAAGCAGAACAAAAAGAACCTGACGGAGATCTTGGCGGCACACAACATCCCGTATGCTGCACAGACTACGTTCCTCGGCAACTTCCGCGATCTGCATGAGAAGGCGCACAAGGCGATCTACACCGAAGGCGCTGCATTTTTGAATGTACTCAGCCCGTGCCCGCGCGGCTGGCGTTTCCAGGCGCAGGACATGGCACAGATTTGCCGTCTGGCTGTGGATACCTGTGTCTGGCCGATGTATGAGGTTGTGGACGGCGAATGGCGCCTGACCTATATGCCGAGCAAAAAGCTGCCGGTAGAGGAATTCATGGTCAAGCAGGGTCGCTTCAAGCACTGCTTCAAGCCGGGCAACGAATGGATGATCGAACAGGCGCAGCAGTACGTCGACGAACAATGGGAAAAGCTGCTGGCAAAATGCCACTAATCTTTTCTTTGCAAAAAGAAAAGATTAGAACAAAAGAAATGTTTGGTGCGCTCCCGCGCACTGCAAACCTGTCGGACAGACGGTCCGCCAGTTTGCCCCTTCGCCGGTTCATTTCTATATAACTTGTAATCAAAAAGACGCTGTACCCGCTCGGTACGGCGTCTTTTTCCGTGTATAAAAAACTATAGCTTTTGTTTACCAGTATCGCCCTTAGGCTCCCTCAGATGAGGGAGCTGGCACGGCGCAGCCGTGACTGAGGGAGGGAAACGCGAAGTGTTTTTATCGGGGTTTATTTTAGCGCAAGAGACTTACCTTTTCACTCCCTCCGTCATTTGCTGACGCAAATGACACCTCCCTCATCCGAGGGAGGCATGGGAGCTGCCACTTTCAAAGTAGTTCTGGATCGACATGTTTGGAGATTTGTGCACGCAGGTCTTGGGCATAGAGGAATCCGAAGATATAGGATAAGTATGCAACGCTCTGTACACGATTTTCCCATCCACACTCGAAGCAAACAAAATGCTCCCGCAAATCGCCATCCAGCTGCTCTAGCATGTCGTTACAAATTTTTAGAATCGTATCAGCTCGGTGGTGATATTCAGGATACTTCTTCATGTTTGGCAGAGTCAGCAGCTGATCTCGTACCAGAACATCGTAATCACGCATGAAGGGCGTATCATCAAAACCGCTGTAAACGCCGCGGGCAAAGCTAAACCGCATGGCGTAGCGTATATTCTTTCGGAATAGGCATTCCAGCCGGTGTAGGTTTTCCCTTTGTGGCTGCGATAATCCGCGATATAGAGGTTCTAAGCAGTCGAAAAACTCCAGTTCTTCAAGGTCTGTGCCAGTATTGTGCTGGACATCCACATGCATTTCTAGGATGGTATTCAGCAGGTCAGCGTCGAACATGTGATCTATAAATTTATAATAATCGCCGTTTTTAGACATGGTAAATTCACCACCTATATATGTGTGATTTGTTGCAGTGTGCAATTAGTAGGACATAATTTCTTACAACTTATAAAGACATTCTAACAAAGTTACACTATACTTGTCAATTCTTTTAATAGGTTGGTGAGACTTTGAATCAATACGGCAAAATAAAAATACATCTGACAGAACTGATCGAGAAAAACGGAATCAGTAAAAACAAGCTAAGTCAACGGGCAGAAATGCAGCGGACACAGCTCAACCATTACTGCAATAATACGATCACGCGTCTGGATACAGATGTACTAGCAAGATTGTGCACAGTATTGCATTGTGAAATTGGCGATCTGTTGGAATTTATACCACCCGAGGAATGAATAAAGCAAGTGAGAATTTAGTGCGTCGGATTTACCGGCATTGCCCTTAGGCCCCTTTGAAAGGTCGCGTCCTGCCAGTGGCAGGCGAGCGTAGCAAGAACGAGCCTCCGGCCAAAGTAACAGCAGCGAAGCCGACTGAGGATTGTAGCACGCTGGACGGCACTAAACCAGCCTTACAGCGAACATGTGGTCTAAAGATTTATAAAGGTGACAAGCGCGATGAGGGAAAAGAAACCGATCAATATTTATATTGGTAATCAAATCCGTATTGCAAGAGAGCGGGCAGGACTAACGCAGGAACAATTCGGCGAATTGGTTTGTTTAGGAACGAAGAACGTTTCAGATATCGAACGTGGCGTTGCAGGAATCACAGTTTCCACATTGAAACGTATTTGTGAAAAGCTGTCCATTTCAAGCGATTCCATTCTCTTTGGCTCACAAGAGAAAAATGACGTTTTTTATTTAACAGAGAGGTTGGAACGTTTATCTCCAGAACAATTTGAGGCAGTAGAAGCGTTTTTGAATCATATATTTACACTATATGGACGCTTGGAAGGAAAATAAGAATTGGATATATTCTTGCCGAGTATAGTGAGAGCGAGAAGTACAACGCAAACCTGCCGGACGGATGGTCCGCCAGTTTGCCCCATCACCGGTTGATTTCCACATAATACAGAAAAGACGCTGTACCAGCTTGGTATAGCGTCTTTTTATGTTCAGCTCATATTCACTCCCGTGTATCCAAAAGCTCTCCCGGACAAGGAAACGAATGACATTGCAGCAATCCCCCTCCGCAGCGCCAACGGCGTCGCCACAAAAGATTGAAGGGTAAAAAGAGGATAGTGGTTCCTACGCAGCACCACTTCAGGGAATTGCATACAACGGTATTGCAACAATTCCCCTCCGCAGTACCAATGACATCGCCACAAATATTGAAGGGTAAAAAGAGGATAGTGGTTACTGCACAGCACCACTTCAGGGAATTGTATACAAACAAAATAATTGGGGGCACTCTCTGTAAATTCCACGTTTATTCACGCAGTTGTCGCTTACAGACGGCCTCTCCCTCCTGCGGAATAGGCTTGTCCTACAAACCTTTCTATTATATAAGACGTTTTATCCCGCAAAAATGCAACACGATTTTTGAAATTTTTTCATTCTTTACAAATTGTTCACAATTTGGCGTGTTTTTCATGGTTGCAATGCGCCAAAGGAATCATACGAACGGGCCAATAGGCTCCTTTGGTTCGTGCGCAAGGAAAACCCCGTGCGCTGAGAATAAAAACATGCTGTCGCTTACCTGAAATCTCAGCCAGCCCAGGTAAATGCCGCGCGCGGCGCTTTTGGCGTCATGGAGCGCGAGCGCGGCGGTACAGAGGAGAGTCCAGAGAACCATCGGTTCTTTGGTGTCGAAGGAGAGCGAAGAGAGGGAACCGACGCCGGTTCCCTCTCTTCATTCGCGGTAAAAGCTATTAACTGCATGAAATCTTCAAACGCGGCACGGTTCGTTACATTAGCCGGGGGCTCGCTCTCGCTGCGCTCGCCTGCCACTGGCAGGACGCGACCTCTCTTCATTCGCGGTAAGATTGATTCACTGCATGAAATCTCCAAACGCAGCACAGTGCATTCATCACTCCTGCGTTTCCGGTATCTCCGTATCGATGATCTCGCTCTCCGTCTGCGTCTGCTCTTCCTGCGCGGCAACAGCGGCGGTCGCACCCTTCAGCCCGGCCTTTTGCAGCTCGTTGCCCTCGTCCGCAGTTTCTACATTCAGCTCTGCTGTGTCACCGACATTGAGCAGTACAGCCTGCTCGTTTTCCGCTGCACTCAGGATATAATATACCTCATTGCCCTGCAGGCGGATATAATAATACGTCGTGCCATTGATGACTGCTGTGCGGATATCATCGATCACACCGCTCAACTCTGTTGTTGCGGATTCAGAAACCTGCGCACCATTGCGCTCCAGCAATGCACGATAATTTTCCAGGCAATCGGTGATCGTGGCACCAGTCGCAACGAGCTGATATTGTGCCATATTGACCATGCCATACTGCTTGACCAGACCGGCATTGTCCTTCAATGCCACAGTATACGTCGGCTGTCCTTCGATCATCAACAGGATTGGGAAGGTCGCGTCATAGTTCAGATGCTGAACAACGCCCTCCGCACTTTCCATCGCGGAAAATTCCTCTGCACCGGCAATTTCATAAAATTCTGTTTCCCGTGTGCGCAGATTGGTAAAGATAAAACCGATATTGGATTCATCACTGACGACGGAGGTCACACCGGTGTACATATACAGGTCGTTGCCCTTCGGGATATAATTGTAGCCCTCTGTTGCCTGTACGACGCCCTTCTGTCCAATGACAGAATTGAGCCAGCCGCTCTGATAGCTGCCATACCAGTCATACTGCTGCATAATCAATTCCGGGCTGTAAACATTGTCGATCCAATCCGGGATCTCTCCCAGCATATACCGCTGGCAGTCGCCTGTCACCGGGTCAACGGTAATGACACCCTTTACATCCGTACCGTTAAAGAGCATGATCTTATGCTCCAGCACCGGATAAACCCAGTATGGATTCCCATTCTCGTCTAATTCAAAATGCGGTGTACCCAACATATCACACGGATAACGGAAGCGCACATGCCGTGTCAGATTGTCATTGAAATATGCGTTTTGGGAATACTTAATGCCTTCGCCCTCCGGCATACGGACGATCTGCGTATTCTGCGTTTTCATATCAACGGTAATATATGCCGGAATACCGGTATTCCGATTGAGGAACCATTTGACAAAGCCGACATAATCCAATGGCTGCACACGAACCGGCGCGCCGTCTACGGTTGCCTGATAGGTGTTATACAGCTCAAACTGGGAAACTTCATCCACGAGATTGCCCAGCGCACGGTTTGCCAAACGTGCAGCGCTGTCCTTGTCAAGCAGCGGGACATTGTCGATCGTCGGGGTGTATTCTGCGATCTCCTTTTGTTCAATGTCCGCACTGATGATATCCGCATACCGGTGCGACTGCAAAATCGGGCTGGACAGCAGGCTGAGTGCAACCGCTGCAACAACGCCGATGCCAATGACCGCCAGCACGACCTTACGGATATTTTTCGCCAGCGAACCCGTACAAAGCAGCGCGGTCAGCGCCAGCAGAATAATGAGATTTTCTCCGACAAACAGCCAGAAATCCATATTCTGAATATTGATCGCCGGCAGCATGATATAAAACTGCACAAACAGCTGTACCAGAAAGATAACTGCTGTCAATATGACCCTGCTCGGCTTGGTCTTGCCATAGGTTGGCTTTCCGTTAAAAAAATTGCGGAACATATCCTTTGCACTGCCCTGCTGCCGGTTCATACCGGAGAAGGGATTCTGCTGCTGACCGGGGCCTTGCCCGAATGGATCGCTCTGAAACGGGTTTCCATTATCTCCGCCATTTCCAAATGGTCCGAAAAAACTAAAAAACATTGCCTTCCACTTCCTTTCCTGCTATGTGGATTAGGGTACCCATATCGTACTATATTTAACAGTGGAAGTCAAATTTGTATGGGGAATCCCCTCTCACGCAGAAAGGCGCAAGGCGCCTTTTGAAAGCGGCAGTGTTGGTCTGGCCGGAGATTGTTGCACGCTAAGTGGCACTGAACAAACTTTGTGGCGAAGTACCTAGTTAGCTACAATCCACAGTCTTCGCCTACGGCGAATCCAGCTCCTTTCAAAAGGAGGCTGAGGATGTGTGTTATTCATCCCGCAGGCATATCCAGATTATGTATATTTACCGCACACATTTTAGGACATTCTTCTCTGTAGAAAATAATGTAGCTTTTTCGTACATTTTTTCTATTGCGGTATTTCATCATGCCAAATTATAATGGAATCAGTACAACCAAGCGAAAAAGACCTCTTTTTCTTAGGAGGCTATACACTGCTAACAACCGGAGAGGAGGATTCTATGAAGAAAAACGAGAATATCAAGTGGTTTTTCCATTACATTTTCCCGCTTATTCTGATCGTTGTTGTCTGTCTCTCATGGATATGGATTCCTGCGGCGAAAGACTATGTAACATTCAGACAGTTTTCACGGGAACTTTCCTCTCTTTCACTGGAAGAATCCGTACGGGCAGGTGTATCCGATACGCTGCTCTCTGTGGAAGGAAAGTCGCCCTTCCCATCTGTTGATCTCACAATGGAAGAATCAGAGCATATTGCCAATATACTGGCACAGGCGCAGCATTTGCAAATGACTCAAGAGAAAGAACACCTGCCCGATCAACGTGTTATCATAGCAGATCTTCCAAATGGATATTGGATCGACGTCTTTCCAGATTTTTGCTTGATCTCCAATCGCATATACGCAGTCTGTGATAATAATGAAGAAATATATCATGAGTTAGCTGCATATTTACTTTCGCTGGATTCCGACAGATTTCAAGGTGATCTTTCGTATCCGGGAATCATACCGAATAAATCGTAATATCGCTTCTATCCTATTTGGCTCAGTAGTACATCTCTGTCGCATCGAAACTTCTGCGAATTGTCAATAATTTGCAAACAACTCAAAAACCTGAAAACATGTTGCATTGGGAGTCTAAACTATTTATTCTAAAAGAAGATTGTAACAACCCTTCTCAACAACTACTTCGTCTGGTCATGGTGATTTTTATGATACACAGAAGCGGAAAACTAACAGACATCATCAACGAATTGATTTCATCCGATAAAATCTCCGCCAAAGCGATTGCTGATTTGATTCACATATCGCCCGAACAGCTCGATCAGTATCGTTCTGGCAATACCGGCAGTGTTCCTCCAGCGGAGCGGTCGGCATTGTTTCACCTGTGCATGATTTTGGGTCCCGGTCTGGAGGTCGACGACGACGAGAAAGTTACCGCTTTGCTGCATGATATCATACAGGAATATCATATCACATTGGAGCAACTGTCTCGCCTGATCTCTGTTGAGCTGTCGGCGCTGGAACAGCTGCAAAACGGCGAACCCGTCGACCCGCAGACAAAGTACCACGCTACCGTCAGAATTTTTTATGTGTATTACGGATTACACGGCTGCAACAATGCAGCAGAAAGCGCGCAGCGCGCAATGGAAGAAGCTGCACGCGATATCGGCAAGTGAAAACCGATAAGTTCATACCGTACAAAAATGCCCTCCCGCTTTTGGGAGGGCATCGTTATGCTTACTTATCATCCTTTTTGAACAAATTCTTCATTTTCTCGCGGAACGAGCGCCGTCCCGGGTGGTTCTGCGGCGTGTCGCTGTCCTCCAGCTTGCGCAGCAGCTCCTTCTGGTTATCCGACAGGTTCTTCGGTACTTCCAGCGTCACCTTGACAAACTGGTCGCCGCGTCCGCGGTTATTGACTGCCTGAATACCCTTGCCGCGCATACGGAATACCGTACCCGGCTGTGTGCCTGCCGGCATGGTGTATTCCACCTTGCCGTCGATCGTCGGGACGATCAGCTTATCGCCAAGGCATGCCTGCGCATAGGAGATCGGTACCTCGCACCATACATCGTAGCCATCACGCTGGAACAGCGGATGCGGACGGATAGAAACAGTGACGATCACATCGCCTGCCGGGCCGCCGTTGACACCGGCGCCGCCCTGACCGCGCAGTGCAACGCTCTGTCCATCATCGATACCAGCCGGGATCTTCACGCTCAGTTTGCGGCTGCGGCGTTCCTGACCGGTACCATGACAATTCTTACATGGCTTTTTGATGATCTTACCCGTGCCGCGGCAGTTCGGACACGCACCCGTGGACGAGAATGTACCGAACGGCGTGCGCTGGGTCTGCTGTACCGTACCGGTGCCATGGCAATTGGAACAGGTCTCCGGCGTATAGCCCTTTTCCGCGCCGCTGCCGCCGCATTCCGGACAGGTCTCCACGCGGTCAATGGTAATCTCCTTTTCACAGCCAAATGCAGCTTCTTCAAAGCTCAGCATGACCGAACGGCGGAGCGATTCGCCCTGGCGCGGTGCGTTCGCACGGTTCTGCCGCGTGCCGCCGCTGCTGAAGCCGCCGCCAAAGAAGCTGTCGAAAATATCGCCGAAATCGCCGAAGCCGCTGCTGCTGAAGCCGCCAAAGCCGCCGCCCTGTCCTGCGCCGTAGTTCGGGTCTACACCTGCAAAGCCGAACTGGTCATAACGGGAGCGCTTTTCCTTATCCGACAGGATCTCATAGGCTTCGCTTGCTTCCTTGAATTTTTCTGCCGCTTCGGGATTGTCTTTATTCACATCAGGATGATACTTTTTTGCCAGCTTGCGGTACGCCTTTTTGATCTCGTCATCCGTCGCACCCTTGCTGACGCCAAGCACCTCATAATAATCTCTTTTATCAGCCATATGCTATGACCCTCCTGCATGTAGTAGCGGACTGCCCGCAGCAGCGCCGCCAATTCAACATATCAAATCGATGGATAAACAGCCAGCAAGGCAGGCCGCTTTCCGACCTGCCTGCCATTGTATTCTGGTATGTCTTACTTGTCGTCAGATACATCCTTGAAGTCAGCGTCGTAATACTGGTCGCCGTTTGCGCCGGTCTGGCCGCCCTGTGCGCCGCCTGCAAAGTTGTTCGGGTCAAAGCCCTCAGCACCACCCTGCGGGTTTGCCTGCTGATACAGCTTTGCGGAAACCTCCTGGAACTTTGCTGTCAGTGCATCAGATGCCGCCTTGATCGCATCGGTATCCGTGCCCTTGAGTGCATCGCGTACCTTGGTGATCTCAGCCTCAACTGCGGACTTATCCGCTGCATCCAGCTTATCGCCCAGCTCAGACAGTGTTGTCTCGCACTGGAATGCCAGCTGTTCTGCATTGTTGCGGATCTCAACGGCTTCCTTGCGCTTCTTGTCTTCCTCTGCAAACTTCTCTGCATCCTCAACTGCCTTGTTGATCTCATCATCAGACAGGTTAGTAGATGCGGTGATGGTGATCTTCTGCTCCTTGCCGGTGCCCAGATCCTTTGCAGATACATTTACGATACCGTTTGCATCGATGTCAAAGGTAACTTCGATCTGCGGAACGCCGCGGCGTGCCGGTGCAATGCCGTCCAGATTGAAGCGGCCCAGTGTCTTGTTGTCCGCTGCCATCTCACGCTCGCCCTGCAGAACATGAATCTCAACAGACGGCTGATTATCCGCTGCGGTAGAGAAGATCTGGCTCTTCTTGGTCGGGATGGTGGTGTTGCGTTCGATCAGCTTGGTGCATACGCCGCCCAGTGTCTCAATACCCAGAGACAGCGGGGTAACGTCGAGCAGCAGGACATCCTTGACCTCGCCGCCGAGGACGCCGCCCTGAATTGCTGCGCCAACTGCAACGCATTCGTCCGGGTTGATGCCTTTGAATGCATCCTTACCGGTGATCTTCTTTACTGCTTCCTGTACAGCCGGGATACGGGTGGAACCGCCGACCAGCAGGATCTTGGACAGGTCGTTTGCAGACAGGCCTGCATCGCTCAGTGCCTGGTTTACCGGGCCCATGGTAGCCTCTACCAGATCGTGGGTCAGCTCATTGAACTTTGCACGGGTCAGGGTCAGCTCCAGATGCTTCGGGCCGGTTGCATCCGCGGTGATATACGGCTGGGAAATGGTGGTGGTTGCTACGCCGGAAAGCTCGATCTTTGCCTTCTCAGCAGCTTCCTTCAGGCGCTGCATTGCCATCTTGTCGCCGCGCAGGTCGATGCCGTTGGACTTCTGGAACTCAGATGCCATCCAGTCGATGATGCGCTGGTCAAAGTCGTCGCCGCCCAGACGGTTGTTACCTGCGGTTGCCAGAACCTCCAGAACGCCGTCGCCGATCTCCAGAATGGAGACGTCGAACGTGCCGCCGCCCAGGTCATAAACCATGACCTTCTGCTCGGATTCCTTATCTACGCCATACGCCAGTGCAGCTGCGGTCGGCTCGTTGATGATACGCTGTACATTCAGGCCAGCGATCTTGCCTGCATCCTTGGTTGCCTGACGCTGTGCGTCGGTGAAGTATGCCGGAACGGTGATAACCGCATCGGTTACCGGGGAGCCGATATATGCTTCTGCATCCGCCTTCAGCTTCTGCAGGATCATTGCGGAAACCTCCTGCGGGGAATACTTCTTATCCTCGATGGATACGCGGTAATCCGAGCCCATATGACGCTTGATGGAAATGATGGTGCGCTCTGCATTGGTAACGGCCTGATTCTTTGCGGTCTGGCCGACAATGCGCTCGCCCTGCTTGTTAAATGCTACAACAGACGGTGTGGTACGTGCGCCTTCGCTGTTCGGGATAACGACGGCTTCGCCGCCCTCCATTACTGCTACGCACGAGTTGGTTGTACCTAAATCGATGCCGATGATCTTACCCATGATAATTTCCTCCTATTAGATAAAGATAATGTTTTACAAAAATTGAATTAGTTTGCGACCTTGACCATCGCGGTGCGGATGATCTTGTCGCCGTGGCGGAAGCCCTTTTGGAAGCATTCCACGATGCAGTTTTCACCGAGGTCTTCATCCTCCACATGCATCACCGCATTGTGGATGGTCGGATCAAATTCCGTACCCGGCTGTGCTGCTATGACCTCCACGCCGAGGGATTCGAGCGCGGAATCAAACTGGCGGGCTGTCATTTCAACGCCCTTTTTATACTCTGTATCCGCTGTTTCCTGCGCCAGCGCCCGTTCCAGATTGTCATAGATCGGAAGGATGGCGGTGAGCGCCTTGCCGGTCGCATCTGAGCGGATCATATCGCGCTCCCTTGCGACACGCTTGCGGAAGTTATCATATTCAGCTGCCATGCGCATATACCGGTCATTCAGCTCGTCAAACTGCTTTTGCAGCTTTTCCTCCGGTGTTTCCTGCGGCTGTTCTGCCGCTTCCTCTGCCTTTGTTTCCTCGGCAGCAGCAGCTTCTTCCTGCTGAACAGTTTCCTGTTCTACGCTGTCTTTGGTTTCCATGATGTTCCTCCTCCGAAGAGTTATTGTTTCCTCTGATGTTTATTTGTCCTCATCATAAAATGTCTCTGCGATCAGCTTGTTTAATCCCTTGGAGAACAAAGCCAGCCGTGCGGACAGCTTTGCATAATCCATACGTGTCGGACCGACAATGCCGATCAGACCCTTGCCGACCGAGCCGATATTATAGGTCGCATATACCATGCTGGCAGTTTGCATCGGACCACTGCCGTTTTCCGGGCCGATGGTGATGCGCACGCCGTCGATATCGCGGGTAAATGTACGCAGCGCCGGCATATTGCTGCCGTCTGAAATAAAGTCCAGCAGCTCCTGCGCCTTGTGTACATCGCGGTATTCGGGATATGCCAGCAGCTTGGATGCGCCCTGCAGGAATACCTTCTGTTCGCTCATCTCCTCGATGAACGCATCGAGGAACTGCGCCAGCGGGACAAGCAGCGCAGTGGCGCCTGCGGCGCGGCGGACGATATCAAACCGTTCCGGTGTGATCGTGTCGATCGGGATACCGGTGAGCGTCTGGTTGAGTACATAGGTCAACAGCTCTGCCTCATCCGCTGTGACTGGCGTTTCGGTACGCAGCATTTCATTTTTGACAACGCCGCTGTCCGTGACAACGACAATGACAAAATCCAGCGTGCTGACCGAAATAATCTGGAACTTGCGGATGGTCATGCGCTGTAAATACGGCGTGACGGCAAGCGTGGTGTATTCGGTCAGGTTGGAGATCAGCTTTCCGGCCTCGGAGACCATGCGGTCCAATTCCTTGGCTTTGAGCTTCATCACTGAATTGATGCGGTCAACATCTGCGGCGCTGAGATCCGGCTGTCCCATCAGCTCATCGACGTACAGCCGGTAGCCTGCCGGGGATGGGATACGCCCTGCGGAGGTATGCGGTTTTTCCAGATACCCCATTTCCTCCAGCTCACTCATTTCATTGCGGATGGTTGCAGAAGAAAAGCGCAGCTCCGGACGGCTTGCGATCGCCTTCGAACCGACTGGTTCTGCCGTGCGGATATAGTCTCCGATGATGGTCTTTAAAATCAGTTTTTTGCGTGCGGACAGCTCCACGGTCCTCACCTCCTGATGGATTCCGGGTGCTTTGGCACTTTTTGTTTTGAAGATTTAGCACTCGAACCTCCTGAGTGCTAAATACAAGATACCACCCCCTTCCCGTATTGTCAAGCAAAAGGCGAAGAAAATCTGTGAATAATTTGTGAATGTGGAAAATTGCTGTAAATCTGACCGTTTCTCCACCCTCTTTTCCGCGAAAATTTGGGCATTTTTCCGGCACTTCCAGTATGTGCAGAACAAAGCAAAATAGACTCTCGCCGTGAGAAGAAAAATTTAGTATACTAATTGCAGAAGGAGCTGAGAAACATGGAACGCACAACAAATATGACCAGCGGCAGCCCGACAAAGCTGATCTTACGCTTTGCCTTTCCGCTGATCCTCACCAATCTCGGTCAACAGCTGTATACGATTGTAGACGCCGTCATTGTCGGACGCGGCGTCGGTGTGGAGGCGTTGGCTGCACTGGGCGCTACCGACTGGCTGTACTGGGCGGTTTTATGGGCCGTGCAGGCAATGACACAGGGCTTTGCCGTGCTTGTCTCCCAGACCTTTGGATCGGGCAACAAACAGGACTTCCGAAAAGCCATCACCATGTCCGTCCTGTTGTGCGCCATCATCGGCACCCTGCTCACCGCCGCAGGCATCGCGCTTGCGCTGCCCATGCTGCAGCTGTTGAAAACACCGGACAACATCCTTGCCGGCGCGCGGACCTACCTGACCACGATGTACGCCGGCACGCTGGTCGTCATGGCATATAATATGTCAGCCGGCTTCCTGCGTTCCGTCGGTGACGGCAAAAGCCCGCTCATTGCCATGGGCGTTGCCGGATCGTGCAATATTTTACTCGACCTGTTGTTTGTGCTCGTGTTCCGCTGGGGCATTATCGGTGCAGCCCTTGCAACGCTGCTCGCGCAGCTAATTGCTTTTGTATACTGCCTGTCCGTGATCCTGCGCATGTCGGTGTTTACGCTGTCCCGTGCCGACTGGACGCCGGACGGCGCGGTCATGGCGACGCTGTGCCGGTTGGGCATCCCGCTGGCGCTGGCGCAGATGATCGTCGTGGTCGGCGGCATTGTGGCGCAGTCCGCCATCAATACCTATGGCTATGTCGTTGTAGCAGGCTTCACGGCGACCAACAAGCTGCACGGGCTGCTTGACTGCTCCGCAACCGCGCTGGGTGCGGCGACGTCCATCTTTATCGGACAGAACTGGGGCGCAAACCGGCTTGACCGCGTCAAGGCAGGTCTGCGGCGCGCCGTCATCATCGGTATTGTCCTTGCCTGCTGCATTATGGCGGTCATGCTCGTCTTTGGTCGGCAGGTGGTCAGCCTGTTCGTCTCCGCCAATGCGGCGCACGCCGCACAGGTGCTGGACACGGCATACCAGTATCTGTTTATCCTGAGCCTGTTCCTGGTCGCGGCCTATCTGATGAACGTCTACCGCTATGCGCTGCAGGGTCTGGGCGACAGCATTGCGCCGATGCTGTCCGGCGTATTTGAATTTTTTGCACGCGCGGGGGCTGCGCTGCTGCTGCCGCAGTTCATCGGCGTGACCGGCCTGTTCTGTATGGACGGCCTTGCGTGGGTCGCCGCCGGTGTCTTCCAGCTCGTCTGCTTTTATTACGACCTGCACCGCATTGAAACCAAAGGGCTGGCGTACCGCGGGGCGGGAGGATGAAAGCCACGGTGCATACGCACCCGCGCGGGAGCGCGCAAGGCTCCTTTTGAAAGGAGCTGGATTCGCCGTAGGCGAAGACTGAGGATTGTAGCACGCTAAGCGGCGCTGAATAGATCATGCAGCGCATCATGAAACCATTGCACCGCGCGAACCGCTATGTTATACTAATATTTACGATAAAAAACGGCGGAGGGACAGCTCTCCGCGGCTGCTATAGAAAGGATAATAAGGAGAACGCATGAAGGATCAGTCTCTTATCCGCAATTTTTCAATTGTGGCGCATATTGACCACGGCAAGTCGACACTGGCCGACCGCCTGCTGGAGCAGTGCCACACCGTCACGCAGCGCGAAATGGAAAGCCAGCTGCTGGACAACATGGAGCTGGAACGCGAGCGCGGCATCACCATCAAGGCGCGCGCCGTGCGCATGGACTACGAAGCGCAGGATGGAAAAACCTATCAGATGAACCTGATCGACACGCCGGGCCATGTGGACTTCAATTATGAAGTGTCCCGTTCGCTGGCTGCCTGTGAGGGCGCAGTGCTCGTTGTCGACGCCACACAGGGCATCGAAGCACAGACGCTTGCGAACACCTACCTTGCCATTGAGCACAATCTGGAGGTTTTGCCGGTCGTCAACAAGATCGACCTGCCGTCTGCTGACCCGGCACGCGCCAAGCACGAGATTGAGGATATCATCGGCATCCCGGCGGAGGATGCGCCGGAGGTATCCGCAAAAATGGGCATCAACATCGACGAGGTGCTCGAACGCATCGTCAGCGATATCCCTGCGCCGGACGGAGACGTCAACGCCCCGTTACAGGCTCTGATCTTCGACAGCCAGTATGACACCTACCGCGGCGTCATCGTCTACATCCGTGTAATGCAGGGCTGCATCAAGCCGGGCATGAAGGTATCCATGATGGCGACCGGCGCACAGTTCCAGGTTGTGGAGACCGGCTATATGCGCCCGCTGACGCTGGAGCCGTCCCCGGACGGGCTGATGGCAGGCGAGGTCGGTTATTTTACCGCTTCCATTAAAAATGTATCCGATACCCGCGTGGGCGACACCGTGACCGGCACAGAAAACCGCGCCGCACAGCCGCTGCCCGGCTACCGCAAGGTGCAGCCGATGGTATTCTCCGGCGTGTATCCCGCGGACAGCGCGCGCTATCCTGACCTGCGCGACGCGCTGGAAAAGCTCCAGCTGAACGACGCTTCGCTCACATTTGAGCCGGAAAGCTCGATCGCGCTGGGCTTCGGCTTCCGCTGCGGCTTCCTCGGTCTGCTGCACATGGAGATCATTCAGGAGCGTCTGGAGCGCGAATACGACCTCGACCTCATCACTACCGCGCCGAGCGTTATCTACAAAATCAAGCGCACGGACGGCGCGGAGGAATATATCGACAACCCGCTCAATTACCCCGACCCGACCACGCTGGACTACGCCGAAGAGCCGTATGTCAAGGCGAACATCATGACGCCCAGCGAATACGTCGGCAACATCATGGATCTGTGTCAAGAGCGCCGCGGCGTGTACAAGGACATGCAATATATCGACACCGACCGCGTCGAGCTGCACTATGAGCTGCCGCTGGGCGAGATCATCTATGACTTCTTTGACGCGCTCAAGTCGCGCACCCGCGGCTATGCGTCGCTGGACTACGAGCTGATCGGCTACCGCAAGTCCAGCCTGGTCAAGCTGGACGTCCTGCTCAACGGCGACCCGGTGGACGCGCTGTCGTTTATCGTCCATACGGACAAGGCATATGCCCGCGCACGCCGCATTGTGGAAAAGCTGAAGGAAAACATCCCGCGCCAGCTGTTTGAGGTCCCGGTACAGGCGGCGATCGGCAATAAGATCATCGCCCGCGAGACCATCAAGGCGATGCGCAAGGATGTGCTTGCCAAGTGCTACGGCGGCGACATCACCCGAAAGAAAAAGCTGCTGGAAAAGCAGA